>DIAV01000328.1 GCA_002415895.1 Anaerolineales bacterium UBA5069 | reverse complement strand
GCGCACGCTCGACTTTGCCGATGCGATTATGCAGGCAACCAACGGCCGCGGCGTTGACCTGGTTCTCAACTCGCTGGCGGGTGACTTCAGCGCACGCAGCCTGGATGTGCTGGCGCAGGACGGCCGCTTCCTCGAGTTGGGCAAACGCGATTTGCTCACCTCGGCAGAGGTGCAGGCCTATGCGAGCAGCCACGGACGGCGCTTGGACTACCAGATTATCGACTGGGGCGAGACGGCCATTACAGAGCCGGAACGCATTCATCAGATGCTGGTCGACGTAATGACGAGCGCCGCCGAGGGGCGCATCGCGCCGCTGCCCATGCAACTCTTCCCGCTGGAAGCGGCTGCCGACGCATTCCGCACCATGGCGCAGGCGCGCCACATTGGCNNGCGGCCACGGCGCTTGTGCGCGCCGACGCCACCTATCTCATCACCGGCGGGCTGGGCGGGCTGGGCATTGTGGCCGCAGAATGGCTTGCCGGCAAGGGCGCGCGCAGTATTACACTGATGGGACGCAGTAACCCATCAGCGGCCGCGCAGGCTGCCATCGACGCACTGGCCGCGCAGGGTGTGCGCGTGACGGTTGTGCAGGGTGATGTTGCCAACGCAGCCGATGTGACCAGGGCGCTAGCCGCCCACGCTGATCCGGCGCGGCCCGTGCGTGGCGTCATTCATGCCGCGGGCGTGCTTGACGATGGCGCGCTCACGCAGCAAACATGGTCGCGCTTCACAACAGTGCTTGCGCCCAAGGTGCTGGGTGCGTGGCATCTGCACACACAAACGCAGGCTTTGGCGCTGGATTTCTTCATTCTCTATTCGTCAATCGCCTCGCTGATTGGCTCGCGCGGGCAAACGAACCACGCCGCCGCCAACAGCTTCCTCGATGCGCTGGCGCACATGCGCCGCGCCGCCGGCCAGCCTGCGCTCAGCATCAACTGGGGTGCGTGGTCCGAGGTGGGCGCGGCGGTGGCCAACGACGTGGCCGCGCGCGTGGCCGCCGAAGGCATGGGCACAATTGCGCCGGCGGAAGGTATGCAACTGGTTGAGGCGCTTCTCCACAGCGAGCGTGTGCAGGCGGGTGTCCTCCCCGTGGAGTGGCCCCGCCTCCTGCGCCATCTTGTTGGTGAGAATCAACCATCCTTCTTTGCCGAGGTGGCCACACAACGCCCTGCCGCACGCAGGCACACACATGCGCCGGTTGCCCCCAATGGTGCAGTTGAGGCACAGGCCGTTGCCGCCGGCAATGCGCCGCCCGACATCATTCAGCGGTTGCTTCAGGCGCCGCCGCAGCGACGCGCTGCGCTGCTGCTGGAGCACGTGCGCGCAATCACGGGGCGCGTTCTGGCGCTGCCGGTGGCGCGCATTGATGATGAAGCACCCCTCAACGCGCTGGGTCTCGATTCGCTCATGGCCGTCGAACTGCGCAACCTGCTGGGCGCAGAGTTGGCGATTAAGCGCCGCCTGCCCGCCACGCTCGCGTTCGATTACCCAAACGTAGCCGCGATCACGGGCTATCTGGTGACACAATTGGATCTGCTGCCGCCTGCCGCAGCACCCGAGGCTGCACAGCCGCCAGGCAACACCGTCTCCCCCAGCGCTGGGCGCGACATGAACTCCATGCTTGATTCACTCGAGGATCTCTCGGATGAAGAGGTTGAGCGACTGCTTGCGCAGAAAATGACAGGAGACTGACCATGCAGGAGTTCCTCGAACGGATTAACGCGCTCTCGCCCAAGCGGCTGGCGCTGCTGGCGGTTGATCTGCAAACGAAGCTCGAAGCGGCTGAACGCGCCCGCGCAGCCGCGGAAAGCGCGCGCGTTGAGCCGATTGCCATTGTGGGCATGGCCTGCCGCTTCCCCGGCGCTGATAGCCCGGAGGCATACTGGGCGTTGCTGCGCGACGGCGTCGACGCCATTACCGAGATTCCATCCTCACGGTGGGATAACGAGGCGTACTTTGACCCGGACCCGGACGCACAGGGCAAAATTGCCACGCGCTGGGGCGGCTTTGTGGAGCCGATTGACGGCTTTGAACCACAGTTCTTTGGCATTTCGCCGCGCGAGGCCATGAGCATGGACCCGCAGCAGCGGCTGCTGCTTGAGGTGGCATGGGAAACGCTCGAGCGCGCAGGCTATTCGCCGCAGCGCCTGAATGCTTCACGCACAGGCGTCTTCCTGGGCATCTGCAACAGCGACTACGGCCAAATGCTCATGGCGGGCGACGAAACGCAAATTGATGCGTACCTCTCCACAGGCAACGCGCACAGCATCGCGTCGGGGCGGCTCTCCTACACGCTGGGCCTGCAAGGTCCCAGCCTCTCTGTCGACACCGCCTGCTCATCGTCACTGGTGGCCATCCATCTGGCCCTACAAAGCCTGCGCAACGGTGATTGCCACACGGCGCTGGCCGGTGGCGTCAATGCCATCCTTTCGCCCGTTACCACAATCACCCTCTCGCGCGCACGCATGATGGCGAGCGACGGCCGCTGCAAGGCCTTTGATGCCAGCGCCGATGGCTTTGTGCGCAGCGAGGGGTGCGGCCTCGTCATGCTCAAGCGGCTGCGCGACGCACTGGCCGACAAGGACACGATTCTGGCCGTCATCCGTGGCTCGGCGCTCAACCAGGATGGGCGCAGCAACGGCATCACCGCGCCCAATGGCCCCTCCCAGGTCTCCGTCATTCGCGCCGCGCTCGCCAACGCAGGGCTGGCCCCCCATGAAGTGCAATATGTGGAGACGCACGGCACGGGCACATCACTGGGTGATCCAATTGAGGCGCAGGCACTGGGCGCGGCGCTGGGCGCGGGCCGCGAAGACGCAGGGCGCCTGCTGATTGGCTCCGTTAAGACCAACATCGGCCATTTGGAATCAGCCGCCGGCGTGGCCGGGCTGATGAAGCTGGTGCTCATGATGCAGCATGGCGAGATTCCGCCCCATCTGCACCTGACCGAGCGCAGCCCCCACATTGCCTGGGACGAGCTGCCCATTGATATCCCCACCGAGCGCACGCCGTGGCTGGGCAGCAATGGGCGGCTGATTGCAGGTGTCAGTTCATTTGGCTTCAGCGGCACCAACGCGCACCTGTTGCTGGAATCTGCGCCCGCCAACACTGCTGATGCAATCACAAGCGCGCCGCGCGCAGAGGCAATGGGGCCGCACCTGCTCACACTGAGCGCACGCACAGAGAGCGCGCTGCGCACACTTGCCGGTCGCTACGCAGCGCACCTCGCGCAGAATCCTGAACTGGACGCGGCCACCGTTGCCTACACGGCGAACACGGCGCGTGCACTGCACAGCCACCGCCTCGCGCTCGTGGCAGATTCACTGGCGGAGATGCGCGATCACCTGGCCGTTGCGGCAACCGGTGAAGCTGCCAATGGCGTGAGCGTGGGCGCGGTGCGAGCAGGCAAGCGTCGTGATGTTGCCTTCCTCTTTACCGGTCAGGGCGCGCAGTACACGGGTATGGGCAGCGAACTCTACGCGCATGAGCCGCACTTCAGCGCGGCGCTGGACACCTGCGCCCAACTGCTCGCGCCGCACATGGACCGCACCCTGGCCGAGATTCTCTTTGGCCCCGAAAGCGCCGATCTCATGGCGCGCATGGAGTACGCACAGCCTGCGCTCTGCGCAATGCAAGTCGCACTCTGCGCGCTGTGGCGGGCGTGGGGCATTGAGCCGGGCGTAGTGGCTGGGCACAGTGCGGGCGAATATGCCGCCGCAATTGCTGCCGGTGTCATGGGGCTGGAGGATGGCTTGCGCCTGAGCGCCGTGCGCGGCCGCCTCATGGCAGGCACGGCGGCAGATGCCACGCGCCCAGCACGCATGGCGGCGGTCTTTGCCGATGCGGAGGTTTTCAACGCCGTGACGGCACGCCTGGGCATCTCCGATAACGAAGTGAGCATTGCCGCCGTCAACGGACCGGAGAATTTGGTTATCTCAGGCACGCGTGACGCCGTGCAGGCTGTTTTGGACGCGCTGCAGGAAGAAGGCATCCAGAGCCGCCCTGTGGCCGTGACGGTTGCCGCCCACTCCCCCCTCATGGAGCCTGTGCTTGACGCCTTTGAGGAGGCCGTGCGCAGCGTGCAGTTGCACGCGCCGCAGATCGACGTCGTTTCGGCCATGTACGGGCGCGTGGCTACGCGCGCCGAACTCACCGACCCCGCCTACTGGCGGCAGCAGATGCGCAAGACGGTGCGCTTTGGCGATGTGGTGGAGGCACTGCACGCGGCCGACTACAACGCGTTTGTCGAGATCGGGCCTCATCCTACACTGATAGGGATTGCCCAGCGCGTCCTGCCCGGGGTAGAGGCCACGTGGGCGCCATCGCTGCGGCGCGACCACCCGGAGCAACGCCACATGCGCGCAAGCCTTGGCCTGCTCTTCACCAGCGGCGTCGCCGTAGACTGGCAAGGCTACTACGGCAAAGAGATGCGCCCCCGTGCGCTGCTGCCCACCTACCCCTTTGAGCGCCAGAATTACTATTTGCGCCCTGCGCCGCGCGCCGCAACCGGCAACGCAGGCAGTGCAGGCGTACACCCGCTGCTGGGCAACTCGGTGCGCTCGCCGGCACTGCACGCCACAGTCTTCGAGGCGGCGCTGAGCGCACAGCAGCCCGCTTTCCTTGCGCACCACCGCATACACGGCGCGGCGCTGCTGCCTTCGCCCGCCTTTCTCGAGATGGTTTTTGCAGCCGGTGCGCAATTCTTTGGCGTCACCCCCAATGCAGTGGAAAACCTGACCATCCGCAAGGCCCTGATCCTGCCTGAAGCAGGAGCAATCACCGTGCAAACGGTGCTTTCAGCCGGCAACGGCGGCGCACAATTCCAGATCTTCAGCAAGGCGGCAAACGAAAGCGAATGGGCGCTCCACGCTGAGGGCAGCGTCATGCAGCAGGAGGACACGACTACACCTGTTGCCGGTGACCTGAATCGCGCCGAAGTGCAGGCGCGCTGCACAGAGCGCATGGACGCCGGCGACTATTACGCGCATCTGGCCACGCTGGGGTTGGAATTTGGCGCGAGCTTCAAGGGTCTCACGCAGATCTGGCGACGCGACGGCGAAGCGCTGGGGCTGGTGGAACTGCCCGAAACGCTCTATCAGGATCGCGCCCACTACCGTTTCCACCCCGCGCTGCTCGACGCCTGCTTCCACCTGTTGGGTGCGCCCCTGCCTGCCGAACACGAGACCTCCCTGCTGGTGGGTATCGACAATTTACGTATTGTGCAGGAGCCGGGGGCGCGCCTTTGGTGCCATGTGCAACTACGCAGCGGCTTTGAAGGCGGCGAGAGTTTTGTTGGCGATCTGCGCGTCTTTAACGAAGAGGGCGCGCTCGTGGCCGAGGCCACAGGGCTGCAACTCCGGCGCGCCACACGCGCGGCGCTTTTGCAGGTCACCAACCGCCAGCCCACGGATTGGTTCTATGCGCTGGAATGGGTGCAGCAGGCGCAAGTGCAACAGGCCGCCCGGCTGCTTTTGCCCGCACCGCAGGAGCTGGCAAACACAACCAGCGCTCACCTCGCACCCCTTGCCCAGGAACACGCACTGGCAATTGCCCAGGACAAATTGACGGAGCTGGAGGCGCTGGCTACAGCCTATGCGTTGCAGGCATTGGTGGAGCTTGGCTGGTCGCCCCGAGTTGGTAACATCTTCACGAGCGAGGGGCTGGCAGAACAGCTTGGCGTCATCTCGGCGCAGCGCCGCCTCTTTGCGCGGTTGCTGGCCATGGCCGCCGAAGAGGGGTTGCTGAGCCGCGAGAACAATGTGCTGGGCGATGCCGCACAGTGGAAAGTCGTAGGGCTCCTTGAGAAGCGCGCCGACCCCGCCACACTGGCCGCTGCGCTTGATGGCCATGCCGAAGGCATTCAAGCCGAGTTGGCGCTTGTGCAACGGTGCGGCACAGCGCTGGCCGCAGCCCTGCGCGGCGAGACGGATGCGCTCAGCCTGCTCTTTCCCAATGGCTCGCTTGCACTTGTCGAGCCGCTCTACCGCGATGCCCCTGCGGCGCGCATCTACAACACGCTGGTTGCCCGCAACGTTGTACAAGCCGTGCAACTTGCGCGCCAGGCAGAGAGCACTGCCAGCGGCACAACACCGCTGCGCATTCTGGAAATTGGCGCGGGCAGCGGCGCGACAACCTCTTACATCCTGTCGCTGCTGGACGCAACAGCCAGTGAGCACGCAGCCGTCGAGTACTGGTTCACCGACGTGTCGCCGCTCTTCCTGGCGCGTGCACAGGCAAACTTCAGCGCATGGCCCTTTGTGCAATACCACCTGTTTGACGTTGAGCGTACACCCGAAAGCCAGGGCTTGCCCGTTGGCGAACCCCACGGCGGCTTTGATATTGTTGTCGCGGCGAA
>DIAV01000143.1:6152-7378 GCA_002415895.1 Anaerolineales bacterium UBA5069 | reverse complement strand
TGTCCGGGCCATGCACGGGATCATCAATGACAAAACCATGCGCCTCGGCCACAATGTAGAGCGGGCGGTCCTTGGTTTCATCATAGATGCGGCCGATGTACTCGCCAATGATGCCGAGGAAGATCAATTGGATGCCGCCCAAAAAGAGCACGGCGACGAGTGTGGTGGCCTGCCCCAGGAAGAAGCCGCTGCCCGAAAGGCGCAGGATGACTGTTGTCAGGATGGCAATCAGACTGACGGCGGCGAGCACAAAGCCCGTCCAGGTGGCCAATTGCAGGGGCACAAAGCTGAAGCTGGTGATGGCGGCAATCGCCAGGCGCAGCATCTTGCGCAGGGGGTACTTGGTCTCGCCGGCGTAACGCTCGGCGCGCTCGTACTCGACGGGAATCTGCTTGAAGCCCACCCACGCGCTCAGGCCACGCATGAAACGGTGCTTCTCGCGCAGGTGGCGCATGGCGATCACCACCTTGCGGTCCATGAGGCGGAAGTCGCCCGCATCCACAGGAATGTCCACCTCGGTAATGCGCTGCAGGAGGCGGTAGAAGGCGGCTGCGGTCCAGAGCTTGAACTTCGTCTCACCCTCGCGCTTGGTGCGCACGGCGTAGACAACCTCATAGCCGGCGCGCCACTTTTCAATCATGCGCAGCACGACGTCGGGCGGGTCCTGCAGGTCAGCGTCCATGACGATGACGGCGTCGCCCTCGGCAAAGTCGGCCCCAGCCGTAATTGCAATCTGGTGGCCAAAGTTGCGGCTGAAGTTCAGGATTTTGACGCGCGGGTCCGCTGCACGCGTGGCAATCAGCAGTTCCAGCGAGCGATCTTTGCTGCCGTCGTTGACACAGATGAGTTCCCACGTTTCGCCGGTGCTCTCCATGATCTCACGCACGCGCGCGTAGAGCACTGGAATTACCTGCTCCTCGTTCCAAATGGGGACAACAATGGAGAGACGAGGGCGCGGGGGGATTCTGTCGGGTGTGGCTGGCATGACCGGCCTGGCCGGGATGGGCGCCGCTTCAGGAGTTGGCATGAAGCGATCGTACCGCAACGCGCAACGCCATGCAAACAGATGTATACGGCCAATAGAGTTTTGCAGGATTTGCAAAGTCCGGCGCGCGCTGTTCCCACGCCTTATGAGACGCCCAGACTGAGCAGGGGATACTGCTTGCCTACGCAAAGCGCGATGGTATAATGGAGGAACAAGATTCTCGATTTGACTTCTCGCTTAG
>DIAV01000143.1:0-6004 GCA_002415895.1 Anaerolineales bacterium UBA5069 | reverse complement strand
GCCATCACCATCCGCCATCACCATGTGGCCACGACGAAGGGAATGAGCATGAGCACATCATCGAGTATTAACGATACCGTGCAGCAATATGCGCCGTGGCGCAAGGGCATCGCGTGGTGGGTTGTGCTGCTGCAAGGGCTTGTGCTGCTGGCGATCGGCGGCTACGCGCTATGGGACGCGAATTCAGCGGCGCGCATCATCATCTTTGGCCTTGGCATCTACCTGCTGGCAATTGGATTGGGCACAATCATCTCGGCCATGCGCGGCCGCGGCTCCGGCCTCTCGGTATTTGGCCTGCTGGCGGCAGGTGGCGGCCTTGTCGCCGGCATTTCGGTATCACTCCTCTATTTGATAAACACCGATACTGCGTTTCTGCCGGGCTTCTTCACATTTGGCGTCGCGCTGATCACAATTGGCATTCTCACCCTTCTGGCGGCGTTTGTAGAGCGGCCGGAATCGGGGATTGTGTACGCAACGCTTGTGCGCGGCCTTGTGTGGCTGGCGCTGGGAAGCTACCTTGTCTACGCAATTATCTCCAACGTTGCGCAACCGAAGCTGATTCAGTGGATTGCCATTGGCTTGCTGGTGCTGGGCGCGCTTCTCTCTGCCTACTCAATCCTGCTCAATCGCCAGCAGGCAGCAAAGCAGGCCAAGCTGGCTGCGAATGACAGCGCAGGTGGCGCCGGCGCCCTCTAAAGTAATAGCGCTATGCGAACGAAGTTGACGCAGAGGCGCGCAGGCGCAAAGAAATGCAACAACATGGAAGAAGCTGCTTCTTGCTTGCTGTTCTTTGCACCGGTGCGCTTATGCGTCAATGTCGTTCTCACTGTAGCATCACTTTAGTGGTGCATCCGCCCGTGGCATACGAAGTATCACGGGAACCTGTGTCCAATCGGCGTCGTTTTCACCGCATCTTTGTCCTGCATGTACGCAATGTACATCTTCGCCACGTACATCAATACACACAAAGTGCGCGCTTGAAAACGCCATCTCTACCGCAATGAATAATCGCTTCTCCGCATGGTCCAGGCGCCCCGGCGCGCGCACAGCGCGTGCGCGGGCGCGTCATCTTGTTTACAGTTCACTTGCGACACTGAATGTTGGCGACGAAATCGCCGTTGATCGCGTCACTGTGCCCATTCCGCAGTTGCCCGCCGCACTCGATGGCTACCGCATTGTCCAACTCAGCGATTTTCACCTCTTCCCCTTTACCACACTTGCGTTTATTACCCAGGCGCTCGAAATTGCCCAACAGCTCAAGCCCGACCTGATTGCACTGACGGGTGATTTTGTAACGCATGAAGCGGCTGCAATCGGCGAGATGAAGCGGGCCCTGGGACAGCTTGACGCGCGTGACGGTGTCTTTGCCACGCTGGGGAACCATGACCATTGGTCCAACCCAAACGTCGTGCGCGCCGGCTTGCGCGATGCGGGCATCAACGTATTGCACAACCGCAGCATTCCGCTGGCCGGGGGCGCCGTCTATCTCACGGGTCTGGATGATGGCTGGGTGGGGCGCGCCGACTTTGCCGCCGCGCTCGAGCAGGCGCCTGGCGACAGCCCGATTATCCTGCTGATGCACGAACCCGACATGATTGATGTGTATGCGCAGAATCCGCGCGTGGTCTTGCAGCTCTCGGGACACACGCACGGCGGGCAGATTCGCGTGCGCAAACCGCGTCGCGCCTATACGCTGCCCTACCTCGGGCGCAAGTACGATATGGGGCTCTACCGCGTGGGTGATGCGTGGCTCTACACAAATCGCGGCATTGGCGCCGTCATTGTACCGGTGCGCGTAAACTGCCCTGCCGAGATCACCGAATTCACGTTGGTGGCCGAGCCGATTCCCGCGTCGTTTGACACTGCGCGCCAACTCATTTTGCCCGCACAACCTGCGCCCGGCATTGCCAGCATCCAAAGATAGAGGCGGAATCTGCCTTGCAAGTTCCGCCTTGAAATCCAGCCTTCAAACTGAGTGCATGCTATGTACTGGTCTCTGGTTTTCAGCGCGATCTACGCCACCTATGCAATCGGTGTCACGATCTTCCTGATCATGGATCGGCGCAGCCCCAATTCGACCATCGCGTGGCTGCTCTTTCTGCTTACGTTTCCCGTTGTTGGCCTCGCAATCTACGTCCTCACGGGGCGGAGTTGGAAAGCATTCAGCCGCGAAAACTACTATGTGCGCAAGGACATTGGCCGCGACGTGATTGCGCAGATGATGCGCGTGATTCCGCCGCCACGCGAGCCGATTGCCATGTTGCGCGAGCGCGAAATCCCCATTTACAACCGTCTGCTGCAACTGGGCCTGCGCAACTCCTACGCCATTGTCACCACGAATAATCACGTCGAGATCCTGCAAGATGCCGAAGCCATGTACCCGCTGCTGCTGGAGGACCTCAAGCGCGCCCAGCACTCCATTCACCTTGAGTTCTTCTCGTGGGGCACCGATGAAGTGATGGACGCGTTCGACGCCGTGCTTGAAGAAAAGGCGCGCGCCGGTGTGGAGGTGCGCCTGCTCTTTGATGCTGTGGGATCCTTCTTCATGTTCAAGCGCGCGCGGCGCAAACGCCTGCGTGCAGCAGGTGTGGAGGTGACAACCTTCTCACCCGTACTGCGCGTGCACACCATCAGCTATCGCAACCACCGCAAGATTACCGTGATTGATGGTGTAACCGGCTATGTGGGCGGCATGAATATGGGCAAGGAGCATGTGGAGGGCATGGGCAAATATACGGCATGGCGCGACACGCACCTGCGCCTTGAGGGCGAAGCCGTGCGTGTGCTCCAGGCGCAGTTTGTGTCGCACTGGTACCATGCCAGCAAGCTTTCAATTGTTGACGAATGCTACTTCCCCGAGATTTCCCACAAATACGGTGATACACCCGTGCAGGTGGTGGCCTCCGGCCCCGACTCGCGCTATGAGGCGATTCGGCAGATGTACTTCTTCATGATCACAACGGCCACCCGCCATGTCTACATTCAGTCGCCCTTCTTCATTCTGGACCCCGGCATGATCGATGCACTCCAGGCCGCGGCGCTTTCAGGCGTGGATGTGCGCATTATGCTCGCTCCCTACAGCTGCGGCGATAACGCGCTGCCCTATTGGGCGGCATATACCTACATGCTCCAGATGATGCGCGCCGGCGTGCGTATTTACCTCTACCACGGCGCCTATATGCACGCCAAGACCGTGAGCACCGACGGCCTGGTGTGCAGCGTCGGATCAGCCAACATGGACATCCGCAGCTTCAATCTGGACTACGAAATCAACGCCATTCTCTATGACAGCGCGCTGGCACAGGAACTTGAAGCAACGTTTCATGAAGACCTGAAGCAGTGCACGCCGTTTGACCCCGGCGCCTATGCCAAGCTCCCCTTTGCACATCGCTTCCGCGACGCGGCCGCGCGCTTGCTCTCGCCCGTACTTTGAGCTGAAACACACAGCACCATCGTGACGCGAAGGCGCAAAGAAACGCAAAGAGCAGCAAAGAAGAAAAGCGCGTCGACTTATTCCAAGTCGTTGCTTTTCCTTTGCTGTGCTTTGCATTTCTTTGCGCCTTCGCGTCTTCGCGTCGCGATGTTGTTCTCAAGCATTTGTGCGCGCAGATGAAAAACATCGCGCCGCCTCGTTTTCGCTCCGGCGCATCTCTGCACTATACTCGGGAGGAGTTGTTTGGGATGGCCGAGCCGACCTGCTCGGCCATTTTGGATCAGCACCCACCCCTATCTGCCTGTGACGCACGCACCGATCCCACTCGTCGATTTGAAGGCCCAGTACGCAAGCGTGCGTGCTGATGTGGATCGCGCCCTGCAGGGCGTGCTGGACTCAACCTCATTCATCATGGGGCCTGAGGTGGCACGCTTCGAGACGGCCTTTGGCGCATGGTGCGGCGCGCCGCACTGCGTGGGTGTGAGCAGCGGCACGGCCGCGCTGGAGCTGGCGCTGCGCGCGCTGGGTGTGGGCGCGGGTGACGCTGTAATCACCGTTGCGCACACCTTTATTGCCACCGCCGAGGCGATTAGCGCCGTGGGCGCCACGCCCGTCTTTGTGGACATAGACCCTGTCACCTACACCATGTCTCCCGCCGCGTTCGCGGCCGCCATTACACCTGTTGTACGCGCCGTCATCCCCGTGCACATTTATGGCCATCCGGCCGACATGGCGGCCATCAATGCAATTGCTGCAGCGCACGGCGTGGCTGTGATTGAGGATGCTGCGCAGGCGCATGGCGCAACCATTGAGGGTGTGCGCGCGGGCATGCTGGCCGATGTCGCCTGCTTCAGCTTCTACCCGGGTAAAAACCTGGGCGCGTATGGCGATGCCGGCGCGATGATCACGCGCGACGCCGCGCTGGCCGACAAGGTGCGTCTGTTGCGCAATCACGGGCGGCGCGCCAAATATGTGCACGATGTGGTGGGCTTTGGCGAGCGTCTGGACACGTTGCAGGCCGCGGTGCTGCTGGCCAAGTTGCACTACCTGGATGGCTGGACAACAGCGCGCCGCCGCCTTGCTGCCCGCTACAATGAGCAACTCGCGCAGGTAGAGCAGGTTGTGCTGCCTCAGTGTGCGCCGGGGGTGGAGCCTGCGTGGCATCTCTATGTCATCCGCACGGCCGCGCGCGACGCCCTGCTCGAGCACTTGCACGCAAATGGCGTTGAAGCGGGCGTGCACTACCCGCTGCCTCTCCACCTGCAGCCCGCCTATGCGGCACTAGGCTATGCGCGCGGCGCTTTCCCCGTCACCGAAGCTGTGGCCGACAGTTGCCTGAGCCTGCCCCTCTACCCGGAGATGACCAACGCACAGCAGGATCGGGTTGTTGCGCTGGTGCGCGCATTTTGCGAGGGGTGTGGCTGATGGATAAGACAAGGGTGAACGTGGCCGAACAAGCAGCCGCAGCCGCGCCCGCAGCCGCGCCCGCAGTCGCGCCGGCCGGTGCGACCATTAGCGTGGTGGTGCCCGCGCGTAACGAGGAGGGCACAATCGTGCAGGTGGTGACGCGCAGCTTTGCCGCGCTTGAAGCGCTGGGCCGCACGGGCGAAGTGCTGGTCGTCAATGATGGCAGCACCGACGCCACGAGCGCGCTCTTGCAGCGGCTGGGCGAAGAACACTCCACACTGCGCGTCTTCACCAACCGCCGCAGCCAGGGCATGACCGCAGGCCTCCAGCGCATGTTTGAGGCCAGCCGCGGCGACATTGTCATTCTCATCCCGGCGGACATGGAATCAGACCCGCTGCTCGACATCCCTGCGCTTGTGCAGGCCATGGAGGCGAACGATCTGGACGTGGTGGCGGGGTGGCGGCAGGGGCGCAAGGATGGCAAGGTCTTTGCCAGCGGCATTTACAACTTCGTTATGCAGAAGATGGCGGGGGTGACTGTCCACGACGGCAACTGGATCAAGGCCATGCGCAGCGAGGTGGTGCACAGCTTCCCGCCCCTGCGCAGTGACTGGCACCGCTTCCTGCTCATGATAGCCGTGCACAACGGCTTTCGCGTGGGCGAGGTGGCCACGGCCTACACGCCGCGCGCCGCAGGCAGCAGCAAATTCGGCTGGGAGCGCATTCCCAAATCGCTGCTCGATGTACTGGTGGTGCGCTTTCTGCTGACCTTCAGCCAGGCGCCCATGCGCTTCTTTGGCGGGCTGGGGCTGGCCGGTCTCACAGTTAGCGGGCTAACCTTTGTTTATCTGCTTGTGCTCTACCTCGCCTCGCAAACGCAACAGCGGCCTATCTTCCTTTTTGCGGGCATTGTTGCCATCATCAGCGCGCTGCTCTTCCTCGTGGGCTTCCTGGCCGAACTGATTGTGAGCCAGGGCGAGCGCATTGCGGGTGTGGAGCGGCGGCTGAGAAATAATGAGTTGGGTGAAAAGTGATGATTGGTTGATTGGTTGATTGGTTGATTGGTTGATTGGTTGATTGGTTGATTGGTAATTGGTAAAGTGGTAATTGGTAATGCCCGCCGTGCGCCCACCGGATTACCAATGACCACTTCACCAATTACCA
>DIAV01000074.1:9154-14742 GCA_002415895.1 Anaerolineales bacterium UBA5069 | reverse complement strand
GCGGCTTTGCGTTGAGATGTTGTTGTTAGGGGGTGATTGTCACCGCCGCCGTCATGTTCCAGCGCAGGCGGGGATCGCTTGTGCCGAGGCGAACCGTGACTTTGTAGGTAATATCGCCCAGCACGTTGACGCCAAAGGGTTTGATGTTGGTGACTGTGCCCTGCAACTCAACATCCGGCAGTGCGTCAATCTCCACCTGCACCGTATCGCCCACCGCCACATCCACAATGCTGATTTCGGTGAGATCGGTGGTTTCCACCAGCCATGTGGAAATATCGGCAAGCTGGGCGATGGGCGCGCTGGGCGAAATGGCCTGGCCCAGGCGCAGGTCAAGCGAGGCAAGCTGGCCGGCAAAGGGGGCTGTGAGCTCGCGCTTGCTGAGTGCAAGCTGCGCCTGCATGAGCTCGGTTTCCACGCGGTTGAGCTCCGCCTGCGCCGAGGCAATATCCTCGGGGCGGGTGCCCGCGGCAAAGAGGTCATACTGGGCCTGGGCGCGCCGCACTTCGGCGGCGGCGGCGGCGATTTCGGCCTCGGTGGCGCCGCTTTGCAGGCGCGCCAGCATGGCGCTCGCTTGCTGCACCTCGGCAGCGGCCTGGGCCAGCGCGCCCGGCTCGGCGCCGGCAGCCAGGTCATTGTAGCGCGCCTGCGCGGCAGCAAAGTTGTTGGAAGCCTGTTCCAGCAGCGCCGACTCGGGGCGCGCGCCAATGTCGCTTTCGGAGGCCACCTTGTCATAGGCGCGCTGCGCCTGTGTCAGCACAGCCTGCGCGTTGGCCATGTCGGCCTGGGCAGCAATCAGCGCCTGATCATCGGCGCCGGCGGCCACCAGTGCATAGGCGCCCTGCGCCGCAGCCACGGCGGCCTGCGCCGCAGCAATGTCATCGGGATGTGCGCCCTGCGTGAGAATGGCCAGATTGGCGGCGGCGGCGTCCACACCTGCTTGCGCGGCGGCAAGCTCTTCTTCACTGTAACCATTGACCAGGCGTTCGAGTGCCGCGCGCGCCTGGTCCACAGCCGCCTGCGCCTGCGCGACATAAATCACCTCGGCATCGCTTTCGAGGCGTGCAATCACGTCGCCTGCGGCTACCTGCTCGCCTTCCGCCACAGGCAGGGCGACAACTTTACCCGTGGCATCCATGCTCAGCGCAGCATAGCGCGCGGGCAGCACAATGCCCTCGGCCACAATGCTCGAAGGCGCCGTAATGGGGCGCGCATCGGCAGCCGCCATCTGCTCCACAGGTGTGGCCGGGCGCGCCAAAAAGTCGGGCAACTGCCCGGTCTGCGCCAGCCAATAGAGGCCAAAGCCTGCTCCCGCGACGGCAATCAGTACAAGCACAATCACCAACGGTCGTTTCATTACTGCGATCCTCCACAGGGTGCGCCATTCGCACCACCGAGATTGCACATGCACGTGCAGGAGTATTCAGTGTGCTCGCTCCCAGATTGGAGCGTGTTCTACTCGTACGCCAGCACCTCGCGCACTGTCAGGCTGGCAGCCTGGCGTGCAGGCACAAAGCTGGAGAGCGCCGCAACGCCTGCCATCACCAGCAGCCAGAAGGCTGCGCCGCCAAGCGAATAGGTCCATGTCAGCGTCGAATGAATGAAGCCCTCGCCCACGGCATCGCTCAGAATGCGGCTCAAGGGCAGCGCCAGCAACGCGCCCAGGATCCAGCCCATGGCGCCGATCAGCACACCCTCGAAGATGATAATGCGCATGATAGCCGGCGTAGACGCGCCAATCGAGCGCATAATGCCGATTTCGCGCCTGCGCTCAAGCACGTTGATGCTCATTGTGCCACTGAGCCCCAACCCACCCACAATCGCCAGCAGCAGCGCCATGAGCGCCAGAAAGGCAATCAGGATACCGTATTGGTCGCCCACCTGGTCACGCTGCGCCGCGGTTGTCTCCGTGCCTACAACGCGCATGCCCTGCGCCTCGAAGACGCGCTCCAATTCCAGCGCCATGGCCGTCTGTGCGGCGGGCGATTGGTCCTCCAGCGCGACGTTCAGGATATCGGCCTGGCCCACCTGGCGCACCATACGGGCGAAGTAGGGGTAATTCGTGTACGCATAGGGGCCGGCCATGACGCTGCGCACGAGGCCGACAATTGTCCAGGCGACATCGCGCCCATCAACATTCAGCACCATCCTATCACCAACGCGCAGATCAGGCTCATCATCAAGGAGGTCGGTGTTGATGACCACGGCGTCCTCATCTGTGGGCAGGAGCCAGCGCCCCTCGAGCAGCGTCGGGTTGAGCAGCTTTGTGTCGGGCTGGGGCGCAATCAGTCGAATGTTGTCGCTCTCCGTATCATCGGGGCGCACGCGATAGACGTTGCGCAAGCCCCATGCCTCGGCTGCGCGCACGCCCGGCACCTCGAGCGCGACAGCAGCCAAATGCTCTGCTCGATAGGCGCGCGCGAAGTTCAGGCGCACCTCGTAATTCCAGTAGGCGAAGGCATCGTCCATGGTGCGAAAGAGCGAGGCGCGCACGCTAAAGACACTGATAAAGATGGCGCTGGCCAGAATCAGCGTGGTCAGCGTGAGGATGAGCCTGCCCTTGCGCCGGAAGGTGTTGCGCAGCGAGATAAGTTGCGGGCGCGAGAGGAAGCGGATGCTTTCAAGTGCCTGGTCAATGCGGCTGCGGCCAAAGACAGTACTGCCCGCGCCAAAGTCGCTAATCGCCTCACGCACAGTCACGCGCGTGCCGCGCAGGATGGGGCCCAGCGCGGCAATCACAGGCACACCCATCGCAATCACAATGAGTACTGCCACAACCGGCAGCGGCAGCCGGTTGGTGACAACATTGAAGTTCATCAGGCGCGCCACAAAGGCCAGCAGCGCATTCATCAGCAGAGTGCCCAGCGGCAGCGCAATCGCCAGCGCCAGCGCCCCGAAGAGTGCCACCGAGGCCAGATACATGCGCGTGAGTTGGCCCGCACTGGCGCCCACGGTCTTCATAACGCCAATCTGGCGCGTTTGCTGGGCCAGCAGCGCGGTAATGATATTGACCAGCAGAAAGCTGCTGAGCAAAAGCGAGAGCACGCCCAGCGCCCCCAGAATCAGCAGCATGGGCGAGAGAAATTGCTCCAGAAAATGCTCGCCCGGGCGAGGCACGGATGTGCGGAAGACGGTATACCCGCCCTTTTCCACCTTGTCGGCCACCGCCCTGGCAATTTCCTCGTTGTGCGACCGCTGATCGGCGTTCTCCGCCACACGAATGAGCATTTCGTTGTAGCGGCGGTCCAGCCCCAGCTTCTCCAGAGTGTCGGGGGTAATGTAGCCGCTGGCCAGCCCGGTAATGGCCAGGGAGACTTCATTCATGTCGTGCGCCTGGCCCACCACTTTGAGCGCTCGCTCATCGTCATTGGCCAGCTTGATGGTGAGCGGCTCCCCCTCAACGGCGCCCAGCGCCGCCATGGACGCACGCTCGACGAGCATCTCGCCCTTGTCCGGCGGCCACGCGCCGCTTTCAGGCCTGACGATGTTGATGCGCTGGTCGTCAAAGTCGTCAATCACCAGCAGTTGCAAATCCTGCCAGGTTGTCGCGCCGGGCGGGCCTTCGGGATCGGGCACGCGCGCTTGCACCGAGACAACACGCCGCCCGGCGGCGTCGGCCACGCCATCCATGCGCCCCACCACGTCAACCAGGTCATCGGCAAAGGGCTGCATCCGAATATTTGCGTGCGCGGGGTTGGTGGCATCGAACGCGTTGGGCAGGTCCGCCGCGATAATGCCGTACGCGCCCATGACAATCGCCACGGCAATCACGCCCACAGCAATTGAAAGCACCACAAGCAGGGTGCGCGTGGGGTTGCGCAGGACATCGCGCAGCACCTTGCGCCAGCGGGGGGCCGGAATCATGCCAGCCTCAACTCCTCGTCACCCAACAGGATGGCATCGTCAACGTCATCATCCACCACGGCGTGCGGCGCATAGTTGGGGCGATCGCTAATGATTTCGCCGTCGGCAATTGTAATGGTGCGCGTAGCGCGGCGGGCCAGGTCGTCATCATGCGTCACCATGAGGATGGTCTTGCCCGCGGCCACAAGTTGCTCGAAGAGGTGAAAGACGGCGTCGGCAGTATGTGAGTCGAGATTGCCCGTAGGTTCGTCGGCAACCACAATGGGCGGATCGTTGGCCAGCGCACGCGCGATGGCAATGCGCTGCTGCTGCCCGCCGGAGAGCGCCGTGGGCAGCTTATCGGCGTGCATCTGCATATCCACCTGGCTCAGCAGAAAGAGCGCACGCTCCCTGCGCGCATGGCGGTGCTCGTTGAAGGTGTTGCAGAAGTCCATGGGCAGCATGATGTTTTCGACCACAGTCAGCGTGGGCAGCAGTTGGAAGAACTGAAAGACCACGCCCACGGTGCGCCCGCGCCAAACGGCAATCTGCCCCTCGGTGAGTTGCTGCACGGCCACGCCCCCCACAAGCACTTCGCCCGACGTGGGGCGGTCGATGCCGGTGATCATGTTGCTGAGGGTCGATTTGCCGCTGCCCGACTTGCCCACAACAGCCACAAATTCGCCCGCATCCACGCCCAGGTCAATGCCGCGCAGCGCGGTGTACGCGCCTGCGGCCGTGGCGTAGTTCTTTACCACATGGCGCAGGTCAATCAGGCGTGGTGCATGGGGCGCTGCGTGGGCAACGCCGTTTGTGGAGATGGGGCTGCCCGCCCCATTGCTGCGTGACCAGAACATGCCTTTATCTTACCACCACGCGCGTGGAGTGTGTGTAGGCAGCGTGTCAAAACGACGCACAACAGCAGAACGACGACACGGAGGCACAAAGACACAGAGAAACACAGAGAACTGCGAAAACGAGAGAACGACTGCGCAGGCAATTGTTCGATCTTGCAGTTCTCTGTGTTTCTCTGTGTCTTTGTGCCTCCGTGTCGTCGTTCTGCTGTTGTGCGTCTTGTGTCGAAGGTCTGTTGTGGGGTTCTGCGCAGATCAAAGACGGGGGGCTATGAAGCCCCCCGCTATTTACCAACATGGTCAGTATTGCATAGTCAGTATTGCATCAGCCTACGGCGTCACGCTCTCGGTGGCCGAAACAGATGCCGCAGGAATAGCAGTGCCCGGGCCTACCAGATAGACCGCCTGCCAGGGCTGGTACTTGCTGCGCAGCGTATCCGTACGCGTTGTGCCATCCTCCGTAATCGTGCGCTCAACCTCCACGGTCATGCCTTCCTTGGCCCAATCCACCTGATCCTTCTCGCCGGGCGCAAGCGACTCGTCCACGGTGTAGAGTGCGGCCGGAGCGGGCACGACATCGCTGATCTTGGGCTTGCCGACAACCACCGTGCGGTTGGGCGCAGTGCCATAGAAGTTGAAGGTCGCCACGCCATTGGCCGAGTCCACCACCGGCTCAATCAGCAGATAGGCGTCGGTGTCGTTGCGGAACTTGAAGTCCACACTGGGGGTGAAAATGGTTGCATCCATGCCGGGGTCGCCATACCAGCCCACGACATAGCCGTGGTTGTAGCGCTCGACAATGGGGAAACCGCCTTCATAGGCGGCGCGGAAGACTGTGGTGCTGATCTGGCAGACGCCGCCACCCACGCCCACAGCCGTGCGGTCGCCCCAGAT
>DIAV01000074.1:1337-9042 GCA_002415895.1 Anaerolineales bacterium UBA5069 | reverse complement strand
CGGTCGGCGCTGCTGCCCGCAAAGTAGGTGGAGCCGGTTGCCACCAATTCGCGAATGCCCATCTCGGCCACGCGCCTGCTGTCAATATCGGGAAGCACCTCACCCATAACGAGCGGGGCCTGTTTGCTGCCCGATCCCACCGCCTGTTGCACCGAGGCCACTGTCGCATCCACATCCAGCTTGCGCCCCACGAGGCTCTCCTGAATGACGGTGACGCCGCCCGTCGTAGAGTTGAAACGCAGACGCGCATCACGCGCAGGCAGATCCACCTGCGAAGCCATTTGCGCAAGCCAATCGCGCAGGCGCACGTCATCCAGCCGCACAGGGTTGACGGCCACAATCATGGAGGAGAGCACAGCCGGATCAAGCGCCAGTTCCACGTCCGTCACATCACTGCGCAGGATGAGCGGGGCCGAGAAGAGGGGTGCGTCTTTGGGTTTGCTGCGCGGCCCTGCAGCGGGGTCAGGATTCTTTTCCTCAACCACAAGGGGCACGTTCAACGGCTGGCCGGCGGGCGCGCGGTCAAGCGCAGCGGTGAGCGCGGCCATGGATTGCGCTTGATTCACGGTGAGGGCGGGCTCGGCGCGTGTGGCGATGACGCCCACCTGGGTGGCCGGTCGCCCAGATGTATTGACGGTGGCGGCCACGTTGGTAATGGCCTGCTCCAGCAGTTCGGTGCTGTAAATACGGCGCGGTGTGACGCGTGCGCCGTTGAGCAGCGCGCCGAATTGCGTAATCACGCGGTCACCTGCCTTGCCCGTGCGCCCCACCATGTAGGCCTGATTCACGGCGTCGAGCAGGTCCACGCGGGCGCGCACCTCCAGCGGATCAATCGCAAAGCGGCGGCTGCCATAAACAAGGTTGACGGGGGGCAGCGGGTAGGCCCCAATCTCCTGCTGCAAGCGCCCAAAAGCCAGTGCGCGCGAAAGGCCGCCCACCGGCACGCCCGCCACCGAGACGCCGGTGTAAATACGATCCGTGTGCCAGAGTGCGTAGAGCGGAATGGCAAGCGCTGTGAGCAACGCCGCCAGCAGCAGCGTCATACCCAGATAGTCGATCGCGTTGCGCTTGAGCCCGCGCCCAGTGCGGGCAGCAGGGCGTTGCGCAGCAGGTGGGGGGGCGCCGGGGCGGGCAGGACGGGGCATCGGTGTAAGCGCCATGGGTCACCTCAAAGGAACAACAACACAAACAGCAACGAATCAGGTGGCAGCGGCCTGAAAAACAACATCTTCAACGCAAAGGCCCAAAGGAACGCAAAGAAGTGCAGAGAATGACAACAACGCAGTTCATAACGTATTGGTTGCTATTCCTTTGCGTTCCTTTGCGTTCCTTTGTTCCTTTGCGTTGCAGATGTTGTTCTCGTGCCGGCGCAACTTTAGTGTGCCAACTGCGGGGCAATATACCAGAAAGGGGCCAAAAGGTTCAACACGAAGAGCAGCACGAACGGTGCGGACCAGGCCAGGAAGCGCGCGCCCTGCAACACCTGGGGCATCGCGCCGCGTGCGGCAAGGGGGCGCAGAGAATTCTCCAGGCGGCGCGAGGGGTGGGGATAGTCGGTGCCAATCAACAGCAGCGGCTGCAGCAGCAGGAAGGCCGCCACGGTGGCTGCAATCAGCAGCGTCCACTTGTCAAAGGGGCCGTCTGCGCCGCCCATGAAGACGCCGACCAGGAGAGAGCCAGCCAGCACAGCGGCAATCATGCCCGTGATTGTGCCCTGAAAGGGGTGCAGCACCTCGCGCCAGCCCAACGCGACAACTGTGCCAATCGCAAGCATGCCCCAGAAGAAGTAGCGCCCCTGGTGCTGCACAAACTTGAGGTTGTACCAGACGAAGCTTGCCACCACGGCCACAATCAGCAGCCCCAGCGTGACAAGCACTGTCGTCTGGAAATCGTCCATGTCCGTATCGGGCGGGCCGGAGATAAGGCGCACGCTGGCCCAGAGCAGGCCAAGGAAGAGCACGCCCGTAAAAAAGAGTGCGGCGCGGTAAATGCGCTCGTCCATCGCCACACTCAACCAGCCGAAGACGCCCCAAAAGGAGCGAAAGGTGAGGCTGAAGGCGCGCTCGAAGTAGTTGATCGCGCCGTAGTTGGCAAGCCATGCCTGCGTAGTGGGCTGACCCACCACCACCTGATCGTGAAAGTGCAGCCCCAGAAAATCCCACTGGCCGTAAATTGCAATGTTGCGCGCCCACAGCGGTGCAGCCAGCAGCAGCGCGGGCAGCACAATCAGCAGCGCCAGACGCACCCCGTGCCAAAACGCCGCCCATGTGCGCGCCTTGCGCCATACACTCCAAAGCACCACAACCGCAAACATGGGCAGCACCGCGTAGGCGTAGACCTTTGTCACCATGCCCAGGCCAAGCAACACACCGAGCAGGGGCAGGAGGCGGCGGTCGTGGCCCGCACCCCCGTCGCGCCAATCCGTGTTCGCATCGCTGCCATACCAGGGACGCATCCAGCGCAAGAGAACCAGCGCCGAGGCCATCGTCAGCATTTCGGCGAGGACGTCGTTGTTGAGGGCAGCCGTCACGGCCACGTGCATGGGCAGCAGCGCCGCAAAGGCGGTTGCCCCCAGCGATATCAGCGGCTTGTTGGGGAAGACAGTTTCGAGGCTGAGGTAGAGCAGAATGAGCGTGATGAAGCCGAGGAAGATGTTGTAGAAGCGCAGCGCGCGTAAACTGCCGCCGCTGGCCCAATACACGGGTGCGGCGGTCAGGTAATAGAGCGGTGGCTGGTAGGATTCATAGCGCAGTGTCTCCACGCCGTCGTCGGGCATGAAACGCGTGGAAAGCAGTGCGGAGAGCGTAGCCTGGTTGTAATCGCCCAGATGCAGCGTGGGCAGCAACCCCGTTGTGGCAATGTCGGCAATATAGTTGTAGTGCGCCGGTTCATCGGGGGCTTGCCAATCGGGCGTGACGATGGCATAGAGCGACGCGCACAGCACGAAAGCAGCCAGAATCAGCAGCAGCCAGCGGCGCGGGCTGCGCACGTAAAGCTCGTCAAAGCCCTGTACAGCATACGCCCGCGCCACCGGGCGCGCCTGCATGGCAATGTGCGCGCTCGGTGGCGCGGCGGGTGGCGTAGCCGGTGGCGCCAGGCTGGTCTGCGTCACAGGATCAGCCGGGCTCACCGGCATCTGCTTCCTCGCCGGTCCATTTGGCCAATGCGGCATCGTCAAGCTTGATGAAGAGCGCGCTCGGCTCGCGCAGCGGCTGGCCCACAGGCAACGTGCCCGCTGCCCAGCGCCCGGTGGCGCTCGTGCCATCATAGCGCAGCACCAGATGGCTGCCGCGCACATCTTCCACAACCTGTGTGTACTGCGTGCCAAAGAGCGCGCCGGCATAGCCAAGCATGGCGTGCACCTTTTCGGCGCTGTGGGGCAGAATGGGCCCCCACATGAGGTTGAGCCAGTCGATGGCCTGCAGCGCCACATACACGGCGCGCGCCGCGCCCTGCGGATCGGTGGCGATGGCCTTCCACGGCGCATGGTCGTTCAAATACTGGTTGACGCGCTGGCTCAGGCGGCGCGTCTCAAGCAGGGCGGCCTTGAGCTTGACCGCGCCATAGAGCGCGCCCACCGTCGCATAGCCGGCCTTGATCTCATCCAGGAAGGCCGCATCCTCGGGCGTCAATGTGCCCGGATCGGGGACGCGTCCCTCAAAGCGTTTGTAGGCAAAGCCCATGACGCGGTTCACCAGATTGCCCCAATTGGCCACTAGCTCGTTGTTCACGCGATCCATGAAATCCTGCCAGGTGAACTCAACGTCGGCCGTCTCGGGCGCAAGCGATGTCAGCACATAGCGCACGGCGTCGGGCTGGAAGTCCTCCAAAATGGCGTTGAAGCCAATCACATTGCCGCGGCTGGTGCTGAACTTCTGTGCGCCCAGGTTCAGATACTCGTTGGCAGGCACGTCGTAGGGCAGATTCAGATGGCTGGCGCCGGCGTTGTAGCCCATGAGCATGCCCGGCCAAATGATGGTGTGGAAGACAATATTGTCCTTGCCAATGAAGTTGTATATGCGCGCCGCGGGATTCACGTCGGCATCCCACCAGGCGCGCCATGCATCAGCGTCGCCCACAATCGCGGCCCATTCCACAGCCGCGCTCAGGTAGCCGATGACGGCGTCATACCAGACGTAAATGCGCTTGTCGGGATATGCACCCAGCGCCTCGGGAATGGTGACGCCCCAGTCGAGATCGCGCGTAATCGGCCGCCCGCGCAATTCGCGCAGTTCCAACTGGCCGCGCGTGGAGTTAAGCACATGGGGCCGCCAGTGATCCTTGTCCGTGGCAATCCATTCGAGCAGCGGGCCGTTCATCTTGGCCATGTCGAGGAAGAAGTGTTCGGTCGAGCGCACCTCAAGTTCGGTGCTGCCGGTAATCTTGGAGCGCGGGTTGATGAGTTCGAGCGCATCATAGAGGCGGCCGCAATTGTCGCACTGATCGCCGCGCGCGCCCGCAGCGCCGCAGTGGGGGCAAATGCCCTCCACATAGCGATCAGCCAGAAAGCGCCCCGCAAGGGGATCAAAGAGCTGCTTCTGCTCATCCTTGTAGATGTAGCCGGTTTCAAAGTGGCGCAGAAACATCTGCTGCGTCACATCCCAGTGATTCTGCGTGTCGGTGTGCGTGTAGAGGTCGAAGGTGATGCCCATATCAAGACAGCCCTGCACAAACAGGCCGTGATATTTCTCGACAACGGCCTCGGGGGTAATGCCCTCTGCCTCGGCCTTGAGCATAATGGGTGTGCCGTGCGTGTCGGAGCCGCTGACCATGAGCACATCGTTGCCGATGAGGCGCTGGTAGCGCGCGAAGGTGTCGGGCGGCAAATAGGCGCCCGCAATCTGGCCGATATGCTTTTCGCCGTTGACATACGGCCACGCGACACCCACAAGAATTTTTTCGTTGGGCATAGGTTCCACAATTCGCTTGCGCATTGCAGCGTGCAATGCATGTCGTGCCAGAATCGCCAGGGCAGCCCCGTGGCTAGGTGTAATCGCGGTTGGCCCAGCGCCCCAGGAGCGAGACGAGGCCGTAGAGCGCCAGGAAGAAGAGCAGCGCGCCCGTCATGCAGAGCAGCGCCAGCAGCGCGGCGCCCGCCCCGTAGAAGTACCAGATCAGCGGCCCGCCCACAAGGTACAGAATGATAAAGAACCCCGCCACCAGCCGCACCTCCTGGCTGCGGGCAAAGCGGCGGGCATCAAATCCCTTGCGATGACTCATGCGCCCCATTATAGCGAGCAGGTGACAGCAGCGCCAACCCTTCGCCATGGCAGAAGGCACTCTACCGACAAGAAACAACATCTCAACGCAAAGGCACAGAGGAACGCAAAGCAACGCAAAGTACAGCAAGAGCATGAACACAGATAAAAGCGGAAACTGCAGGGATAACAGCGGATTGCTGTTCTTTGCGTTGCTTCGCGTTCCTCTGTGCCTTTGCGTTGAGATGTTGTTTATTCCGGTAGAGCCCCGCGCGATCAGGTGCGCCGCGCCCTTATGCTATACTGGCGCGATAAAGCAGCCGCCTGGCCGCAGCCTGGCGCATTTCATTGTCAATCGACCTGGATATCTCCCGTGAAGGCATTCCGCATGATGGGCCGCACACTCAAGGCGGCCTACGAAGATCTCTTCCTGATTGTGGGCGTCAGCCTGGTGTGGTGGGCGGGCGCGCTCCTCATTCTCACCGCGGCTCCGGCCACGCGCGGCCTGCAGGCTGTGGCCAACCGCCTCGCCAACTACCGCCGCTCCTCCATGGATGTCTTCTGGGAGGAGGCACGCGTCCGCGTGGGCCAGAGTTGGCTGCTCACCGCAGGCATGATCTTTATCTTTGCCATGATCCCGGTGAATATCTGGTTTTACTCCGCAGGCGGGGCGCTTGGCTGGCGCAGCATCGTTGTCGTGCTCTGGCTCTGGGCGCTGGTTCTCTATGGCATGGTCAGCCAGTATCTCTTCCCGCTGCTCTGCCAGCAGAGCGAGCCGGGTGTGGGGCTGGCACTGCGCAACGCCGCGTTGCTGGCCATGCGCTCGCCCCTCTACAGCCTGCTGGGCGTGCTCTTTCAACTGTTGATTGTTGTGCTGTGCTTCGCGCTGGTTGCACCGATTATCTTCCTGCTGCCCGGTCTGCTGGCACTGGCCAATAACTTCTTCCTCACAGGGCTGCTTCAGGAAATGGGGCTGGCGGATCCCCCGCCCGTTATCGAAAAACGCAAATGAGCGACGCGGCACGCGCAGGCGATTACGCCGAAACCGATGATCATCCTGCGCAGCGTGCACAGATTCCGCCCACGGCGCACCTGCTGCGCGTGGAGGCCATGCAGGCGCTTGAGCGCGCCGCCAAGGACGCGGGCCACACCTACGCCGCCATGATGGAGCAGGCGGGCGCTGCAGTGGCGCGCGAGATCGTGCAGCGCCATGCGCCGCTCGCGCCGCGCCCGCTGATTCTTGTGGGGCCTGGCAACAATGGCGGGGATGGCCTCGTCTGCGCACGCTATCTGCTTGATGCGGGCGCGCACCCGCGTGTCTACCTCTGGCAGCGCGACGCGACGCATGATCCCGAGCGCCACCTGGCACGGCTCGCCAGCGCAGGTGTTGAGATTGCCGCCTATTCTGATGACCCAGACCTTGCCCAATTGGGCGCATGGCTGGAGCAGGCCGACGTGGTGGTGGATGCGCTCCTGGGCACAGGCAGCAATCGTCCGATTGGCAATGGGCTGGGCGCGCTGCTCGATGCTGTGCGCGCGGCCCAAAACACGATGCCCCATATGCACATTTGCGCCGTAGACTGCCCCAGCGGCCTCAACTGCAACACGGGCGCAGTGGACCCCAAAACCCTCACCGCCGACTATACAGTGACCTTTGCGGCGGCCAAGTGGGGCCACTACCGCTTCCCTGGCGCAGCGCGTTGCGGCGCCATTGTTGTGGCCGACATCGGCATTGACCCCGCGCTCTATCCCCCCGCGGGTGCTTTCCTGCTCAGCGCCCCGCTGCTCGCGCCGCTGCTGCCTGCCCGCGACAATGTGAGCCACAAGGGATCCTTTGGCAAGGTGATCGGCGCGGTGGGCAGCGTGCCCTATGCCGGTGCGGCTGCGCTGAGCCTGGGCGCGGCCGGGCGCGTGGGCGCGGGGCTGATCACAGGCGCGGTGCCGGACACGGCATGGCCTGTCGTTGCCACCTGGCTGCGCGAATCCACGTGGCTGCCTCTGCCTGCGGTGGATGGCGCATTTGCCCCGCATGGTGCAGCAAGGCTGCACGCCGCGCTGCCGCCCTACGATGCGCTGCTGCTGGGCTGCGGCATGACGCAAAGCGAGAACGCCATTGCGTTTGTCGATGCGCTGCTGGGCCGCGCCACTTTGCCGCCCACACTGATCGACGCCGACGGCCTCAACTGTCTGACGCACCTTGCCGATTGGCCGCAGCGCCTGCCGCGTGCGTGCATCCTTACGCCCCACCCTGCCGAATTTGCGCGCCTGCTGGATTGCCCATTGGACCAGGTGCAGGCGCAGCGCTGGGAGTTGGCGCTTGAGGCAGCGGCGCGCTGGCAGGCCGTGGTGCTCGTCAAGGGGCCGTACACCGTGGTGGCACATCCCGACGGGCGGCTGGCCGTGCTGCCCATAGCCACGCCCGCGCTGGCCACGGCGGGCACAGGAGATGTATTGTCGGGTGCAATCGCAGGGCTGATGGCGCAAGGCGTTGCACCCTTTGACGCAGC
>DIAV01000074.1:0-1223 GCA_002415895.1 Anaerolineales bacterium UBA5069 | reverse complement strand
GCCGCGCATGCACCGCAAATTGCAGGATTGCGCGTCTGAAACTATAGCGATGCAAGCGTGTTGTACTCTTGAGATATGCGCGCCGCGCCCAAACGGAGCATCAACCTCCGCGCCACGCGTCGGGCTTTTCACTTGCAGGTCATGGCTCCCCATGGGAGCAGCGTATGGAGCAGGGATAGAGCATGAATATTGCGTTGGATGTCATGGGCGGCGATCACGCGCCCCACGAGGTTGTGTTGGGGGCCATTGCGGCCGCGCGCGCGTATGGCGTCACCGTTTCCATGGTGGGCAAGCCCGATGTGATTCGCAAGGAGCTTGCCAAGCACAAAACCGATGGGCTGCGCCTGCCTATTGTCCCCGCCAGCCAGGTCATTGAAATGGACGACAAACCCGCCAATGCTGTGCGCGCCAAACCCGACAACTCCATGTCGGTGGGGTGCAAGCTGGTGCGCGCCGGTGAGGCGCACGCATTTGTCACCGCGGGCAACACGGGCGGCGCGCTGGCCGCGGGCATTTTGCATGTAGGGCGCGTCAAGGGCGTCATGCGCCCTGCGCTGATCACGCCTGTACCCACAATTAAGGGCTTCTGCGTTGTGCTGGACATTGGCGCCAACGCCGATTGCCGCCCCGAATACTTTCCCCAGTTTGCCATTATGGGCACGCTGTACGCGCAGGCGGTCTTTGGCGTGCGCAACCCCAGCGTGCGCCTGCTGAGCAACGGCGAGGAAGAGGGCAAGGGCAATCAGTTGATGATTAACGCATCACACATGCTTGTTGACACGCCAGGCATCAACTTCCTGGGCAATGTGGAGAGCAAGGATGTCTTCAAGGGCATGGTTGATGTGGTGGTGACAGACGGCTTCACCGGTAACATTTTCCTCAAGACAGCCGAGTCGGCGTCGCGCCTGTTGCAGGATGTCATGGGTGAGGAGATTCGCCGTCGCCCCAACAGCATGGTTGGCGGCTTGATGATCAAAGGCGCGCTCAAGCGGGTGAAGGCGCGCATGGATGACAGCGAGTACGGGGGCGCAGTGCTCCTGGGCCTCTCGGGAATTGTGGTCGTGGCCCATGGTAAGAGCAAGGCCAACGCAGTGCAAAACGCCATTCGCGTGGCCAAGCAAGGCGTGGAGAGCGACCTCCCTGCCAAGATCGAGATGGCCGTTGCACAGGACAAAGTCCACGCGCCCCTCGTTGCCGCGGTGGCCTGAATCGAACGCTGGGGT
>DIAV01000031.1:17365-18541 GCA_002415895.1 Anaerolineales bacterium UBA5069 | reverse complement strand
TCACAAGGTCACAAGGTCACAAGCGATAGTCACTTTTGCATTTCAGCAGATACGCGGCAATTGCTCGCCACTGAGCATGTCAACCACGCGCTGCCCGCCCACGCGGCTGCGCAGGTAGACGCGCCCTGCGTGATCGGCCACCACCTCGCCAATATCGGTGGCTTCGCCTCCCAGCGGGTGCGCGCGCATGGCTGCGAGCACAGCGGCGGCGGCGCTGGGTGCAACAATGGCAATGCACTTGCCCTCATTGGCCACGTAGAGCGGGTCAAAGCCCAGAATCTCGCAGGCGCCGCGTACCTCGTCGCGCACGGGGATGTTGGCCTCCACAAGCTGAATGCCCACCTGCGCGGCTTCGGCAATCTCGTTGAGGGCGCTGGCGACGCCGCCGCGCGTGGGGTCGCGCATGACATGAACATCGCTGCCGCCCGCGCCAAGCATGGCGCGCACAAGCGTATGCAGCGCGGCGGTGTCGCTGCAAATGGTCGTCTCGAAATCCAGCCCCTCGCGTACCGACATGACGGCAATGCCATGGTCGGCAATGGTTCCGCTCAGGAGAATGCGATCGCCCACCTGCACACGCTGCGGCGCAACGTCCACCCCGTGCGCGATGATGCCCACGCCGCTAGTGTTGATGTAGACGCCGTCACCCTTGCCTCGCTCCACCACCTTGGTATCGCCTGTGGCAATGGGCACGCCGGCTGCGGCCGCGGCGTGCTGGAGCGATTGCGCCACGCGCCAGAGGCTCTCCATGGGAAAGCCTTCTTCAAGGATGAGGGCTACAGAGAGGGCGAGCGGCTGCGCACCGCACATGGCGAGGTCGTTAATGGTGCCGTGAATCGCCAGCTTGCCAATGTCGCCGCCGGGGAACTCGAGCGGGCGCACGACGTAGGAATCCGTGCTAAAGGCAAGGCGACCATCACCCCCTGCTGCGGCCAGGTCGAGTACGGCGCCGTCATGGCGCATGTCCAGCGCGGCGTTGGCAAAGGTCGGGCGCAGCATCTTCTCGAAGAGCATATGCGACAAGCGCCCGCCGCCCCCATGCGCTAATAGCACATGCGGGTAGTCGCTGATGGGAATGGGGCAGGTGGAAGTGGTGAATGCGGTCATGGTGAGTGGGTGCGTGGTGGAGAGCAAATGGTAAATGGTAAATGATAATAGGTAATAGGTAATAGGTAA
>DIAV01000031.1:7883-17314 GCA_002415895.1 Anaerolineales bacterium UBA5069 | reverse complement strand
ATAGGTAAATGGTAATAGGTAAATAGTAAATGATCATAGGCCGTGAACACCGCCACGCACCAATGACCACTTACCATTTTATTTTTTCACTGCCTCATGCGCGCGAAACTGGTAATACGCCGCGCACGCGCCTTCGGATGAGACCATGGGCGCGCCGAGCGGCTTTTCGGGCGTGCAGAGCGTGCCGAACGCGCTGCACGCTGGGGGCTTGGCGCGCCCCTGCATAATCTGTCCGGCAATGCAGAGGGGGGACTCGACAACGCCCGTCTCGGCCAGCGCAAAGCGTTGCTGCGCGTCGTAGCCGGCATATTCGGGGCGCAGGCGCAGGCCGCTTTGGGGAATCACGCCAATGCCTCGCCAGGCGCGGTCGCACGGTGCGAAAACTTCGTCCAGCACCTTCTGTGCAGGCAGATTGCCCGCACGTGTTACGGCGCGCGCATAGGCGTTTTCCACACCCCAGCGCCCTTCCTCAAGCATCTTGAGTGTCTGGTAGATACCTTGCAGCAGGTCCAGCGGTTCGAAGCCGGTTACGACAATGGGTGTCTTGAAGCGTTCAGCCAGCGGCTCATACTCCTGATAGCCCATGATGGCGTTGACATGGCCCGCGGCCAGAAAGCCCTGCACAGTATTGTCCTCGCTGCTGAGGATGGCCTCAATCGCGGGCGGCACCAGCACGTGCGAGCTGAGAATAGAGAAGTTGGTAATGCCCTGCTTGTGTGCATAGCGTACGGCCATGGCGTTGGCGGGGGCGGTTGTCTCAAAGCCCACGGCAAAGAAGACCACCTGCCTGTCGGGGTTGCGTTTGGCCAGCGCCACAGCGTCGAGCGGCGAGTAGACCATGCGTACATCGCCTCCCAGCGCCTTGACGCTGAGCAGGTCATCGCTGGAGCCGGGCACGCGCAGCATGTCGCCAAAGGAGGTAAGGATGACCTCGGGGCGGCGCGCCAGTGCGATGGCGTGGTCGATCATGGCGAGCGATGTGACGCAAACCGGGCAGCCGGGGCCATGCACAAGCGTGACCAGCGGCGGCAGCAGGTGATCGATGCCATATTTGACCAGCGTGTGCGTTTGCCCGCCGCAGATCTCCATGATCGTCCACGGGCGGGTAACGAGGCGTTCTGTGGCGCGCAGAAGCTGCTGCGCTTCGGCCTCACCTCGGTATTCGTCTACATATTTCATCGTGACACCATCCTAATCTCAACACAACTGCCACATCTTCAACGCAACTGCCATATCTTCAACGCAAAGGCCCAAAGGAACGCAAAGAACAACACATTTACCTATCCAAAGCAGTTGCTTTTCCTTTGCGCTCCTTTGGGCCTTTGCGTTGAAGATGTTGTTTTTGCATTAGGGCGCGGTTTCGATTTCCAGTTCGCCCAATTCGTCCATTTGCGCCAGGAAGCGGAAGACCTCCTGCGCCTCGGCCTCGTCCACCTTGCTGATGGCAAAGCCCACATGCACGATGACGTATTCGCCCACCAGCACATCGGGCGTATAGGCAAGGCAGACTTCCTTGACGACGCCGCCGAAGCTGACGCGGCCCATGGCCATGCCATCGTCGCGCATCTCCACCGAAAGAACTTTTCCAGGTACACCCAGGCACATAGGACACCTCACAACTGTACGCAAAGTCTGTACGCAGATAGAGCGGAAACAACCGGAGCCAACAGCGACTTTGTGGTCTTCAGGAGTGCTCCAAAGCAAGCGCGCCTGCAGCCTCTAGACTTGGAAGCGCGCGTCGGCGCGCGCAACCGCAATCTGACCCAGAGCAATGCAGCCGTCATTGGGGGGCGTGTGGCTGTGCAGCAGCACATCAAAGCCGCTTGCGCGCAACGCCTCAGCCGCCCATGTCACGAGCAAGCGGTTCTGGAAGCAGCCGCCGCTGAGCGCAACCTGCGCAACGCCCACGCGCTCGGCAATCGCGGCAATGGCCCAGGCAAGCCCGCGATGCACGCGCGCGCTGATGACGCCAACGTCGATACCGTCTGCCTGATCCTCGAGCAGCGCACGCACGAGCGGCTCCCAGTCGAGCAGCAGCGGCTCGTCGGGTTCGGCGTGGAGGGCAAGTGGATACGCGCCTTGCTCCGTGACATCGGCCACATGCTCCAGCGCCATGGCCGCCTGCCCCTCAAAGCTTCTGCGCGGGCAGATGCCCAGCAGCGCGGCAAGGCCATCAAAGAGTCGCCCTGCGCTGCTTGTTACGGGCGTGTTGATGTTGCGCGCAAGCATCCGCATGAGCAGTGTGCGCTCGTGGGGCGCAAAGGCATTTTCGAGCAAGGGCGCTCCGGTGGTGTGGCCCAGTTCCCACAGCAGCGCCAGCGCGCTGCGGCGCGGCTCGCGCACGGCCACCTCGCCCCCTGGCAGGCGGAAGGTGCGCAGGTGCGCGGCACGCGTGAAGCCGGCCGCATTGCCCAGCAGGAACTCGCCGCCCCAGACCGTGCCGTCGCGTCCGTAGCCGCTGCCGTCCCAAATGGCCCCCAGCACAGGGCCGGCTGCAGGATCAACCAGATTTTCCGCCAGACATGCGGCCAGATGCGCGTGGTGATGCTGCACCCCGATCAGCGGCAAAGCGGCCGGCAGCGCGCCCGCGCCATGGAGGTGTGTGCGCTGCGCCCATTGCGTGGAGGCGTAGTCGGGGTGCAGGTCGTGTGCAATGGCAACCGGCTGCGCGCCGTACATGCGCACGAAATCGGCAATCACGCGCGCGAAGGCGGCGAAGGCTTCGGGCGACTCCAGGTCGCCTATGTGCTGGCTCACGAAGACCTCGCGCCCCAGCGCCAGCGCGACGGCATTTTTGAGGTGGCCGCCCACAGCCAGCAGCGGCGGGCCTTCGTCGCGCACCCGAATGGGCAGCGGCGCATAGCCGCGCGCGCGGCGCAGGATGCGCGGCGCGCCTTCGAGTACGGTGGCAATGCTGTCATCCACATGGCGCGCGATGGGGCGGTTGTGGAGCAGAAAGAGATCGGCAATCGCCCCCAGGCGGTCGATGGCCTCGTCGTTGTCAATGCAAATCGGCTCGTCGCTGCGGTTGCCGCTGGTGGCCACGAGCGGGCGCTGCACCTGGTTGAGCAGCAGGTAATGCAGCGGCGTGGATGCAAGCATAACGCCCAGTGTGGGGTTGCCGGGTGCAACGCCCGCGGCCACAGGCGCGCCGGCGCGACGCGGAGCCAGTACAATCGGCGCGGCGTGCGATGTTAGCAGCGCGGCGTCCGTTGCGTCCAGTACAATCAGGTCGTGTGCTTCCTGCAGCGTGCGCACCATGAGCGCGAAGGGCTTTTCTGCGCGCGCCTTGCGTGAGCGCAGGCGCGCAACGGCGGCAGCATGGGTCGCATCCACCATGAGGTGGAAGCCGCCCAGCCCTTTGACGGCGACAATCATTCCTTCGCATAGCGCGCGGGCAGCGGCGGTGAGGGCGTCATCCGTTTGCGCCGTTGCCCGCCATGCGCCGTGGGCGTCGCGTGCCATCAGGGTGAGCGTGGGGCCGCAGGTGGGGCAGGCCGTGGGCTGTGCGTGAAAGCGGCGGTCGGCGGGGTTCTCATATTCGGCGCGGCAGGCCGCGCACAGGGGGAAGGCGCGCATGGTGGTGCGCGGCCTGTCGTAGGGGAGCGCTTCAATGATGCTGAAGCGCGGCCCGCAGTTGGTGCAGTTGGTAAAGGGATAGCCGCTGCGACGGTCGGCCTCTGCGCCGCAGTCGGAAGTAATGTCGGCCAGGCACGCCGGGCAAATGGCTACATCGGGCAGCAGCAATGCACGTGCTGCGCCCTCTTCATCGCTGGCGCGAATCACAAAGTGCTGTGTGTTCTCGGCAGGCACCCAGCGGCGGGTGATGGCGCGAATCAGCGCGAGCGGGGGCGGGGCGGTGGCAAGCTCTGCGGCAAAGGCCTCCACAGCCTGTGGCGCGCCCTCCACCTCAATCTGCACGCCGCTGCGGCCGTTGCTCACCCAGCCCGACAGCCCCAGCGTTGTGGCAAGGCGATAGACGGTTGGCCGAAAGCCCACGCCCTGCACCGCGCCCTCGATGGCAAGGTGCAGCCGCACGCGCTCTGCAGCAGGAAACGCGGGCGTGGCTGCGTTAGTGGCTTGTGGCAACACGTTTGCCCCGCTGNNNAGCACAACGCCTTGCGCCCGCGCATAGATGCCGGGATACTTGTAGGGCTTGTCGTCTCCCTCGGGCACGCTGGCCACAACCACGTTGGCGTGCACACCCAGTGCAAAGTTGGCCGGGCAAACAAGGTTGCCCACGTTCTCGATAAGCAGCAGGTCAATTGCGTGAAGGGGGAGTTGGTCCAGCGCGCTGCGCACCATGGCAGCATCAAGATGGCAGCCGCCATCGGTGTTGATCTGGACCACGGGCAAGCCGGCCGCGGCCACACGGTCTGCGTCAATGCGCGTGGCGAGGTCGCCCTCAATCACAGCCACGCGCAGCCGCCCCGCCAGCGCGGCGGCTGTGGCAAGAATCAGCGTGGTCTTGCCTGCGCCGGGCGAGGCCATGAGGTTGACGGCGGTGATGCCCAGTGAATTGAGGCGCGCGAGGTTGGCGGCGGCCTCCTGATCATTGACATCCAGTACATGGCGAACAACGGGAATTTGCGTCACAGCGGCATTGGCTCCAGACGAAGCGAACGTGCTGAAAGTCAGCTTTTAGAGAAGGTCCTCAGTCCACTTCAATGCTCTGCACCAGCAGGTCGTTGCCGCCCGTCACGCTGGCGGGTGCGCCGCCGCACTGCGGGCAGCAGAGATCCAGCGGCGGGGCCACGGCAAAGGCCGATCCACATTCGCCACAAGTGGCCCTGGCGGGATCAATGGTCAACACCAGGTGTGCGCCCGCGGCGAGGGTGTTGCGTGTGAGGAACTCAAAGTAGAAGTGGACAGAGTCGGGCGCAATGCCGGTGAGCGCGCCAATTTGGACGTGGACGACGCTGATCTGTGCAGCGCCGGCAGTGCGGGCGGCATCCAGCGCAATATCCACAAGGTTTTGGGTGACGGCTAACTCATGCATGGGTAGGCTTCATGGGGCCACATGTGTGCAGCGCCCACATGAACCATCATTATACCATGCATGAGGGATGCAGCCCTGATTTGGGCGCGCGCCCTTTGCACCAAAGCCCAATTGACCCGCAGTGCGAGCATCGCTAGAATGAAGCGGATACGCGCCGGTATCCTTTCTCGCAGCCCCTAATCGTCATGACACTAACAGACCCCACCCTGCGCCATATCTATGTGGAGCTTGCCCGGCTCGACCTGCTCATTCACCGCAGGCTGGCGCGCCTTGCGCACGCGCTGCCGTCGCTTGACGATGGGGATGACGCGCCCGCGCGCGCCGTGCAGAGTCTTGGTTTCTCGATGAACGATGTGCAAAGTCTACTGCAACAGCCCTTTGGCGAGACCTTTGCCGCCGACGCTGAAAGCCGCGAAGGGGATGCGCCACCGGGTGACGATACCTATGCCGAGGCCATGCGCGCGATTGAGGCACAAATTGCCGACGTCGTGCAGGAGAGCGACGAGACGGGCGGTTCGCGCCTTGCACAGTTGGCGCTGCAGTGTGACCTGACGCGCTTTGAGCTGGACGCGCTGCTGATTTGCCTCGCGCCCGCACTGGATCTGCGCTACGAACGCATTTATGGCTATCTGCATGATGACATGACGCGCCGGCGCGCGACGCCTAACCTCATCCTTGACCTGCTCAGCCCGCCCGGGCCTGAGCGGCTGCGCGACCTGGTGCACCTGGGCAATGATGCGCCCTTGCTGCGCCTGCATCTGCTGGAAGAGGTGGGCGAGCCGGGGCTGCTGCAACCGGTGCTGCTCAATCAGCCCCTGGGCGTGGAGCCATCCATCGTTTTCTGGCTGCTGGGGCGCTACAACCCTGGCCCCGCGCTGCAACCCTACGTTGAGGTCATTGCCGCGACGGCGCCCAACGCAACCGAATTGGGCGCGCTGCACTTTGACGACGCGCAAACAGTCGCCATGGCACAGGCAGCCGCGGGGGATGCGTTTATCGTGCTCACGGGCAAGGATGGCGCGGCCAAGCGCGACGCCATGGCGTGGTTTGCGCGCGCGCTGGGCGCACCCCTGCTTATGCTGGACCTGCCCGCGCTTAAGGTCGCCGCTGCCGACATTGCGATGACGCTGGACATTTTTCTGCGCGATGCGCTGCTGACGGGCAGCGTGGCCGCGTTTGCGGGGTGGGATGCGCTGCTTGAAGAAGGCGCGCCTCCCGCCCATTTCATGCAGAAACTCTGCGCGCATGGCGGGCCGGTGGCGATTGCCTCGGAAAGTGAATGGCGGCCCCGTGCAGGCGATCGCAGCCGCCGCCTGGCGTGGATTGACTTTCCGCCCCCCGCCTATGTGCAGCGGCGCGATTTTCTGGGTGCAACGCTTGCGCAGTTATCCAGCGCAGAGCCGCTCGACAGCGTCGCGCTTGCGGGGCGCTTCGTCCTCACCACGCGCCAGATGACGGACATGATCGCATCGGCGCTGGACTATGCCGCACAAGCCGGTCGCCCCCTCAACAATGCCGACCTCTTCACCGCGGCACGCGAACACTCCAGCCCCCGCCTGAGCACCTTTGCGCGCAAGCTCAGCGCACGCTATGACTGGGACGACCTGATCCTGCCCGCCGATCACCTGGCGCGCCTGCGCGAACTGCTGCAAACTGTGCGCGGCCGCCCACAGGTGCTCGATGAATGGGGCTATGGGCGCAAACTGGCGCCCAGCTATGGCGTCTCGGCGCTCTTTGCCGGACCGCCAGGCACGGGCAAGACGATGGCCGCCGAAGTGCTGGCGCGCACGCTGGGGCTGGATGTCTACAAGATCGACCTCTCGGGGATGATCAGCAAGTACATCGGCGAGACCGAGAAGAACCTCGAGCGGATCTTTACAGAGGCGGAGAACAGCAACGCCATTCTCTTCTTTGACGAAGCCGACGCCGTCTTTGGCAAGCGCTCGGAGGTCAAGGATGCCCATGACCGCTACGCCAATATCGAAACGAGCTACCTCCTGCAGCGCATGGAGGCGTACGACGGCGTAACCATCCTCGCCACCAATCTGCGCGCCAATCTGGACGAGGCCTTTACGCGCCGCCTGCACAGCGTCATTGATTTCCCCTTCCCCGATGCAACGCAGCGGCTGCGCATCTGGCGCGCACTCTTCCCTGCACATACACCCTGCGCAGAGGATGTGGATCTTGCGGCGCTCGCACGGCGCTTCAAGTTCTCGGGCGGCAGCATTCGCAATGTGATTGTGGCCGCCGCCTATTTTGCCGTGGCCGACGAGGGTATCGTCACCATGGCGCACCTGTTGCACGCCACGCGACGCGAACTGCAGAAGCTGGGCAGGCTGACCGATGAAAGCGATTTTTATTCCTGACAGAAGTAGCTTATAGTCACCCACCACACGAAGCCATTCTGCCCTCAAGTCACCTTGAGCCTCCTGTTGGGGGCGGCGCAATTCGGTTGACTTTACAAATTCAGCTCGTTATAATTGACATGTAAGCATTCGCCACGCGCCACTACACGACACCACGCGAATCACATCACCCGAGACAAAAAACCAAAAATTGCCGTTCTGATGCGGGTTGGCCCGGCAGCGCTTCTGAAGGGATTGTTTGCATGGCGACGATCCAGACGCAAGGCATGGAGAATCGGAAGGCGCACAGTGACGCGCAACGGCTGCTGCGCACACCGGCAGGGCGCGCAGCAGAGGTCGCGCCTGCAGACATGATGCAGCGCGCTTTTGGCAACCGCGCACTGGGCTACGCGACGGCAGCGCGCGGCGAGAGTGCGGCCATGCTCGCGCACCCTGCCTCTGTGGTTCAGCGCGCGCGCCTTGTGGTGCAGCCCAGGCTAACCCTGGGTCCCGTTGATGATGTCTACGAGCGCGAGGCTGACAGCGTCGCGTCGCGCGTGGTGCAATCCATGGATGCGGCGCAGGGACAGCCCGTGCAGCGGCAGGAAGAGGAAGAAGAGCTGCAAATGAAGGCCGCGCCGGGCACAGTGCAGCGCGCCGGCCCGGAAGAGGAAGAAGAGCTGCAAATGAAGCCCGCGCTCGCCACGGTGCAGCGCGCCGGCCCGGAAGAGGAGGAAGAACTACAGGCAAAGCATAGTGCCGGCCCCGCACCCGCCGCAATTGACCCTGCGCTGGAAGCGCAGATTCAGCGTGCGCGTGCGGGCGGCAGCGCGCTGGAGAGCGCAGCGCGCACCGGCCTGGAGAGCGCGATGGGCTCCGACTTTGGCGGCGTGCGTATTCACACTGATCCGCAGTCCGATGCGCTGAACCGCAGCCTCAACGCGCGCGCCTTTACAACCGGCAGCGACATCTTTTTTCGATCGGGGGAATATAACCCCGGCACTGCGCAGGGCAAGGAGTTGCTGGCGCATGAACTGACACACGTTGTACAGCAGGGCGCGGCCAGTGTGCGCGCCAAGCGCCTGCCCAACGCTTTGCAGCGCAAGCGCGCGTCGCATGAACTCTTTTTTGGCGCAACATTTGCATAAGTGACTGGCTGTTCGCGTGCAGCTCTTGATCGTTCCTTGCATCCTGGAAAGCCACCCCCCGCCTGTGGCCATTGCGATTGTAGGATATGACTTGACTCGCCTGCTTGTCGGTATTCAGCAAGCACCATATGCCGGGCTGCGCGTACCCAACGGGGTGCAGACAGTCGGGTTTTTTATGTCGCAAGCGCTTTGTAGCGGCCGGCGTGCAATGGGTGCAAATGTGGCAAGCGAGGCGCACGCGTGATTGATCAACTTGACGATGCCCTGCGCGACTTCCTTGTGCGCGAATTACCCATTCGCGACAATGAAGTGGACATTGCCTTTGATCAGCCCAAACGCGAGTGGTCGGCGCGGTTGAGCCGCCCCACAGTCAACCTCTTTCTGCGCGACATTCGCGAAAACACCAGGCTGCGCACGCCGGGTCCTGCTTTTCAGGATACACGCAACGGCGACGTGGCCCGGGTCCTCCACCATGGCCTGCGGTTTGACCTTTTTTACCTCGTTACGGCGTGGGCCAAAGACCCGCTGGATGAGCACCGCATCCTCTCACGCTTGCTGGCCGCGCTCTTTCGCCTGCGCGCTGTGCCCGAGGACATTGTCTCTGAACATATGCAGGGCCAGGAAAACGGCATCCCACTCAAGCTGGCGCNNGCCACGTTGCAGCCCTATGTCGATGTCACCGTGCCGCTTGTGCGGTCGCTCGATATTACCTATGTGCAAATGGCGTCGCGTGCGAGCGAAACGCGCAGAATCTTCTCTGTAGCGGCACAGGGCGAGTCCGGCGTCGATGCTGCCAGTGGCGGCGCAAACAACGCGGCTCGCGCGCCGGCCAGCCCAGACAGCAAGCCCGCAAGCAAGGGCAAGGGGAAACCCGCCAAGCCCTGAGTGCAAAATGCAGTATGTGCAGTCACCCAGTTCACCAGTCAACCGAATCAAACT
>DIAV01000031.1:1151-7768 GCA_002415895.1 Anaerolineales bacterium UBA5069 | reverse complement strand
CGCAGAGGCGCAAAGATGCAGAGAAAAGCAAGAAAGAAGTTGGTTCATCGTTGTTGTTGCATTTCTTTGCGCCTGCGCGCCTCTGCGTCAATGCCGTTCTCATAGCGGAATCACTTTAGTGCGCGGGGCTGTTGCCATCCACGCCATACCTGCCAACCGGTCACTCTCGCACCGCCGCCGCATGCTGGCGGCCCAGACTCACCATCGTCTTCGCCCGACTTTCTCGCCATGCCCGTTGGACCTGCTGCACCACTGCACCCGCTGTCTGAAACCCTGCGCCGCTCGTGTGCGCACACCGTGAGGGAGGAGTCACCCAAATGCCAGAGTATTTGTCACCCGGTGTCTATGTAGAAGAGGTCAACCGAGGCGCGAGGCCAATTGAGGCGGTCAGCACCTCCACAGCATGCTTCATTGGCTTCACCGAGAAAGCAGAGTACACCCGCGAGATTGACGGTGAGATGGTAACCGAAAACCTTCTGGGCAAGCCTGTCTTCGTGACCAACTGGACCCAGTATCGCGAGCGCTTTGGCGATCTGGCGCCTGGCGCATACCTGCCGCAGGCGGTTTATGGCTTCTTCCTCAATGGGGGGCAGCGCTGCTATGTGCTCAGCGTCAAGACGATCCCGCGTGCACAGAACACATTGTTGAGCGCCGACGGCAAGCCGCGCCTGATGGCGCGCGCCAAGCAGGCCGGCTTTGACGGCGCGTCGTTGCGGGTGCGCATTGAGGCCCCCGAACCGCCCAAGGCGGCCGCCCCTGCACCTGCCGCCAAGAAGGCCAAGGAGGGCGATGACGCTGCTGCGGCTGACGAAAAGGGCGCGGCTGCACCGCCCGCGCCGGCAGCCGCCGTACCTGATGCCGGCGGCGACGGCATGGGTATCTTCACGCTCTTTGTGGACCGCCAGACGAAATCGGGCGAGTGGAAGACACTCGAGTCGCGCCGCGATGTGCGCCTCACCGAAGTGCAGTCGGAGGATGGCAAGTCGTCGATTCATTTCGCCTACCCCAACAACAAAGCACCCAACTTCATTGACCTCTCGATTACGGATGCGGGCGCACCCCTGACCCGCCTCACCCCCCGTTCCCAGGAGCAGTCGCTGGTCATCCAGCCTGCGCTCATGGAGCCCGCCAACTACAGCGAATACCAGGGTGATGCGCTCCAGAAAACAGGCATTGAGGGTTTGGCGCAGCACGATGACATCAGCATCGTCTGCATTCCCGACCTTATGACCAAGATGCCCGGCCAGAAGAGCGTGGACCGCACCATGGTGAAGGCCGTGCAGACGGCGCTGATCGCCCATTGTGAAGGTCTGGGTGACCGCGTGGCCATTCTCGACACCCCGCCCGACATGAACGCGGCGGAAGTCAAGGATTGGCGCATGAACATTACCGGCTTCGATTCGAGCTATGCGGCGATGTACTACCCGTGGATCGAAGTGATGGATGCCGCCACCAACCAGCCCATCTTCATGCCGCCCTCGGGGCACATGGCGGGCATTTGGGCGCGCAGTGATTCGGAGCGGGGCGTGCACAAGGCCCCTGCCAACGAGGTGGTGCGTGGCTGCACCCGCCTTGCCTACAATGTAACCAAGGGCGAGCAGGACACGCTCAACCCGATTGGCGTCAACTGCATTCGCTTCTTCCCGGGCATGGGCTACCGCGTCTGGGGCGCGCGCACGCTCGCCAGTGATGCATCATGGCGCTACATTAATGTGCGCCGTCTCTTCAACATGGTGGAACAGACGCTGCGCACAAGCACAATGTGGGCAGTCTTCGAGCCGAACGACCAGCGCTTGTGGGCGCGCCTGCGCCGCGACGTGGGCAACTTCCTCATGGGGCTCTACTCGCAGGGGATGCTCTTTGGGGCCGCACCCGCGCAGGCCTACTACGTCAAGTGCGACGAAGAGCTGAATCCGGCCTATGTGCGCGACCTGGGGCAATTGTTCATTGAAATCGGCATCTCGCCCGTCAAGCCTGCTGAATTCATCATCTTCCGCATTGGTCAATGGTCGGGTGACGCCGAATAGGCCGCTCGGCTGCACGCAGGCGTTACTGCAAGCGATCAAGTAGTGTAATCAAACACGCATCCGGCCGCACGCAATGGGTGCACGGAGCGGATACACATAGAGGCAAGGAGGCATACCATGGGTGCAGAAGATCCCCTACAGGGATATCGATTCTCTCTGGAAGTTGGTGATCTGGCGGGTTGGTTCACAGGCATTGACGGCCTGGGCTCCGAAAATGAGATTGTGCAGAACAAGACGCTCACCAAGGATGGCAAGGAAGTCATCATCAAGAGCGCGGGCCGCCTGAGCTTCGGGGACGTGACCCTCAAGCGTGGGCTTACGTCGGACCTGAAGATTTGGGAATGGCGCCAGATGGTCATTGACGGCAAGATGAGCGACGCGCGCAAGGATTGCACGATTACGCTCTATTCGTCGGACCTGCAGCCGATTGTGCGCTGGATGTTGCAGAAGGCGTGGCCGGCCAAGGTGAGCGCGACATCGCTCTCATCCGACAGCAACGACTTTGTCATGGAAGAGATGACATTGGCGCATGAAGGCGTCACGCGTGAGGGTGTGGCCGGCCAGGTGGCCGCAACGCGCTAAGCGCGCGCTCGGGTGATATCCGTTGTTGATTGCAATTGAGGTGTGCGGCCCGGCTCATAACAGGGCGGGCCGCACACCTCACTGATACGGCTGGAAGGGGACTGGAGGTCCCACCGGCGTTATGAGTGCACCCACCCTGCGGGATCCATTGCTCAACTACAGCTTTACAGTGTGGATTGCCGGGGGCGTGGGCACGCTCTTCAGCGGCGCGTTTCAGGATGTGAGCGCGCTCACCTATGACGTGGCCAAAGTTGAGTACAAGACCTTTAACGCCGAAACCGGCGCAGGTGAGGTGCAGTATATGCCGGGCCGCGTGGAGCCGGGCACAGTGGTGCTCAAGCGCGGCATAACAGGCGCGGCCAACTTCTGGCTTTGGCCGCAGCAGGTTGTCACGGGGGCCATCAACCCGGCGCGCGCCTCTATGAGCATTTACATCCACAACCGCATGTACCTGCCCATGCTGGGCTGGAACTTCTTTAACGTGTGGCCCACGAAATTCGCGCTGGGCGCGCTCGATGCCACGCAAAGCGGATTCCTCATTGAGGAGATGACATTGGTCTACGAACGTGTTGAACTCGCGGTGGTGGAAACCTCATGAAGCTGCAAACCGAGTTTCCCTTCACCCTGCCGCGCGGCTATGTGGATGGTGCGGGCAAGGTGCACAACAAAGGCATCATGCGGCTGGCCACGGCCATGGATGAGATTGTGCCGCTGCGCGACCCGCGCGTGCGCGCCAATCCGGCTTACCTCACAGTCACCCTGCTCGCGCGCGTTGTCACGCGCATTGGTGACGAGACAAATATCACCACGAGTGTTATCGAAAATCTCTTCGCGGCCGACATGGCCTATTTGCAGGCCTTTTATCGCAAAATCAACGAAGAGGGTGTCTCGCTCATTCAGGTGACATGCCCCGACTGCCGCCATGTCTTCGAAATGGATTTGACTGACCTGGGGGGGCTGTCGGCTACCCCCTAGATCGCCTGCACGAGGAGGTAGCCTATATCGCGTATCATTTCCACTGGCCGCTCCGCTCCATTCTGGCGCTGGAACACGGCGACCGGCAGCGCTGGGTGGAAGAGATTGCAGAGATTAACCGCAGGCTAAGCCAGGCGCCTCTGTAACACATATGCCTCAGGGGCGCGCAGGTGAATGATTGCACAGTTGCCGTTGCACAGGAGAATGGGCACGCGATGGCGCAGCACGAGTTGGATGCGAATGCACATCACGAGAATGCAAACGGGGCGGACGTGCGCCGATCCGGTGTGGAGGACGTGAAGTACTTGACGGCCGAGCAAATGCAGCAGCTTGCCGAAAAGCTGTACGCGCTGCTCCGCGAGGATGTGCGTGCCACGCGCGCACGTCGCCAGGAAGCGCCGCCGCGCCGCTAGGCAGCGCGTTTGGGTGAAAGCAGGGAGAGCCATGCCCGCCTATATGGAAGCCGCGACAACCGAGATGCGCACTGTTGCACGCGAGGACGGCAAAGTCGATCCTGTGCCCGCGTTTGCATTCCGCGTGGCCATTGATGGCGTCATTGGCGCAACCTTCACCGGCTGCACCGGCCTGACAGTGACGCGCGGGGTGACCGAACTGCGCCAGGGTGGCGTCAATGACGGCGCGGTCTGGCTGCACACAGGGCTCTCCTACGGCAAGATCACGCTCAAGAGCGGCATTACGCACTCCACAGCGCTGTGGGAATGGTTTTACACCGGCGCGCTTGACGGCAAGATTTCCCTCAAGACGATCACCATTGAGCAGATTGTGCCCTACACGCAGACGGTGGCGCGCCGCTACGAGCTTGCAAACGCGATTGCCACCGTATGGTCTGGCCCCAGTCTGGATACAGGCAGCAACGAGGTGGCCGTGGAGACGCTGGAAATTGCCTTCCAGCGCTTTACGGTGACACCGGGCACTGCGCCCTGAGGTTACACAGGCGTGGAATGTTCCGCCACAGCGCAATGCAAAGACAGGGCAGAGGCATGGACAGAGAGCACGGCGGGAGACGCATGGATACACACAGATAGCCGCACCTATCCCTGTTGTTGCTTGTCATTGCGTCCTTTGCGTTGAGAAGGTGTTTTCATGCTGTAGTGGCCGGCTTGTTTGCAATTGATTGTGCCGATGGATAACCTGATGGCCGAGCGCTCGCGACGGAAACAACCGGAAGCACCAGCCCACGCGCAGCGCAACGCTGCTGCGGATTTGGGCGCGCCTGCGCTGGAGTATCCGCTGCGTGCCGCCGTTCTGCGCCGCCAACTGCTGCCCGTTTCGGCCTGGTCCGGCGCGCTGCGCAGCGTTGGTGCGGACAGCGACGCGCGTGACTTCATGCAGAGATTGGGGCGTCGCTACCAGTCGCCATCTCTGTCTGTGCAGGCGCCCTTTGCGTTTTTGGGTGAAGATGCCGGCGCAGAGGGTTCGCCCATCTCGGCTAGCGCTGCTCTGCGTGCAGGGCGACCGCTGGCAATCAACGCGCGTTTTGCGCTGATTGATGCCTCATTGGATGTGGGTGATGCTGAGCCGTTTACCGAGGCAGGCGACCAAGCCATTGCCGCTGCGCCTGCAACAGCGGACACTGATGCCGCGCTGACCTTTCCCGCCGAGATACAGTCAGACGCAGCGCCGGTGGTCAACGAAGCGAGTGCGCCGCCATTTGTCGTACCGGGCGCGCCTGCCAATGCGCCGGTCGTTGAAGACACCCGGCAGCAATTTGCCAACTTGCCTGTCGCACCTTCCGTCGGCGCCGCGCCTGCGGATGCACCTGCCGCCAGCCTCCACCCTGCGCGCCGAACGGTAGCGGCAGAGAGTGCGCCGCACCAGGAATCGACCGACGACGTTGTATACATGCCGCGCTCGCTCTATGCAGCGAGTACAGATCGCGCACCGAACGAGCAGTCAGGAGCAGCGAGTGTGCAGCCAGCCGGCGCGCCGCGCGCCTTGCCCACGCCTGCACAGCGGCGCGCGCTGGCCCAACGCAGCGGGCCGCTGCCGCTGGCTGTTGCGCCCACGGCAGCCGTTGCCCCGCAAAGCCGTGCGCAAGGCGCTGATGAGATCGCGGCGCACGTGCAAGCGCCGCCCGACATGCCCAATCCACCGGCTGTCCCGCCGAAAGAGCACAATCCGCCATTTGCGGCGGCGGATGCCGCGCCCGCTGCACCCGTGGCCACCGCAAGTGCCGCTGCTGTGGACGCAGCGGTTGCAGCCCCGCAGCCGAGCATAGGCGAAACGCTCTCCGCGCGGTTCTCGCGGCTTGTGGCCGAAGCCGCCGCAGTGCCTGCTTCGGCACAGCCACAGGCTACGCCGCGCGAAAGCCTCTCGGATCGCTTTACGCGCTTGGTGGCCGAGGCCGCGGCAGCGCCGGCAACGTCCGTACCATCGATGCCACGCGAAAGCCTTGCCGACCGTTTTTCGCGCCTGGTGGCCGAAGCGAGTGGCGCATCGGAGACGCCCCCGTCACCGGCTGCCCAGCGACTCAAGGGGCTGAGCGAGGCCGAAAAGGAAGCTGTGATTCAGCGCCAAATGCAGCGCTGGCGCGCGCTTTCGCGCGTGGAGGTTATCAGCACGCCTGGCGTGGAGGCTGACGCGCAGCCACGCGCAAACGCAGTGGCCCCCACTGCGCCCCTTGCTGGCGCGCAGCCATCCGGCGCGCCGACCACGACCCCGCCGCGCACCATAGCCACGCGTGCAGATGATCCTGCGACTGATCCTGCTGACGCGCCCGCCGCAGACATTCCGCCTGCACGCGAGGCTGTTGCTGCTGTTCCGTTGCCGAACGCAACTGCAACCCATGCAGCCATGGCTGTTGCGGAAGCAGGCGCGGCAGACGCGCACGTACCTGGCGCGCCGCCTGGCAGTGTGGAAAGCCAGACCAGCGCTGATCGCGCACCAACTGCGCCACCACCAACTTTGCCTGATCAAGCGGCCCCAGCGTCGGCGGCGCAAGCAGGCGATGTGGCGGCGGCGCCGACGCGTGGCTTGCATAACGCGATGCCTGCCGCCGAGCAACCTGCCGCC
>DIAV01000031.1:0-1062 GCA_002415895.1 Anaerolineales bacterium UBA5069 | reverse complement strand
ACCTGCCGCTGACCAACCTGCCGCGCGCTTGTCCCTGCCTGTGCAGGCCGCGGCGACCGCCGGCGCGCCCCACAGGATTGAGTCCGTGGCAGAGACAACGTCGCAATCGCAGATGGATGATGTGGCTGCGGTTGGCTCTACATTGCCGCGGGTGGAGGCAGTGCCCTCGGCGGCAGCAGTCCATACCGAGGCCGAGGCCGCGGATACAGAGGCCGCCGCATTCGGCGCAATGGCAGCAGCACCTGGCGCAGCAGCATTGCCGGAGCGTGTCGCTCCGGCAAGCGCGCATCCAGCCACGTCCAGCCCGCCGCCAGACGCTGCAACGGGTGCAGCGCGCCAACGCAAGGGGCGCGGCCGGCGCGCACCGCAGCCTGCGGTGACTGATCCTTCGCTGCCTGCACCGGCTGCTTCGGGCGCGCAGGGCGCGCAGGGCGCGCTGTCGGATGGCGCGCTGCCGGTTCCTGACTTGACTTCGGCTGCACCTGTCGTATTATCCGAAAACCCTGTGCCGAGCGCGACATCTGTCGCCGGTGAACAAGTCACCGGTGAACAAGTCACCGATGAACAAGTCGCCGGTGAACAAGTCACCGGTGAACAAGTCACCGGTGAACCAGCCACCCGTGAAGTGTTCAGCGCAGCACCAGACACGGCTGGCTTTGCAGATTTGCCCACCCAAAATGAGGCCACTACAGCGCCGGACACTGCTGTAGCGCGTCCAGGCGCAGCGCAGGCGCCCGCTGCGGACGAGCGCACCGTACCCGCTGCGGCGGCTGCGCAATTTGGCGATGCACAACTGTCGGCACGGCCAGGCGCGCCGCAGCCGCTGATTGAAGAAGCAGCGCGCGGACCGCTCTCTGCGCTTTCTGCGCTTTCTGAGCTGTCTGCGCAGGCTGTGACAGAGCCTGCAGCGGCAGGAACGCCTGCTGCGAAAGCGGACGCGCACCCTGCCCTTGCAGCGTCCACTGCGGGTGCTGCGTCTACCCATGCGGCCGCTGCTCCGCTGGCGGGCGCCGCAAGGGAGAATGCGGCTTTACCATCAGCCGACGCTGCAGCCGACGCTGC
>DIAV01000100.1:2833-4629 GCA_002415895.1 Anaerolineales bacterium UBA5069 | reverse complement strand
CGCCATCTTTGGTGAGAAGGCGCGCGAGGTGAAGGACTCTTCACTGCGTCTGCCCCACGGCGAGCGCGGCAAGGTCGTTGACGTCAAGGTCTTTGACCGCGACGAGCACCGCGATCTGGCTGCCGGNNGAGAAGATTGTGCGTGTGAGCGTGGCGCAGCGCCGCCGCCTGACGGAAGGCGACAAGATGGCAGGACGCCACGGCAACAAAGGCGTTATCTCCAAAGTTGTGCCCGTGGAAGATATGCCCTTCCTGGAGGATGGCACGCCGGTTGACATCATTCTCAACCCGCTGGGCGTGCCGGGCCGCATGAACATCGGCCAGATTCTTGAGGCGCATCTGGGCTGGGCCGCCAGCCGCCTGGGCTTCAAGGCCGAAACGCCTGTCTTTGACGGCGCCAAGGAAGAGGAGATTGAGGCGGAGTTGGCGCGGTCGTGGCTGATTGACCGGGCCTGGGTGGATGCCACGGCGCGTGCCTGGGCGTTCATTGCCGAGCAAGGTGAGATCAAGCCCGAAGACATTCACGACGATCGCGATGCGCGCCAGGTCTTCCTGTTGGAGTTCCTGGAACCCAAGGGATATGACCCCGAGCTCGTCTTCCGCGATGAAGCCTATGCACGCAACGCATGGGTGCGCGAATGGCTGCGCGAGCGTGGCTACGCTGCCGATGAGATTATCCCCGACAGCTACAAGCAGCGCCGCACCGCTTCGGAGCAGAACGTGGCTGCAATTGACGCCGCGCTGACGGAGTGGATGCAGCGCCACGAGGGTGACGCCGCGGGGCTCTCGGGCGCAGCCCTGCAGCAGCACGCCGAAGAGTACAGCGCCGCAATTGGCTGGCCGCTGCCCACCACAGGCAAGCAGCGCCTCTATGACGGCAAATCGGGCGAGGCCTACGATTCGCCCGTGACGATTGGCGTTGTGCAAATGCTCAAGCTGCACCACCTTGTCGAAGACAAGGTTCATGCCCGCAGCACGGGACCGTACAGCCTTGTGACACAGCAGCCTCTGGGCGGCAAGGCGCAATTCGGCGGCCAGCGCTTCGGTGAAATGGAAGTCTGGGCGCTGGAGGCGTACGGGGCGGCCAACATCCTGCAGGAAATGCTTACCGTCAAATCAGACGACGTGAGCGGCCGTGTAAAGACGTATGAGGCCATCGTCAAGGGCGAACCGATTCAGAGCCCTGGCGTGCCGGAGTCCTTCCGTGTGCTTGTGAAGGAGCTGCAGAGCCTGGCCCTTGCTGTTGAGGTCATCAACGAAAAGGGTGAGGTGATTCAGTTCGGCAAGGAAGAGACAATCGAGAATCTGCCCAAGCTGGGCTTCAGCCTGAACGTGCCCGGCCCCATGAGCCGGATTAACGTGGAGTGACGGGAGACGACTCATGGAAGTTCAATCGTTTGATGCCATTCGCATTTCGCTGGCCTCGCCCGAGCAGATTCGGGAGTGGTCCTACGGTGAAGTAACCAAGCCGGAAACGATCAACTACCGCACGCTACGCCCCGAGCGCGATGGGCTCTTCTGCGAGCGCATCTTTGGGCCAACGCGTGATTGGGAGTGCGCCTGCGGCAAGTACAAGCGTGTGCGCTACAAGGGGATTGTCTGCGACAAGTGTGGTGTGGAAGTGGCCCCCAGCCGGGTGCGCCGCGACCGCATGGGCCACATTGAGCTTGCATCGCCCGTTAGCCACATCTGGTACGTCAAGGGTGTGCCCAGCCGGCTGGGGTTGCTGCTCAACATCAGCCCGCGCCATCTGGAGCGCGTACTCTACTTTGCACAGTACATTGTGACGAACGTCAA
>DIAV01000100.1:1571-2615 GCA_002415895.1 Anaerolineales bacterium UBA5069 | reverse complement strand
TACGCCGACCGCGTCAGCGATCCCGAAGCGCGCCGCGACGCCGCCCTGGCCGAATTGGACACTGAAGAGACGGCCTCGCTCGCCCAGCTTGACGAGCGCATTAACAAGAACTCCTCTGCCATCATTGGCGAGGCGCAGACGCTGCAAACGTGGATTGCCATCAACAAGGGCAAGAAGGCCGCCGAAGGCAAGCGCCTGAGCTGGGTTGAAGAACCCATCATCAAGGCGGGCATCATGGTCTCGGCGGATTACGAGAACACCGTCAATGACATGGTGCAGGAAGAACTCAACCGCCTGCAGGGTGACTCGGACAGCGAAAAGGCCGACATTCGCGAGACAATTGCCGCTAAGCGCGAGCATCTGCGCCTGAATGCCGACGCCGAGCTCAGCGAGTTCTACAAAGACATTGAGAGCAAAAAGGCTTCGATCCATCAGTCCATGGAGCGCAACCTGGATGACCTCAAGAGCCTCGAGGAGCAGCAGCTGCTCACCGAGACCCGCTACCGCGAACTGGCCGACCGCTGGGGCAACGTCTTCCAGGCGGGCATGGGCGCCGAGGCGATTCGTGACATTGTGGCCAAGATTGACCTTGACAAGATGGCCAAGGAGCTGCGCCGCGAAATTCGCACCACCAAGAGCAAGCAGCGGCGCAAGAAGGCCGCCAAGCGGCTGCGCGTGGCCGAGAACTTCCGCAAGAGCGGCAACCGCCCTGAGTGGATGGTGATGACAGCGCTGCCGGTCATCCCGCCGGACCTGCGCCCCATGGTGCAGCTCGACGGCGGCCGCTTTGCCACCAGTGACTTGAACGACTTGTACCGGCGCGTGATCAACCGCAACAACCGCCTCCAGCGGCTGATGGAACTGGGCGCGCCGGATGTGATTGTGCGCAACGAGAAGCGCATGCTCCAGGAGGCTGTTGACAGCCTTGTGGACAACGGGCGGCGCGGCCGCGCCGTCAGCCGCAGCGGCAAGCGCAAGCTCAAGAGCCTGAGCGATCTGCTCAAGGGCAAGCAGGGGCGCTTCCGCCGCAACCTGCTGGGCAAG
>DIAV01000100.1:0-1468 GCA_002415895.1 Anaerolineales bacterium UBA5069 | reverse complement strand
CGACTACTCCGGCCGCTCGGTCATTGTGATTGGCCCAACGCTCAAGCTGCATCAGTGCGGCCTGCCCAAGAAGATGGCGCTGGAACTCTTCAAGCCCTTCGTCATGCGGCGGCTGGTGGAAGAGAACTTCGCGCACAACATCAAAAGCGCCAAGCGCATGGTGGACCGCAGCCAATCTGAGGTGTGGGATGTGCTCGAGGAGATCTGCGAGCACCGCCCTGTGCTGCTCAACCGCGCACCTACGCTGCACCGCCTTGGCATTCAGGCCTTCGAGGTTGTCCTTGTAGAGGGCAGCGCCATTCAGCTTCATCCGCTCACCTGTGCGGCCTTCAACGCCGACTTCGATGGCGACCAGATGGCTGTGCACGTGCCCCTGGGCGAGAAGGCTGTGCAGGAAGCACGTGAACTTATGCTGGCCTCGCGCAACCTGCTCAAGCCCTCCAGCGGTGACCCCATCGTCGGTCCCTCCAAGGACATGGTCATGGGCGTCTACTACCTGACTGTGGAAGAGAAGGCCAAGAATCCGGACAGATTGCCCAGCTTCTCGGACATGGACCAGGCCGAGTATGCGTATGACATGGGCGCGATTCGTCTGCGCCAGCCGATTACCGTGCGCTTTACGCACAAGTTTGACCAGATGTCGATTGATGCGCTGCCGCTGAGCGATCGTGTCAAGATGGCTCTGCATACCAACAAGGTTGCCACCGTGGGCGAGTTGATGGACCACTTTGCCCAGGGCGAAACCAGGATGGTGAAGGAGTTTGTCAGCTTTGGCGACGCCGCTATGGATGAGGTGCGCGAGGCGCTGCGCGAGCTGGGCATGCTGGGTGCAAAGTGGCCCAAGGATCGCCTGATTACCACCACTGTGGGTCGCGTCATCTTCAACCGCGCGCTGCCGGAGGAGCTCTGGTACATCAACGATACGCTTGACCGCAAGGGCGTGGACACCATCGTTGGCCTCTGTTACAAGCATCTGGGGCGCGAGAAGACTGCCGAATTGGTGGACAGCATCAAGGACATGGGCTTCAAGTATGCGACGCGCTCCGGCATTACCATTGCCGTAAGCGACATTCGCGTGCCCGACCAGAAGCAGGAGATTCTCGAGAAGACCTCCACCGCCGTGGAAGAAGCCGAACGCCAGCACCGGCGCGGCCTCATTACCGATGACGAACTCTACAACAAGCGTGTTGAGCTTTGGCAGCGCGCCACGGATGACGTAACCGAGCATGTCAAGGACCTGCTCAACCCCACCGAGGGGCTGGGGGCCATGGCGCGGTCGGGTGCAACCAAGGGTGGCATCAACCCCATCCGCCAGTTGGCAGGCATGCGCGGTTTGATGGCAGACCCGAACGGCCGCATTATCGCCATGCCCATTCGCTCCAACTTCCGTGAGGGGTTGACGGCGCTTGAGTACTTCCTGAGCACACACGGCGCACGCAAGGGCCTGGCCGACACGGCGCTGCGCACA
>DIAV01000211.1:8216-10373 GCA_002415895.1 Anaerolineales bacterium UBA5069 | reverse complement strand
TGTCTTCCCGCAGTTCGGCGGGCTGGAGATCGGCACGTCGTCTACGGCGCTTTCCGCACTCACCGACGCCGTGCTCTACCTTGTGCAATATCCCTTCGAGTGCTCCGAGCAGGTGGCCGCGCGGCTCATGGGCATTGCCTCGCTGCGCGATGTGCTGACTGCCTTCAAGGCTGAGGGGCTGCCCGATCCGGCCACACTCAATGGCACCGTGAACATCGATATTGAGCGGCTGGTGGCCATGCAAAACATGGATGGCGGCTGGCCCATGTGGGAGCGGGGCAAGGAGTCGCTGCCCTACAACTCCATCTTCGTGGCGCAGACGCTGGCCACGGCGCGCAACAAAGACTACGCCGTTCCGGCAGAGGCGCTTGACCTGGCGCTCAATTATCTGCGCAACATCGAAAGCTACTACCCGGCGTGGTACAGCGACATGACCCGCCATACGCTGAGCAGCTATGCAGTCTATGTGCGCGACCTCATGGGCGACACCGACGCCGCCAAGGCGCGCAATCTCCTCAACAGCAAACCGCTCGACGATCTGTCGCTCGAGGCCATCGGCTGGCTCTGGCAGGTGCTTTCGGGTGATCCCTCCTCCGCCGCTGAGGTGGAAGCCATCCGCGTGCATGTGAACAACAGCGCCGTGGAGACGGCAGGTGCAGCCAACTTCTTCACCTCCTATGGCGACCAGACGTGGGTGCTGCTCCATTCCAATCGCCGCACCGACGCGATCCTGCTCGACGCGCTGATCAACGATCAGCCCGAAAGCGACCTCATTCCCAAGGTTGTGCGCGGCCTGCTGGCCAACCGCACCGCCGGCCGCTGGGAGAACACGCAGGAGAATGTTTGGGTGCTGCTGGCGCTCGATCGCTACTTCAACACCTATGAGAATGTGGAACCCGACTTCATTGCACGCGTCTGGCTGGGCGATGCCTACGTGGCGGAGCACCCCTATCAGGGGTACACCACCGACTCCTACCAGACGCTTGTGCCCATGACCTTCCTCACAGGCAGCAGCCCCGACGCCGCGGCCGTGCCGGAGACCACAGACATCATTGTGGCCAAGGATGGCGAGGGGCGGCTCTACTACCGCCTGGGGCTTTCCTATGCGCCCACCGACCTTAACCTGAAGCCGCTTGATAGGGGTTTTGTGGTGGCACGCACCTACGAAGCGATTGACAACCCCGCCGACGTGCAGCGCGACGCCGACGGCACGTGGCGCATTGCAGCGGGCGCGCGTGTGCGCATTCGCCTGCAGATGGTGGCCTCCAGCCGCCGCTACCACGTGGCGCTGGTGGACCCGCTGCCCGCTGGCCTCGAGGCCATTAACCCGGCGCTGGCCGTCAGCCCTTCCATCCCCGAAGGGGACCCGGGCATGCAGCCCTACGGCTGGTGGTGGTACAGCACGTGGTACGAGCACCAGAATCTGCGCGACAGCCGCGCCGAGGCCTTCACTTCGCTGCTGTGGGATGGCGTCTACGAGTACACGTACGTAGCACGCGCCACAACGCCGGGCAGCTACGTTGTGCCGCCGGCCAAGGCCGAGGAGATGTACTCGCCCGAGGTCTTTGGCCGCAGCGCCAGCGACAAGGTGATTGTGGAGTAACAGGCAGGCCGCAGATAGAAAAGGGAGGGCCGCCCCACAGTGGGGCGGCCCTCCCTCTTTTGTTACATACAGTAAAGTGAGAACAATTTAACGCAAAGGCGCAAGGAAAAGCAACAGCAAGCAAGAAACACCGCCCTTGCTTGCTGTTGCTTTTCCTTGCGCCTTTGCGTTAAGAAGTATGTTTAGCCGAAACGCTCTTCCAGCCAGGGGTCGCCATCCATGTGATAGCCGGCGCGCTCCCAGAAACCTGGGCGGTCACCGGGCATGAACTCCAGCCCGCGAATCCACTTGGCGCTCTTCCAGAAGTATTTCTTGGGCACCAGCAAACGCATGGGGTAGCCGTGATCAGGCTCCAGCGGCTTGCCTTCATACTGATAGGCGAGCATGGTGTCGTCATCATCCAGCACATCCAGCGCGATGTTGGTGGTAAAGCCATTCTCGCAGTGCGCCATCACGTGGGTGGCAGCGGGCTGCACCTGAATCTGCTCGAGGAATACGCGCCACGGAATGCCTGTCCACGTGGTGTCGAGCTTGCTCCAGCGGGTGACGCAGTG
>DIAV01000211.1:0-8179 GCA_002415895.1 Anaerolineales bacterium UBA5069 | reverse complement strand
TCGTCCAGCGATTTGTATTTGGGCGTGGAGCCATAGTGGAGAACGGGAAAGCGCTGGGTCAGGAACTGGCCCGGCGGCACACGCTCTCCTTGTGATTCGCGGGGGACATTCTTGACGCGCTTGAGTTGCTCGACACGCTTGAATGGATTTTCGAATTGCATGTTTCACCTCAGGCCAGAATGCGGGCCAAACAACGGGTGGGCGGATAGCCCAATCACAACGCAATCAAGTATACGCGCCCGGCAGCGCGCGGCGCGTAAGAAGCGTCACAAGTTGCACCACCAACAAGCACAAAACGAGGCTTCCAGAGTCGGAAGCCTCGTTTGCCTGAAAATGACCAGTAACCCACTCACGCGGTTACCAGCTATCAGTTACCAATGATGCAGTTCCAGCTACTGCCCCTTCACTTCCGTCCAAATGCGATCATAGAGCACAGTGGCCTCGCCCACATCTTCAATGCGGTGGGCCGCGGCAATCGCATCGGCGGGCACGTTGGTAATGTTGGACTCCATGTACTTGGCGTAGAGTTCAGGCTGATTACCCTGCGCATAATCAAGCGACGCCTGGTTGGGGTTGATATAGGGGAAATCGCGCATGGTCGTCCAGAAGAGTTCGGGTTGGTTAATGTAGTTGAGCCATGCATAGGCGGCGTCGGGATGGGGCGCACCCGTGGGGATGGCCCAGTTGTCCTGCCAGATGACCGCGCCTTCGCTGGGATAGATAAATTCGATTGTCTCAACTTCATCCTTGGCCAGGCGTGCCTCGCCCGTCCACACAATGCCCAGGTCGGCATCTCCGGCAATGAGCGCCGTCTTGGGGCTGTCGCTGTCAAAGATTTTGACGTTGGATACCAAGGTGGCCAGGCTGGCCTTGGCTTCTTCCAGTTGCGCCTCATCCGTGGTGTTGATGTCATAGCCCAGCGTCAGGAGTGTGGCCCCGATGATTGTGCGTGCGTCATCAACCATCACCAGCCGCCCTGCATACTCGTCCTTCCAAAGGTCCGCAAAGGCTGCGGGGGTGGATTCGACGGCTGCCCCATTGACCACAATCGCATCCATGCCGCCCTGATAGGGAATGGTGTAGTCGTTGTTGGGGTCAAAGGGCTGGTTGAGGAAGGAGGGGCTGAAATTGGCCAGCACCGGCAGCTTGCTCGCATCCAGCTTCTCTATCACATTCTGGCGCACCATGAGGCTCACAAGCTGATCTGTGGGCTGCGCGAGGTCGTAGCTTGTATTGCCCGCCGAAAGCTTGGCGTACATCTCCTCGTTGCTCGAGAACTCGTTGGTGTTGACCTTGATGTCATAGGCCTGTTCAAAGCAGTCAATCATCTCGGTGGGGATGTATTCGGTCCACACAAAGAGATTGAGCTCGCTGGAGGTGACTTCAACGCGCGGGTCCGGTTCGGGGCAGGTGAATTCACCCGTTGCATCGGCCGTGTCACTCTCGGCAGCGCCGCCGGCTCCACATGCGGCCAACACCAGCAGACTTGCGACCAACAAACCAAACGTCACCAATCGGAGGGTTAGACTTCGCTTCACGCTTTATGCTCCTTGCAGGCCCGCGCTGCGGGCCACTTCGATGCGCTGCCGGCATCGCGATTCAAGATTGTCCTGCTGCTACGCACATGCATACGAAAATGCGCGTGCGCTGGTTCCCCTACTGCGCCTTCACTTCGGTCCAGATTCTGTCATAGAGCACAAGCGCTTCACCAACGTCCTGCAGGTGGTGGCCGTTGGCCAGCGCCTCTGGCGGCATGTTGGTAATGGGCGAGTTCATGTACGCCGCGTACAAGTCGGGCTGATGCACGCGCGCATAGTCGAGCGCGCCGTCGTTGGGGTTGGTGTAGGGAAAGTCGCGCAGTGTCAGCCAGAAAAGATCGGGCTGCAAGGTGTAGTTGATAAACGCCAGCGCCGCATCGGCGTGGGGCGCACTGGCCGGAATCGCATAGTTGTCCTGCCAGAGAATCGCCCCTTCGCTGGGATAGACATACTCGATTGCGGGCAACTCACGCTGGGCCAGCACCGCCTCGCCCGTCCACGCCATGCCCAGGTCCACATCGCCTGCAATCAGCGCCGTCTTGGGGCTGTCGCTCTCAAAGAGTTTGATGTTAGGCACAAGCTCGGCCAGGCGCGCCTTGGCTTCCTCCAACTGCGCAGGGTCTGTGCTGTTTAGATCATAGCCAAGCGTGAGCAGCGTCAACCCAATCACCGAGCGCGCATCATCCAGAAAAACCATGCGGTCGGCATACTCGGCGTTCCAGAGGTCGGCCCAGGCACTGGGGACCGTCTCCACAGCAGCGGTGTTCACGGCAATGGCATAGGTGCCCGCCTGATAGGGCACAGTAAACTCATTACCTGGGTCAAAAGGCAGGTTGAGATAAGCGGGATTCACGCCATCCAGCGCAGTCAGTTGCGATTTGTCGAGCTTCTGCAACAGGTTCTGCCGGATGAGCAGTTCCACAATGTAGTCTGTGGGCTGCACCATGTCATAGCTTGCGCCGCCGGCGGCCAGCTTGGCATACATTTCACTGTTGGTCGAATAGACATCCTGGTTCACCTTGATGCCATAGGTCTCGGCAAAGCAGCGGATGTGGTCCTGCGGCACATACTCGGCAAATGTGTAGAGGTTTAGCTCTGTGGAGGTAACCTCAAGACGCGGGTTGGCGGGCGGGCAGACAAAGGCCGTGGCGTCCTGCGCCGGCGCAGCAGACTGCGTCGCGCCCGGCTGTATCGGTGCGACGCACGCACTCAACAGCAGGAGCGGCAGCGCCAGCAAGATCCAGTGGTGACCTCGACGACAAGTGAGAGAGAGGCGCAATTGAGAACTCCTTGGGCACCAGGTGCAACATACGCGCAAAAGTGCGCGCCGAGGATTGTACCCTATGCGGCCAAATTCATACCTGCAAAGACAACATCTTCAACGCAAAGGCACCGAGGAATGCAAAGAAACGCAAAGGAAAAGCAACTGCGCCAATTGACTGTTGTCGTCCTTTGCGTTTCTTTGCATTCCTCGGTGCCTTTGCGTTGAAGATGTTGTCTTTGCAGGTAATGGGTTTAGTCCCGCGCTTCAATGCGCTGATAGGCAAGCACAAGCACGAGCACAGCCAGAATCCATACCGTGGAGAGAGCGTTGACTTCGGGCGTCACTGTGCGGCGCAGCAGCCCATAGACATAGATGGGCAGCGTGGTGGAGCCGGGGCCACTGGTGAAGAAGGTGATGATGAAGTCATCCAGCGAGAGGGTGAAGGCAAGCATAGCCCCGGCATAGACGCCCGGCGCGATCAGCGGCAGCGTAATCCGGCGGAAGGTTGTCCATTCATTGGCGCCCAGGTCGGCGGCGGCTTCCTCAATCGAGGGATCAAAGCCCACCAGGCGCGCGCGCACGGTCAGAATCACAAAGGGCATGCTGAAGGCCACGTGTGAAACGATGATGGTCGTCATGCCCATGGAAAGACGGTTGTCGCCGCGCAGCCCCAGCACGCCGTTGAGCCAGCCAAAGGCGGCGCTGAAGAAGACCAGAATGCCAATACCCATGACAATCTCGGGCGAGACGATGGGCGTGTAGATGGAGGCCTCGGCGGCGCGCTTGCCAAAGAAGGCATAGCGCTGCAAGCCCAGCGCGGCCATTGTGCCGAAGATGGTGGCGGTGAGGGTGGAAGTAAACGCGATGATGAGTGTATTGCGCGCCGCCTCCATCACATCGCTGTTGTTAAAGAGCTGGCAGTACCAGTAGAAGGGGCCACACGGCTGCCGATTCACAAAACCCGTGAAGACGACATTCGTGCGCGACTCGTTAAACGAAAAGAAGATCAGCACAACAATGGGGGCGTACATAAACGCGTACACCAGCACCGCCAGCGTTGTGGTAAACCAGCCGTTGCGCCGTACGTTCATCCGCCTCGAATCTCCTCGCCAAAGCCGAACCGGCGCGTATAGTAGAGTGTGAAGAGCAGCGTAAAGACCATGAGGATGATCGACGCCGCCGAACCAAAGGGCGGGTTGCGTGCATCGAGAAACTGACGCTGAATCAGGTTGCCCACCAGAATCACCTGTTTGCCGCCCAGAATGTCCGAAACGACGAAAGTGCCGATGACGGGGATGAAGACCAGAATTGTGCCCGCCGTGAGGCCCGGCAGTGACAGGGGCAGCGTGACGCGCACGAAGGTGCGCCAAGCCGCCGCCCCCAAATCGGCCGCCGCTTCGTAGAGTACAGGCTCAATCTTCTCCAGCGAGGTGTAGATGGGCAGGATCATGAAGGGCAGGAACTCGTAGACCATGCCCACAAGCACGGCCCCCTGCGACGGGTAGAAGTCGAAGGCCGTGAAGGGAATCCCCAGCAGCCCGGCAGCCCACCCCAGCGTACTGTTGAGCACCCCCTGATTGCGCAGAATCATCACCCACGCATAAATGCGAATGACAAAGTTCGTCCACAGCGGCACAAGCACCATGAAGGTATAGAGGCTGCGCCGCTTGACGGGCGCACGCGCAATGAAATAGGCCAGTGGGTAGGCAAGCAGGATCACCAGCAGCGTCGTCCAGAAGGCCAGCACGACCGAGCGCCAGAGAATGCGCGCATAGAGGGGATCGAAGCCCTCGGGCGTTAAGCCGAGCAACCGCAGGTAGTTCTCCAGCGTGAAGGTGTAGATGACGTTGCCGTCGGGATCGCGCCGGCCAAAGCTCGTAATCACCGTGAGCACCAGCGGGATGATGAGCAGAAGCAGCATCCAGATGAGCGCGGGCAGCACAAGCAAAAAACCCTGCACGCGCGGGCGCGCGCGCAGCCATTGCCCCCAGCCCAATCGTTGCGTTCCCTCCACCTCTATCTCTACAGCCATTCGCGCAACTCCTCTTCAACACATGTACGCAGCAGGAAGCAAAAGCGCTTCACATGCCTTCTTGACCGTATCCGCAACATCTGCGCACCCGCGTATCTAGCCCACCAGCACGCGCGCGGCTTCCGGATCAAAGCCCACTGCCACGCTGTCACCGTCGCTGGCCTGCAGGTTGTTGCCCGGCAGCGCGTTCTGCTCGCGCACGCGCAGCGTTTCGCCCGTGGGCAGCTTCACATCGTAGTGCGTGTCTGTGCCAATGTAGACGGTGTCGGTGACGCTGCCCGTAAAGACATTGCGCAGCCCCTCCACACGGTGAATGTCGATCTTCTCGGGGCGAATGGCAATGTGTACGGGTGTGCCCGGCGCAACCTGTATGTCACTCTCAGCATAAACAATCTTGTCATTGCCAAGCTGCACGGCGGCAATGCGCTCGGTTTGCTCGGTGACAGTGCCCTTGAGGAAATTGCTGTCGCCAATAAAATCGGCCACAAACATGCAGTTGGGGCGCTCGTAGATCTCCTCGGGCGTGCCCACCTGCAGCACCTCGCCATCCGACATGACCGCAATGCGGTCGCTCATGGTGAGCGCCTCTTCCTGATCATGGGTGACAAAGACAAAGGTGATGCCCACTTCGCGCTGCAGACGCTTGAGTTCGAGCTGCATCTCCTTGCGCAGCTTCAGGTCCAGCGCGCCCAGCGGTTCATCCAGAAGGAGCACCTCGGGTCGCTTGACCAGGGCGCGCGCCAGCGCCACGCGCTNNTGCTGCTGGCCGCCCGAGAGCTGTTTGGGCATGCGCGCCTCATAGCCGGGCAGCCGCACCAGCGCCAGCGCCTCCTTCACACGCGTGGCAATCTGGCTTTTGGGCACGCCGTCCATTTGCAGGCCAAAGGCGACGTTATCGCCAATGCTCATGTGGGGGAAGAGCGCGTAGCTCTGGAAGACGGTGTTCACCGGACGCTGGAAGGGGGGCGTGCGCCCCATGGCGCGCCCGCGGATCATGACATCGCCCGCGGTGGGCAGCTCAAAGCCGGCAATCATGCGCAGCGAGGTCGTCTTGCCGCAGCCCGAAGGGCCGAGCATGGCGAAGAACTCCCCCTCGCGAATGCGCAGGGTGACATCCTTCACCGCCGTAACAATCTCGCCCGAGGGTGCGGGAAACTGCTTGGTAACATTGACCAGTTCTACGGCATATTCGGATGACGCCATGCTGCAACGGGCTCCGCTTTAGGGGTTGTAGATCGAAGATGAAACAACTGCAGGTCAGGCCGCGCCTGCATACGCCGCGCCCAGCAGCGCGACGACTACGTCATTCACGTCCATGGTGGAGCGGAGTGTCACCTTGTGCGTGAGCGCGCCGCCGCCAATGCCCGTATTCTCCTGCACAAAATCGTCGAAGGATCTGCCCTTGAGCTTGAGCGCAAGCTCCACACGATCGCGCGCCGGGGCGGCAATTGCGGCAAACTGGTTCTTGCGCCCAAAGGCCACATAGCTGGCGCGCGGTATGATTGTGACATCGTCACCCAGGCTCCGCACAATTTCAAGCACGTAATTGTAGATCGGGCGCAGGTCGGCCTTGGGGCCGCTGTATTGCTTTGCCACCATGTCGCCGGGGGTGGCCACATCGGGGCGCTTGTAGCGCATGGCCGACCAGGTGTCGTCCAGCGAGATTTGGCGCACCCCCTGCCAGCCATCGCTGATAATGCGTACGTGCAGGGTATCGCGGTTCAGGTCGCTCTTGACGCCCGAACTCTGCTTGGGGTAGGAGATCCAAAAGATGGTGTCGGCGCGCATGGCGGCGTGGGCGGTGTTGTAGAAACTCTCCAGTTCGCCGCTGTCGCGCACAAAGAGGTGCACGTAATCAAAGTGCCCCTTGCCGCCTGGGCGCTCGGCCATGTCGTGCACTTGGCCCTCGTCAAAATCGGCACGCAGCCGCGCGACAAAGTCCTCCGGCGCGTTGATGACCAGCGCATCCATCCCCGGCTTGAGTTGGAGTTTCTTCGTGAGTTCGCCTGACATGGATGATTGCCCTCCTGGCAAAATTATCAACTCACGTTACACGGAAGAGCCACCTGTACGCGGAAAAAGCGGAAACAACGGAAAAAGCAGGAAGGGCTTCGGTGCATTTTGCCACGCTCATCACCAGTCTGCCGCGCTCGTCGCGCGGTGAAGTGATGAGCAAAAGGCAAGTTCTTCATGTTTTTTCCGTTGTTTCCGCCCTTTCTGCGTACAGGTGGTCTTGATGCGTAACATGAGCTGATCATTGACAAGTACTTGCCTTACGTATTCTGCGGCATGCGCTTCTCCAGCCAGCGCACAAACAGCGTCAGTGCAATGGTCATGATGAGATAGAGAAATGCCACTACATTATACGTCTCAAAGAACTTGAAGGTGCTAGCCGCGTAGACCTTGCCCATTTGCGTAATGTCCTGCACCCCCAGCACGGAGACGAGCGACGAATCCTTGAGCATGGCGATGAAGTCGTTGCCCAGCGGCGGCAGCACGCGGCGAATAGCCTGGGGCAGCACAATGAAGCGCAGCGCTTGCCTGCGATTCATGCCCAGGCTCATGGCTGCTTCCGTTTGGCCGCGCGCAATGCTCTCGATGCCGGCGCGGAAGATCTCGCTGAGGAACGCACTGTAGGCAATGATCAGCGCCAGCACAGAGCGCGCGGCAAAGCCCAGATCGCGCACCGTAAAGCGGTTGAGCGCCTCGCCCAGTCCGGTCATGCCCATACCCGAAGCCTGATCACCAATCCAGTTGATGCCCAGCACAAGTTGCGGCGCGCCCACAAAGGCAATGTAGTAGAGCAGCACCAGCATGGGCACGCCGCGGATGATCTCCACGTAAAAGGTGGCAACCTCATAGACCACGCGGTTTTTGGAGAGGCGCATGAGCCCCACAATCAGCCCCACAACCAGCGCGCCGCCAAAGGCCACCAGCGTAACCCAAATGGTGGTTGCAACACCGCGCGAGACGGCCTTGAAGATGACCGTGTAATCGGCATCGTTGATGATGTACCAGAGCAGCAGCAGCCCCAGCAGGACGGCCGCCAGCAGCCAGTAGGGGAACCTGTCGAAGAAGGTGTAGGCGGCGTGACGCCTGGGCGGCGGCATTGTTTCTACAGCCATGGGTGGGATGCTCCGTTGTGATGCTCCGTTGTGATGCTCCGCTGGGAACGCAACAGCGCGTATACACAGATTGCACTGATCACAGCGGATGCAATTGAAGCGAAGCCGCTGATTTCGCCGCTTGCGCTGCGGCGGGGAAAGTCACGAATACAAAGCGTGCGCCGCCCCACCACAGGACGACGCACGCAGCGACCCACCAATTACCTATTACCAATAACCA
>DIAV01000177.1 GCA_002415895.1 Anaerolineales bacterium UBA5069 | reverse complement strand
CAGCAGCGCGCCCAGCCCGCCGAAAAGCAGGGCCTCTTCCGCCGCAGCAAACAACAGCCTTGACGCGAAAGCGCATAGGTTGTTCGTTGCGACCCAATTTGAACCTTTCTCACCGTCAATGGCGTTTCTCACGTGTATACTCCGGTCAAAGTATGGACAAAACCGTTGCATAACCTTTGCAAACACACGAGAAAGATATTGACATGACAACCAACATGCAGGGCGTCTCTCATACGGAGGCCGGCAGCAACAGCAGCAGCCTATGGCGACAGGTGGGTGTGGTAGCTGCCACCATCTTTGCGCTCACGCTCAACATCCTTGCCAACGCGCTGCCCCTGAACGGGCAGTCAACAGGCGACATCTCCGATCGCTTCCCCGTCTACTTCGTGCCGGCGGGCTATGTGTTTTCCATATGGGGCGTCATCTATATCGGCTGGATCGCTTACAACATCTACCAGGCAGGCGCGCGCAAGCGCAATGACCCGCTGCTGCGTTCCATTGCCCCGTGGTACATGCTGAGTGGGCTGGCCAACGGCCTGTGGATTGTGGCGTGGCACTACAACTACGTTGTGCTGAGCCTGGGGATCATGCTCGTGCTGCTCACTTCGCTGATTGTCGTGTACGCGAAATTAGCCGCGCAGCCCCCTGTCTCGCGCATGGCGGCGTGGGCGCTGCACTTGCCCTTCAGCGTCTATCTGGCGTGGGTGAGCGTGGCGACGATTGCCAACGCGACGACTGTTCTCTACAGCCTGGGGTGGACGGGCGAGGGGAACTCCGGTCCTTTGTGGGCGGCCATCATGATTGGCGTGGGCACGCTGCTGGCGCTGGCCTTTAGCTGGCTGCGCGCCGATGTTGGCTATGTGGCTGTCTTTGTGTGGGCTTTTGTGGGCATCTACATCAAGCACGCCGCTACGCCGCTGGTGGCGTGGACGGCGCTGATTGGCGCGGGGCTGCTTGTGCTTTCGCTGCTGGTCAGTCTGCCGCGGCGGGCTGCGCAACAGCGGGCAAACGCCGCCGGCGCCTCTGCCCTTCCGCCCAAAAGAGCACAAGTGCAATCCAGATAATGCCAAAGCCGATCAGCTTGTAGGTGGGGAAAGGCTCGCCATAGAGGAAGACGGCCACAAGGAACTGGCCCGTGGGCGCAATGTATTGCAGCACGCCCAGCATGGAAAGCGGAATGGTCTTGGCCGCACCGGCAAACATGAGCAGCGGCACAGCCGTGATGGGGCCGGAAAGCAGCAGCAGAATATCCGTCTGCGCCCCATGCCGGAAAAAGCCACCCTGACCCTGCATATCCAGCAGAATCATGCCAATCAGGGCGGGGCCGGCCATCAATAACGTTTCAAGCGTAAGCCCCGTGTCGGCAGGCAGCGGGGCTCGCTTTTTGAGCAGGCCGTAGAAGCCAAAGGTGAGCGCAAGCGAAAGCGCAATCCACGGCAAATGGCCGTAATTCCATGTGAGGTAGGCCACACCCACGCTGGCAATGGCGATGGCGGCCCACTGGCCCGGGCGCATGCGCTCGCGCAGAAAGATGACACCCAGCAGCACATTGACGAGGGGGTTGATAAAATAACCCAGGCTCCCCTCAAGGATATGGCCGTTGTTGACAGCCCAAATGTAGATGTACCAGTTGGCGGCAAGCAGTGCGCCGGCCAGCACATACACGCCAACCACCCGCTTGTTGCGCAAGGCCGCGGGCAAAAAGCCCCAGCGGCGCGTCCACGTAATCACAATGGCCATGAAGAGCAGCGACATGACAATGCGCGTGGCCAGAATCCCCAGCGGTGACACCGCAGCCAGCGAGCGGAAGTAGATGGGGAAGAGGATCCACATCGAATAGGCGCCTGCGCCCAGCAGCAGCCCGCGCCGATCGTACTCCGGCGTGTGTATGGATGGCGCGCCGTGGCCGCTCACTGTGCCGCTCTGTCCTTCAACCATTGCTGCCTGCCTCGCGCAAAATATTCTTTGAGAATCAAACAATCTTCTGATTTTACGCCGCGACGGCGGCAGCGTCAAAAAGCAGGGCCGCAACAATGGCTGCAACGCCGCAGTTGCAGGTCACGTCTCCCGCGTGACGCAGTGGGTGCCGAAACAATTAGGGCAATGTTCATAAGCCCCTACTGCGCATTCTGCAGGTCGCTCAGGTGGAGTGTCTGGCTGAACACAACACCATTGTTCACATCGCGAATCTCAAGGCGCAGCGTGGGATCGGGCGCGGACCAGTCCACCTGAATCAGCCCGTAGTTGTCATCGTTGTACCATTGATCAGCACCGCCCACGCGGCTGCTGTCGGGTGCAATTGTGCCGGCGTTCTCCGTCAGGCCGCTGGAGTTCACCTCCCACAGCGGGTAGGGCACAGCCTCGCTGCGCAGCGAGAATTGCGCGTGGTGCGTATCGCCCGAGATGAAGAGCACGCCCGCCGCCTCGGTTTCGGCAATCAGGTTGATCATGCGCTGCTGCTCGGCGGGAAAGTTGGTCCAACTTTCCCAGCCCGAACCGGCGCGCAGAAAGGGGATGCTGGTGGCAATCAGGCGCAGTTCGGCGGGCCTGCGCAATTGCGCCTCCAGCCATTGCCACTGCGTAGCACCCAGCAATGTAGTGGCTTCGTCTATCGTGGCGGTGTAGGGACCCATGCCCAGCGGACGGCGCGCCTCAATCTCGGCATCACCCACGCGCGCCAACGGCGAGCGATTCCAGCGTGTGTCCAGCAGAATCAGTTGCACGCGCTGCCCCGGCGCGCCATAAATTGACGCCGAATAGACGCCATCGGCGCGCAGGCGACGGCTGCTCAGGGGCGGCTCGCCCCAGAAGGAGAAGAACGCCGCGCGCGCCGCATCTTTGCCCGCGAACTCAGCGCCGGCATCATTCACCCCGTAGTCGTGGTCGTCCCACGTGGCGGCAAGCAGGCTTTGCGCGCGCAACTGCACAAAGCCCGGCTCTGCCCCAAGCATGGCGTATTTTGGCTGCCACGCGACGGGGTTGGTGGCATCGGCGTAAATGTTGTCGCCCAGGAAGACGAAGAGATCGGGCTGGGCGGCGTTGACCGCATCCCAGATGGGTTGAGGTTCGCCCTGCATGACGCAGGAGCCGAAAGCGATGGTGTGGAGCGTACGCGAGTGCTCCTGCCCTGCGCGGCATGAGAGGAGGAGTGGCAACAACGAGATGTAGATGGCGTAGCGGCAAGGGCGCAGCGCGGCTGGAAAGTGAATCATGACGCCTCGACGCCTGTTGAGAGCGTCGTACTGAAGTCTAAGATTGGGTTGTGGAGGCAGGCTGAATGTTAAAAGAAACTGATCACAAGTAGATTGGCTTGACTGGTGCGGCTATTCTTCGTGCAGCAGTCTGTCACCAATTTGGAAGACAACGACTCTGGCTGCATTCACCCGGCGATAAAACATACCCGACTATACTGTGCACAGATTGTCGGATGGACAATGGCATCCTTTGCTAATATGGCCGGTGAAAGGAGGTTGTTTGATGGATTCTTTGGGCAGCATGAATCATGCACTGGCGTACATCGAAGAGCATTTGACGGAGGAGATTGATCACAGAGAAGTCTCCAAAATTGCCTGCTGCTCAGAGTATCATTTTAAGCGGATGTTTGCGTTTTTATCAGGGATAGGCTTGTCAGAATACATTCGCAGAAGACGGCTAACGCTCGCTGCACTTGATTTGAAGAACAGCAATTTGAGAGTAATCGATGTTGCAGTCAAGTACGGTTACGGTTCCGCTGACTCATTCTCACGTGCCTTTTATTTCATGCATGGCGTTCTCCCTTCTGAAGCAAGAAGTGAGGGTGCACAGCTAAAAGCTTATCCGAGAATGACCTTCCAATTGTCAATCAAGGGAGCATATGAAATGAATTATCGCATTGTTGAAAGAGAGCCATTTAAGCTCGTAGGGTTTATGAAGAGAGTTCCAATCGTTTTTGAAGGTGTCAATCCAGAGATAGCAAAAATGACTGAACTCTTAACCCCTGACGTGATTACGCGCTTAAAGGCACTCTCAAATGTAGAACCTTCAGGCATTATAAGCGCTTCTACAAAGTTTTCTGAAGGAAGAATGGAGGAGAGAGGGGAACTGGATCACTACATCGGGGTGGCAACATCAAGCAATGAAACTGCCGACTTTGATGTACTGGAAATTGATGCGAGTACCTGGGCCATATTCGAAGCGATTGGGCCATTCCCGGAGACACTTCAAAATGTGTGGGGCAGGATATATGCCGAGTGGTTCCCATCTTCAGGCTATGAGGCAGTTGAAGGCCCCGAGATTCTATGGAATGAGAGTAAGGACACAGAGAATCCAAAGTATAGAAGCGAAATCTGGATTCCAGTCAGGAAGAAAGACGATACTCAATGATTGTGGTCGAGGGCATTCCAAGTTGGAGTGCCCTTTTCGTAAACGGAGCGGTAGTCAACGTGATACCGCAGCAGATCGCAGTGTGGCGCCACTTCAGGGCGGAAATGTTCTTAAGTTTGCTGATACGTTTTGCCGCGACTCAAGCGGTGTATGACGTGCGTTACTGCATCAACTCCCCCAGCGCCATCCACTGTTCCATGGCCGCATCGAGCTGGGTGCGCGTGGCTTCGTAGGTCGCCCCCAGTTTCTGGATCGCCGATACATCCTGCGCCAGCCCCGCGGCCTCAATTTGCGCGCCCAGCGTGAGGAGTTCCTGTTCCAGTGCGTGCACACGCGCCTCGGCCTTTTCCACAGCCTGTTCGCGCTTGCGGTCGACGGCGCGCTGCTGGCGCGCCTGCTGACCATCGCGGCGCGTATCCTTGCGCTCGACTGCGGCCTGCTGCTTTTCCACCTCG
>DIAV01000240.1:17922-19174 GCA_002415895.1 Anaerolineales bacterium UBA5069 | reverse complement strand
GGTGAATGTTGCAGTCGGCGGCACTGGCGTTGCCGTGAATGTTGCCGTGGGCGGCACCGGCGTCGATGTGAATGTTGCAGTCGGCGGGATTGGTGTCGCGGTAAAGGTCGCCGTCGGCGGCACTGGTGTCGCGGTGAATGTCGCCGTCGGCGGCACCGGTGTCGCGGTCGGCGTCTCCACTGGCGAACCTGACGTTGTCACGGCGACGCGCTGGACTTCAGGCGAGATGAGCGCGTTGTTCGTCGTCAACGTCAGTTGATACTGGAGGTATCGGTTAGCAGGGCTGGCAATGGACTCACCCGCTGTCGCCTGCCAGCCACTCCAGTTCACGCCGTCTGCCGATGTGCGCGTCTGCACAGTCACCGCTGTCTCGGCAGGGCTGTTCTGCTGCAAGGAAACCGTCGCCCAGTTGACAGGTTGTCCGGCATCGTATGTGCAGGAGGTGTAGATCCCCGACGCTGCATACTGCCCCGCCCGCGTCCAGTCCACTCGAATCGGACTTGGGTTGGTCGGGTCTGTGCCGGGCGTCTGCGAGTAGAGGAAGACATAGGTGTCGAGCAAGTCCGACCCTTCTGTCGTGGCACGCAGTTGCCCATCAATGTAGTAGCGCGTTTGCGTCGCATCCCACTCAATACGGAAGAGATGATACTGGGTCAGGTCCGGCGCGGGCAGCACATTAACATCCTGGTATGGATTGGTGCCGTCGTGCGATCGGACAAACATGCTGGGGTTGTTTGGCACAACGAATGCTCGAATTGCTTCGGTGGGTGGTACAACGCCCACCGAATTGAAGTAATACGGCGCATCGCTCCAGTAGAAACCGAGGTCCGGCCAGGAAGGTACACTGCCCGTGACCAGCAGTTGCGCGGATGTCTCGAAGAAGCGCGGCTTGAGTGGTGCGAAACTGTTGTATGAACTGAGGTGCCCACCCAGGAGAGTCAGCGCGCCTCCGGAGACGGTGGCATTGACTTGATACCAGGGATACGCATTCCCCACACGCCAGCGCGTGGTGTCCACAGCGCTGCCGGCAAAGTAATCCTCGAGTGTGGCGGCAAGCCGCACTTCGCCGCCAGAGCCATCGCTGACCGTAGCGCCATTGAGAACAACGCAAGCAGCGCCAAAGTCCAGCGCGGTGTCATGCACGAAGCCATCAGAAGGCTGGCCAGGTGTCGGCGAGACTGTCGGTGTGGCGGTTGGCGGCAACGGTGTAGCCGTAAACGTTGCCGTGGGCGGCACGGGCGTCGCGGTGAAT
>DIAV01000240.1:15299-17869 GCA_002415895.1 Anaerolineales bacterium UBA5069 | reverse complement strand
GGTGAATGTCGCAGTCGGCGGCACGGGCGTGAACGTTGCGGTCGGCAACAGGGTGCCTGACGACGTCAGCACCACAGCATCGAGGCTCGAACTGCTGCTGCCGTTGCCTGTGAGCGCAGCGCTGTACTGCACGTAGCGCGACGCCGGGCTGATCGCTGTGCCCGCCGACGCGGCGGCACTCCAGCCGCTCCAAGTCGTGCCGTCGGCGCTGGTGCGTGATTGGACTGTCACTGCGCCGCCGGTTGCCACGTCGCCCTGCCAGGCGATATTTGTCCATGCCTTGCCTGCGCCTGCATCCAGCGTGCATGAGTTCCACGTGCCTGTGGTGGCATAGGCCGGGGCAGCAGTGACGTTCTCCACGCGCAGCGGCGCGCTGCCATTGTTGCTTATGTACACAACATAGTTGCTTGCACCCGATGCCGAGAGGGTGAACTCGGCGCGCAATACACCGTCAATGCTGAAGCGCACGCGATCATTGGACGCGTCCACTGCGCTCCACGCAATGTGATAGCGATGCACACCTGTGGGAATGGCGCCCATGCTGGCGTACTGCTCGCTGCTGTTGTTGTTGGCGCGAGCGTAGAGGTTGCCGTTGCCCGACGCTGTGCTGAAGATGAGATAGCGGTTGGAACCGAAACCTACGGAGCCAAAACCCAGGTGCTGCCAGGCGCCATTGCCAAAGGTGCCGACAAATTCCGCCTCGCCGCGGGTATACACGGACTGCGAGCGCACCCAGCCCGCCGCTCCGCCGGCCAGTGTGAGCGCGCCGCCGGACGGAACGGGTGCATAGGCGCCGCCCGACCACGTGCCGGCCAGCCAGCGCGCGCTGTCGAGCGTGGCGCCGTTAAAATCATCCACAAGCGCGGGCGCAAGGCGCAGCGCACCGCCGTTGAGACTGCTCACGACGATGCCGGAGCCTACGCCACATGCTTCAAAGTCGCCATAGGTCGTCTGCGTGAGGCCACTCGGCGCTGCCGTGGGGGCCGTTGTGGGCGTTGCCGTGGGGCCAGGCGTGCCTGTGGCTGTGGCGACAGGTGTATTGGTGGGCGCGCCTGTGGGCGTGTTGACGGGTGTGCTGGTAGGCGTGTTGGTGGCTGTGCCCGCGGGCGTGGACGTGGCCGTGGGTGCGGGGCCGCCATAGGTGGCCGTGACCGCATGGTTGCCGGCTGTTACCGAGACAAGCGCCTGATTGCGCCCCGAGACGGCGAAGTTGGCAAAGGAAACAGGCGCGCCGTCAACCAGCACACTGCTCAGCGATGCGCCGTTGGCTGTGGTGGGCAGCAGGAAACTCAGCGAGGGGGTGCTGCTGCCCGCGCTAAGGGTGAAGCTTAGTTGTCCAGCGCCACTATTCCACGCAACGTTATTGAAACTCGCGTTGTCGCGCGTTTCGGTAAAGTTGAGCCACTTGTCGGCTGTCCAGATAGGAATGCCCAGGCTTTGCGCATAGGCCAGTGTACCCTCGGCCCACGCCTGCGGGCCGCCGTTGTAGTAATCCACATGGAACTGCGTCATGAGCGCGGCGTAGTCGCCTGCCTGGCTGGCATCAATCATCTGGCGCGAAATGGCAATTGCCTGCGCGCTGGTCAAATTCTGCATGCCGTCTACGTCAAAGAGATACTCATCCACCAACTGCGTCACCTGCTGGTAGTAGGGGATGACGGCGCCCTGGCTTGAAATGAACTTCATAGGGCGGCCGCTGCCCGTCACATAGCCATAGGCCCACGTGTTGTCGGGCTTGCGCAGCCATGTGCCCCAGGTGTAGAAATTGGCGTCCAGTGCGTAGCCGGCCTGTGATGCAATTGTGGCAGCATCTGTCCAGCCGCTCCACACCACCTGATGATTGCGCACCGAGCGGGTGGGGTTGCTCTGGTATTTGGACTGGAACCAGCTAAGCGCCTGGCCGTAGCCCGTGGTGAATGACGTATTCACGTAGGGATGAATGCTGAAGTCGTAACCCTGCGCAATCCACGTGGCCACATTGGTGGCCTGCGGGTCGGCCGCAGGCGAGAGATAGAAGGTCATCTTGCCATAGGGCGCGAGGCTGTTGATCTGGGTCTGATAGTAGCTTGTCGGGTTGGCGTGGGCGTCGCCGGTCGGGATGATCAGCGTCTTGGCCGTGCCCGGGAAGTACCAGAGCTGGGGCAGGGGCTTGGCCTGCGCGACCAACTGGCGCACCAGGCGCGCAAAGAGGCGCTGCTGCACGTCGGCCTGTGGAATGGGCATACGGTCGCGATCGATCCACGTCGCACCGCCACTGATGCCCTGAAAGAGGTCAACCGTACGGATGACGCCGTCGCCGTCGCGGTCTACGTTGGCGTTGGCCGGGTTGCCCTGGCGCGTGTAGACAACACTCTGCGCCAGATCATAGGTGAAGGCAGCAGTGCGGCCCGTGGCAGCGCCCGCAACGGCGGGGAACGTTGTCGTGGTGGTGGCATTGCTGTACAAGCGCGCCAGCTCGACGCCACCACTGAGTGCGTAACGTCCGGCTACGCCGTGGATTTGGAGCGTGGCTGTGGGCAGCCCTTCACCCGGCCGCTCCGTGCCCAGCAGCGCCGTCGCGTTAATTTGCA
>DIAV01000240.1:14915-15252 GCA_002415895.1 Anaerolineales bacterium UBA5069 | reverse complement strand
TGTGTGTCCGGGCGCATGGCAATCAGCCGCCCGCCGCCCGCCACGTGGTTGTTGAAGAGCGTGGCCTGCACCGTTGTGAGCGTTGTTTCGGCCAGGATTGTCACATCGTGGCTGCTCAGATCGCCCGCGGTCAAGGCGCTCAATTCCTTGACATCGTAAGCGTTCAGCCCCTCGGCGCGCAGCATCTCACCCAAATACGCGCCAAACTTGTTGGTTGCGGCGCTATTGACCACAACCAGTATCGGCACAGTAGAGCTTTGGGCCTGTGCCGGCGTGCCGGTTCCGATACCCGCGACAATGCTGGCGCCGATCATCGCCAGCACAAGCAGTCCAATCA
>DIAV01000240.1:3834-14780 GCA_002415895.1 Anaerolineales bacterium UBA5069 | reverse complement strand
TGATGATTGCGTCACTCTCTCAGGCTTGGATCCAGCTGTAATTGCGATTCTGTTGTGGGCGGTGTGGCAGGCGTCGCAGACAAGACTTCGGTTGGGGCAATCTCCGCTGGCGCTGACTCTGCTGGGGCCACTGTCGGCGGTTGTGCGGGTGCAAGTGTGCGGGTGGCCGTGGGCGTCAGCGTGGGTGCGAGCGTTGACGTGGGGGCCAGTGCCGGCGTCTCGGCAGGCACGACGGCCGGCGCAGGCTGCGCTTGCGGCTCGGGATCAGGTTGCGGCTGCGCACCCGCGGGCGCGCCCGCCGCGTAGAGGTCGTAGCCGCCTACGGAATGGAGAAGCCCATAGTCCTCTGCCTTCAGCGCGTCATCATAAAGAAGCACCCATTTGGCAAAGGGGCCAACAAGGACGTAGGGCGGCCTGTTCTCCTGCACAAACTGATAGGTGTCGGCCGGGGCAGCACCCTCACGCCAGACAAAGCCGATGCCGGTGTCGAGCAAGCCCGCCGGCGGGAAGTGGTAGTTGTGATCGGTGAGGAAGCCCATTTCAGGCTCCCACGTCTCAACCAGTGCATCCTGCGGCACGTTGGCATCCATCCATGCCGCCATTGCGCCGGATGCGTTGGCGGGCGGCGCGGCAATCGCCTTTGCCGTAACACTCAGCGGCGCAAGCACCAGCGCGGCCAGCACCACCGTTCCCACCAGCGCCAAATAGACGGGAAACTCGGGGGTGATGCCGGAACGAATTTCGCGGCCCCACGCCCGCCACTCCCAGAAGATGGAGCCAAAGAGATCATCAAAAAGTGCGGCAGCAAAGAGTGTTGTCAGCGCCAGCCCGGGAAACGCATAGCGGATCCAGCCAATCGAGGCCGTAACATACCACACCAGATTCACGCCCACCAGCAGCAGAATAACGCCCCACATAACGCCGCGGCGCGAGCGGGGCAGCGCCAGCAGCACACCGTAGGCGAGAAAAATCGGCAGCATGAAGAGAAAGACCTTCAGGCTGAGAAGCTCGCCCAGGCTGCGCAGCATGAGGTCGGTTGAGAAGACAAACGCTGCACCCGAGGCCGCTGTCTGGAGCAGTGTCAGGTTTTCCTGCCAGGTGGAGGGACCCAGATAGAGCACCTGATAGCCCTGCCAGAGCGCGACAACGCCTGCCGTGACAATTCCTGTGACCAGGAAGAAACGCTGCGGCACAGAGCGATACCAGATGAGGTTGGCCACCCAGCCAATCAGGAGGGCGGGCGCAATCACCAGCAGATTCTGGCTTTTGGTGACGATGGAGAGGCCCAGCAGCAGCCCCGCACCAATCAGCCGCCACCATGAATCACGCCCCTTGCCGCCAAACCAGACGGCCAGCCCCGCTGCCATGTAGAAGAGCGCCGGCACCTCGCCCAGCACCTGACGGCCATATTCCAGGGTGCTGGCGCCACGCATGGTGACGAGCAGCGCCACGGCAATCAGGGCAAAGCGCAAGCCGCCCAAGCGGCGCGCCAGGACGTAGAAGGCCGCCAGCGCCAGCAACAGGTAGATACCCATGACCAGCCGCGCCTGCTGCAAGCCGATTCCGGCCACCTCGAAGGCGGCGGCAATCGGCAGCATCACCGTGGGGCCAACGCCCAGCGTGGGGCCGTAGTAGCGGTAGCCGTCGCTGCTCTTGTCGGCATAGACGCCCTCGGTGACGAGCGTCTTGGGCACGTGCAGGTGCGATCCTTCGTCAAACCAGGTGACGGGCCACGCTGTCAGGTTGTAGAAGACCAGCACGCCCAGCAGCGCCAGGGCAACAATGCTCAGCGTGATCCAGAGCACGCGACGCTGCGGCGCGGGCTTGGCCTCAAAGGCAGGCTCGATGCTGGGCTCGAGTGTGAAGTGCGGTTGTGGTTGGCCATGAATCATCATTGTTCGTTCCGTCTTTTCGGGGCGGCGGATTGAAACCGCCGGCTCTAGGGTTGCGCCGGCTGCATTGCCAACTGGTTTTGGGTGGCCTGCCAATCCGGCAGCCGCGTTACCATCTTTCCACGTGCGCTTGTTGTGGACCGCACGTTCTATGCGATCACTGGAACCGGCTCACTCTGTGCATGTTCGGGAGTGGCCGTGTTGCGTGCCAGCACCTGCGCCGCCACAGCCTGCGCGTGACGCGTGACCGATTCGCCATTGGTCAATGCCGGATAAATCTGTGCCGTGGTTGCCACGTAGAGCCCATCAATGGGCGATTCCACAGCGGGAATCTGCGCCAGCCCGCCCAGCGGATGCAGCGGCTCGACAAAGCGATGACGGCCAATCGGCATCTCCACAATCGTTGCCGGGTCAAAGTCGGGGAACATGCGCTTGAGCGCGTCCACCCAGATTGTGCGAATTTCGTCGTCGCTCTTCTTCTGCCACTCACTGCCCGGTGCGGTGTATTTGGGCAAATAGACAAGGTGATGACCGCCCGTGTAGGCCGGGTCAATATAAGCTGTTGTTTCGATGACGCCCGTGAAGGGGACTGTGTCATCGGTAATGTTGAGCGTCCAGTAGCCGGTGAGGGGCTGGTTGAGGACGGCCACCGGGCAGATGATGCCCAGGTACTCCTGCGCCTCAAGCTGCGTGCGATAGGTCGCGGGTGCGCTGGGGAGCAGGCGGCTCAGCAGTGGCGTTTGCACCGTGGCAATAATGGCGTCATACGGCACCGTGCCATTAGCCAGGCGCAGCGCACGCGCGGCGCCCTGCTCCACAACAATCTCCTGTACGGGCGTGCGCAGGTGGATGTGGCCGCCGGACGCTTCAATATACGTGGCCATGGCCTCCAGCAGCGTAATGTAGCCGCCAATGATGTGGCCGGCTTCTTCTTTTTGCGCTGCGCCGCTGCGCGTGGACTTGATACGCACAATACGGGACCAAATCCACGTGGCGGGCACCTGATCAAAGCCGCCATCAAACTTGGCCTTGAGCATGGGCTTCCAGAGTGTTTCGTAGGCATGGCGGCCGCCGCGGGCCACCAGCCACTTCTCCACGCTCACTTCGTCAAGGCTGCGCCAATCGCGCACCATCATTGCGCCGAGCACCGTCTGCCCCAGGCGCACGCGGTCGGTCCACGTGAGCAGCGGGAAGCGCAGCAGCTCCAGCGTGCTCGTCATGGGGTAAATCGCGCCGTTATCATAAAAGCCCATGCGCGTGGGCTTGAAACGCATTTGATCAGCCAGCCCAAGCTCCGTACAGAGATCAACCAGATTGGAATCGCTGGAGAGAATGGCGTGGTAATAGCGGTCAATGAGCGTGCCGTCGGCAAGCGTGAGGGGACCCGCAAGGCCGCCCAGTTCAGGCCCTGCCTCGTAGATGTCCACGTGCGCGCCACTGCGCGTCAATGCGTAGCCCAGGGTTGCGCCCAGGATGCCGCCGCCAATAATGCCCACTCTCATGCGCTCACCTCTGTGTGTACAGGCCCTGCCGTGTAGGCAGCCCGTGCGTTGCGTGCATCCTCATTGAGTTGTTCGACTGCGAACTCGCGCAAAATCCAGGCAATCTTTTCGGCGGCCCTGCCGTCGCCAAAGAGGGGCGGCTGCTGGGCAGGCGGTGAGAAGTTGAACCATGCGTCGGCGATCACATCTGGCGCAACGCCCACCAATTTGTTCCACCCGGCGGTGACTGTCTCGCTCCACTCTGTCTCATCGCGCAGGGTGAGGCAGGGCTTGCTCAGGAAGTAGGCCTCGCGCTGCACGCCGCCGGAATCGGTGGCAATGAGGCGGGCGTTCTCTTCAAGCTGCGTCATGTCGAAGTAGCCGGCTGGTGCAATCGTACGCACGCGCCCGCCGAATTCCAGGCCGTCGCGCAGCAGCGCGGCGCGCGTGCGCGGGTGCAGCGGCAGGACAATGTCCTCGTCAATTGCGCTCAGCGCAGTGACCAGCGCAGCAAGACGCGCCGGATTGTCTGTGTTCGCCGCGCGGTGAATGGTCACCAGGCTGTAGCCGCCGGGGCGCAGGCCCAGGTCTGCCACAATTGTCGAGCGTGTGCGCGCCACGGGCAGGTTCTGCAGCATGGCGTCATAGAGCACGTCGCCCACCCAATGCGCACCCTGTGTGATGCCTTCGTTGGCCAACTGGCGCAGCGCTGTGCGGCTCACGCAGAAGAGCTGCGCCGCCAGTGCGTCGGCCACCACGCGGTTGATCTCCTCAGGCATACGGCGGTCAAAGGAGCGCTCGCCCGCCTCCACGTGGGCAATGGGAATGTTCAGCTTGGCCGCTGTCAATGCACCCGCAATGGTGGAGTTGGTGTCGCCGCGCACAATCACGACTTCGGGCTTTTCCGTAATGAGCACTTCTTCAATGCGCGCCAGAATTTCGCCGGTTTGCTTGCCCTGTGCGCCCGACCCAACCTCAAGGTTGTAGTCAGGTGCGGGCGTGCCGAGGTCTGCAAAGAATGCGCCCGACATCGCATAGTCATAGTGCTGGCCGGTATGCACCATGACTTCGTGGACGCCCGCGGCGCGCAGCGCCTTGCTCACGGGCGTTGCCTGTATGAATTCGGGGCGAGCCCCAACCACGGAAACCATCTTCATGGTGGTCGCCTACCCGCGTGAGACGATGAGCACGCCTGTGGCGATTACCACAGTGCCAATAATGCGCGGCAGCGTGATCTGCTCATCAAAGAGCTGCCAGGCCACCAGCAACATCACCACATAGGAGAGGCTGGCAAAGGGATAGGCGTAGCTGAGATCGACGCGCGAGATGCCCGCCAGCCAGAAGATGGTGCCGCACGCGTAGAGAAAGAGGCCGCCCACCACCCACGGGTTGAGTGCCAGCTTCATGAGCAACTGCGGCACTTCGTCCAGCGAAAGCGTGACGACGCCAAACTTGTTCATGCCGTTCTTGAGCATGAGCTGTCCAATGGCGCCGCCCAGGACGCTGATCAGGATATAGCTAATTGCCAGTGTCATGGCGCGTGTTCTCCTCTGATTCGTTGGCGCTGATGTTGCTTCCGGGGCCGTCTGCACCGCGCCTGTGGGGTGCGCCTCTGTTGTGGCGATTGTTGTGGCGATATCCGTCGCCGGCGTGACTCGCTCAGTTGCTGCCGTCATGAGTTGCCTCCCTGCAGTTGTGTTGATTGCCGTAGTGAGACGACGCCCATGCGATAGAGCAGTACACGCCCCTGGAAGCCAAGGTGGGCGCGGATTGTGCGCATGAGCTTCGCCTTGGAAACGCCCGCCACGCGTGCATGCAGCACTGTGGGGTATTCGGCAACCACATAGCCCTGCAGCATGGCATAGACAAGCAGCTCTGTGCCCGCCAGAAAACCGTCGGCCTCAAAGCTGATCTTCTTGATGACCTCGCGTCGGTAGGCACGGAAGAGCGCTGTGTAGGTGTGCAGGTGGCGGTCCACAAGCACGCGGTACATGAGCGATGATCCCTTGCTTAATACAAGGCGATACTCGGGCACATTCTCCACGCCACCATCGGGGTGGTAGGGCGAAGCCGTGACGATATCCACACCTGGCGTAAGCCGATCGATCAGGGCGGGAATCTCTGTCAGGCGATAGGTGTTGTCGCTGTCGGTCGTCACCACAATATCGCCTTGCGCAGCGGCAAAGCCCGTGCGCAGGGCCGCGCCCAGGCCACGGTTGACGACGTGCTGCGTATAACAAAAGGTGACGTTTGCCGGCTCCGTGCCGTCGAAACTGGTCCTGAATGCATCCAGCGTGCCGTCGGTGCTGCCATCATCCACAAAGATGATTTCGACTGGGCCACGTTGCGCGGCCAGGGCCGCGGCCACGGGCACCAACCCCTCGTGCAGCGAGGCGACGCTTTCGGCCTCGTTGTAGCAGGGAATGATGATGGAAAGCGCAGGCGCGCTGCTGCGCGCGCTGCGTTTCGTTGCTGCCTCTAAATCAGGACTCATGCTCAGTTCGCCTCTCTCATGACCATCTTGGGGGTGGGGACCACGTGACGGACTGTGGCCAGGCTCAACAGGTGGCCGTGTGCAATCTCACGAACCTGCATGGCAAGACGTAATGCCTGTGCGCCCTGTGCCGCGCTCACCAGCGGCGCACTGCCTGTGCGCACGCAGTCGAGGTAGTGCTGCATTTCAAGCAGCAGCGGCTCTGCCATGGGCACATAAATCGATTCGACAATGCTCTCCTGGCGGTACTTGACCCCACGCGGCGCATGGTTGACGTATTCGCCCACCATGCTGCGATGCACGGAGATGGACTTGTTAAGCAGATCCGCCACCACATAGGCCTCAAGCGTGGTGACTTCGATCTGGCGCACCTTTTGCTCTGTCAGGCGGGAGGCCGCAATGGTGACCAGCGGCCCTGTGGCCGAACGCACGCAGGCGATTACATGGTCCAGCGAGCCACTGAAGGCCGTTACGCCGGATGCGTCAATTTGTGTCGCCTCACCACCCAGCAGGTCGCCCATGAGGTCAATGTCGTGAATCATCAGGTCGAGCACAACGTCGACATCCATGTTGCTGCCCGCATACTGGCTCAGGCGGCGGAAGTTGACGGCGAGGGGCGTCATGTCGGCGATGACATTTTTCAGCTCGGTATAGGTGGGGTTAAAGCGCTCGATATGCCCTACCTGCACCACCAGCCCGGATTTTTCGGCCAGTGCTGCAAGTTTGTCGGCCTCCTCGACGGTTGCTGTGATGGGTTTTTCCACAAAGACGTGGATACCCTTCTCGAGGCAGCGCGCTGCCACTTCAAAGTGGCGCGTTGTGGGCACGGCAATCGTCACAGCGTCCACATTTTCCAGCAGCTCGTCCACTGTGGCGAAGAAAGGGGCCTCAAACTGGCGGGCCACGGCCACGCCCAGTTGCACATTCTGATCACACACGCCCGCCAGCGTCGCGCGGCGCAACCCTGCGACAACGCGACAGTGATTCTTGCCCATGCGCCCTGCACCGATGACGCCGATTCGCACTGCATCTGTATCCATGGTTCTCATCTCATCACTCCTTGTATACTCAATCGTCGCCCCGAGGATGTGGCGGCGTTTGTTGTCAGATTTTCACAGCTTTTCAAAGCGATATCCGTGCCAGGCTTTGCCTTGGCGTGGAGTCCATGGCTGCTATGCAGGTACACGAGTATGCGCAGATGCCAACGCCTGTGCTGCATCTGCAACTGCATTGCCAATGTGTGCAAGATCACCGTGGCTCAGCGCGGGGTGCACAGGCAGCGAGAGCACCTCGCGCGCTGCTGCCTCGGCATGGGGCAGCGCGTCCACATAGCCCAGATCGCGGTACAGCGGCTGGTGATGGATGGGCGTCGCGTAGTGAATGGCGGAGCCGACGCCCCGCTCGGCCAGCGCAGCCGCCAGGGCATCACGCCCGCCGGCAATGCCGCCCGCGCGCACCGTGTACTGATGGAACACGTGGCTGGCGCCCGCCCGCACGCAAGGGGTTGTAATGCCGGGCACGTCCGCCAGCCGCTCGGTGAGGAAGGCGGCGTTCTCGGCGCGCTGCTGGTTCCATGCCTCCACCTTGCCCAACTGGACAAGGCCAATCGCCGCCTGCAGGTCTGTCATGCGCAGGTTGTAGCCCAGCACCTCGTGCACATAGCGCTGCGGTGCGCCATGTTCGCGCAGCAGGCGTGCCTTGCGTGCAATTTCGGGATCATCTGTCGTTATCATGCCGCCTTCGCCGGTGGTCATGTTCTTGGTGGGGTAGAAAGAGAAGCAGCCCACGCCCATGCTGCCCACGCGTTGCCCCTGCCACGCCGCACCGTGCGCCTGGCAGGCATCCTCCACCAGCAGCAGGTTGTGCTCGGCGGCAATCTGCTTGATCTCGTCCATCGCGCAGGGCTGGCCGTAGAGGTGCACCACAATGAGCGCACGCGTTGACGGCGTGAGCGCAGCACGAATTGCTGCGGGGTCCATCGTGTAGTAGGCAGGCTCAATGTCGGCAAAGAGGGGCCGCGCGCCCACAAAGAGCGCACAGTTGGCCGATGCGACAAAGCTGAAGGGGCTGGTGACGACATCATCGCCCGCACCAATGCCCGCCGCCAGCAGCGCCACGTGGAGCGCGGCTGTGCCCGACGTAACGGCAATGGCATGGGGAACGCCCACCCATTCGGCAAACTCTTCCTCAAAGCGGCGGACTTTGGCGCCTTGCGCCAATTGGCCCGATGCCAGCACATCTTGTACAGCGGCCATTTCTTCGCTGCCGATCTGCGGTTTTGCGATGGAAATCATATGGTTTCCCTTTCCAGGTGGGGCAGAACAATGGTGCTGCCGCAGTTCGCGCAGTGACCTACGCCATTTTCAAGTGCAATGCGATGTCCACAGGCGCACACATAGCCAACCAGGCGCGCCGGGTTTCCCAAAACAAGTCCATAATCGGGCACGTTGCGTGTCACAACGGCACCGGCGCCCACCATGGCAAAACGGCCCACGGTGACGCCCGGCAGCAGCACAGCCGCTGCACCAACGGATGCGCCGTACTTGACCAGGATCGGCGACACAACCCAGTCATCGGCACGCTTGAGGCTGCCATCCACGTTGATGGCGCGTGGCTGCTTGTCATTCGTCAGGCAAGCCTGCGGGCCAATGAAGACGCCGTCCTCAATGGTGGCTCCGTGGAAGACCTGCGCGCCATTCTGAATTTTGACGCGTGCGCCGATCTGCACGTTGCTGTCAATGTAGACATCCTTGCCGATGATGCACTCTTCGCCCACCACGACGCCTTCGCGCAATTGCGCGCGATTCCAAACGTAGGAGCCGCCGCCTATGCGCACGTGCGCAGCCACATCGGCGCTGGAGTGGACAACTGCGTTGGGCAGGCGCGGATGCGTGGGTGCTGTGTCTGTCATTGTGTGACCCCTGCCTGCATGTCTTGTGCGTAAAGTGTGACGGCTGCTTCCATCTTTGCCAGTTCTTCCGTTGCGCCGAGGGCGCGGTACCAGTTCAGGCGAGTCTCAAGCTGATTGTGTGTCATGGCCAGTGGCTCCCAGAGGGCAGCGGCGGCAGCCGCATCCCCCTGGAGTGCGCGCACCTCGCCCAGAAGTTGTGCGCTGGCGCGGTTGCCGGGGTTCAGCCGGTGCGCCTCCTGCAGAAAGCCTGCGGCGCGCTCCACATCTCCAAGCGAGAGCGCAATCTGCCCCAGGCGGCGGTGGGCTGTCTCCTGCGCCGGATAGAGCAGCAGCGCCGACCTGTAGGACTGCTCGACTGCGAACAGCGCACCTGCGCGCTCGCGCCGGATTGCATCCTGAAAGGCCCAGTCGGCGTTGGCATAATCTGTCAGTTCAACGCGCGCCTGTATCGTTGCGCCACGGTTGGCCTCCCACGCGGCCTGGATGCTGGAGAGGGCGTTGACGCCCCAAACGAGCAGCACAGGCACGATCCCCACCGCCGCAACCAGCAGCCACAAGCCCGGGCGGGCCGACATGCCGGTGGGCGGGCCGTCGCGCTCGGGGAATTCCAGCACGCCGGCCGCGTGGGCATCGGCGCGGGCTGTGGCCTGCACCAGCAGCGCCGCGGCGGGTGGTGCAAAGAGCGCTGTAACCAGCAGGCTGGCAGCAACTTCCGAATCGACCAGGCCCAGCAGCAGCGTGGCAACGAGGGAGGCCAGTACGGCGGCGGCGCGGTTGCGTGTGGGGCCTGTGCCATGGCGCAGCGCCTGCAGCGTGGCTGCCAGTGCCGCGGCAAAGACGCCCAGCAGCGCAAACAAGCCAAAGAGGCCGTACTCCAGCGCCACCTGCATGTAAAGGTTGTGCACATGTGCCACATAGGGCACGTGCGTGAGCAGGGCATAGGAAGCGAAGGTCAACTCGGTGTTAGCCGGGCCTGTGCCTGTAAAGCGATAGTCGCCAATCAGCGGCAGGGCATCGCGCCACAGGTCAACCCGATCGGCCAGCCAGCCGGGCTGGGCTGCGCCTGCGGCCAACCACAGGCTGAGCGCCAGCCCCCCCAGGAGTGCAACGCCACCCAGAATCCAGAGAGCGTAGCGCGTGGTGTGGACAAGCCACAGCGCGAATCCGGCCAGCAGCACCCCCAGCAGCAGCGCGAGCAGCGCGCTGCGTTCGCCGGTGAGGAGCAGGGCGATTGTGCCCAATGCCAGGGCGGCCAGCGCCACCACTTCGGCGGGTGTGGCCATGCGCCGGTTGACCCAGCCGCGCCCGTGCAGGTGCGTAACCAGTGCGAGCGGCAGCAGCGCTACGAGTGCGCCTGCGGCGGGGCCGCCATTTGCCGGATGCTGCACAAAAACGTATGCGGCAATGCCCAACACCGCCAGCGAAGCGACGAAGCCCGTCACATCCAGCAGGCGCATGCGCTCCACCTGCGCGCTTTCGACCTGGGCAATCCATGTTGCCACGCAGCAGAGGCCGACGCCCGCTGCCACGGCCAGCAGGCGTGCCAGTGCGGCGCGCTGATCGTATGCGCCCAGGGTGGCCACCGCGCCGCAGGCAAGCAGCAGGAGCGCACAGCCGCCCAGTGCCCATGCAGGCACATAGGCGGTTACGCGCACCCGCTGCTGTTGCTGGATTTCTACCCACGCTGCCTGTGCCACGGTGTCTCCCCGTGTGAATGACTGGTTGATTGGTTGATTGGTGAATGGGTGGCTATTGGCGGCGAGTTACCACTTACCAATCAACCAATCAACCAATCAACNAATCAACCAATCAACCAATCAACCAATCAACCAGTCAACCACTTGTTACTTACCCACCCTACGCCTTGGTAAACTGCAGCATCTGCATGCCAACGTCCATGGCGCTCTTGAAGCCTTCCCACGAGTTGAGCCCCTTGGCGAAGGTGAGCATCGGGCCAGGGCGCAGCGACCACTCGCGCGTGGCACGCTTTTGCCACATCTCAAGCTGCTCTGCCGTCAGGTTGCCGTAGTCGAGCACAGTGGACTGGTCCATGTCCACCTCTTCCCACTTGGTGCCCGGGCGGAACCAGCCGTTCTCCACCACCTCATAGAAGAAGGGTGTGCCGGGATAGGGCGCAGCAATGTGGAAGAGCGCAATATCCAGCGGCA
>DIAV01000240.1:0-3705 GCA_002415895.1 Anaerolineales bacterium UBA5069 | reverse complement strand
GCCTGCTCCTTGCGATAACCCTTGCGCGCCTTCTTGAGAATGGCTTCGTTCGAGCTCTCAATCCCCCACGAGATGAGCCAGCAACCGGCCTTGCCCATGAGTGTGAGCATTTCTTCATCCACGTAATCGACGCGGCTGTTGCAGGTCCAGCGGATCTTGAGACCCTTCTCGATGATCAGGTTGCACATGTTCACAACCTGCTCCCGGTTCACGGTGAAGAGGTCGGCATACATGTGAATGTTGTGAATGCCAAGCGAACCGAGATACTCAAGCTCCTCGACAATGCGCTCGGCCGAGCGCAGACGCACCGAGTTCTGATAGGTGACATGCTTGATGCAGTACTTGCAACCGGCCGGGCAGCCGCGGCTTGTCACAATAAAGGTGAAGGGACCCTTGATCATGGGCATGCGCTGCTTGTCGAGCGGCAGCAGCTCATGGCGCGGGATGGGCATGTCGTCCAGATTGGGGATGAAGGGGCGATCCGGATTGATGACGATTTCGGCGGGTTCGCCCGATGTGCCCGTTGCCGGCCTGCGCCACGCCAGCCCGGTAATGGATGCGAGCGGTGATGCGGCCACGGCGGGTTGGGCCGGGGCCAGTATCTCTGCCGGGGCAGAATCTTCGAGCGTGATTGTGGCAGCTGCGCCGCCATTGGCTGCGCCATTTGCCGTGGTGCGGCTGAAGCTGGAGAGGGGCGCGCTGCGCGTCCCTGCCAACATGCGCTGAACGGCCGGGTTAGACGGTGTGCGCCCCTCGAGCGTGTCGAGCAATTCGCGCAGGGTCATCTCGGGTTCGCCGCGCAGAATGAAATCGAGCGCAGGGAAGGGGCGCATGGTCTCAAGCGTCAGCGGCGTTACGTGCGTGCCCATGGCCATGGTGACGGCGCCCAGCGACTTGGCCAGGAAGACGCCGTACATGTCGTTGCGCAGGGAAGGCGCGGTGACCTGCGTCAGGTAGTAGCGCGGGCGGCGCTCCTCCAGCAGCTTCTCAAATTCGGGCCAGCCCATGCGCAGCGCCACGCAGTCCACAATCTCCACTGTGTACTCGGGCAGCAAAATGGCGGCCATTTGCGCCATCTCCACCTGCGGCCAGATCATGTTCTCGCGGCTGCGGCGGCCAACGCGATGCTGGCTGCGGATCCAGATCGCGCCGTCGGGCGTGGGCGGGTTGACGAGCAGCACCTCAACAGTGCCCTTGATGCCGTTGGAGGAGGTGAGCGACTGCACCTGGGCGCTGGCGTCGGGAAAGTTGGATGCGCGTACGGGCGGCACGCGCCGGCTGCCCAGGTTCTCGCGAATCTCGTTGCTCAGTGTCTCTGATGCGGCTTCGGTCGTGGTGGTTGTATCTGGCATTGTATGTAACTCCATTTGCTCCGTGTTCGTCCGGGTTCAGGTGCGCAAAATGCGCTGTCAGGTCACTGTGTACGCTCAGGCCGTCGCCAATTCCTTGCGCTCGGTCGGACGCTCAACAGCGCGCTCGGTGGGATTGCGGTCATCGTTTTCGCGGCGGGCCTTGCCGCGCAGATCACTGGCGGCCAGTTGTTCGCGAATGCGCAGGGTGTCGAGAACTTGCACCTGAATCCACGCAATCACCATTTGCAGGCCAATCAGGCTGAGTGAAGCGCTGGTGAGGTAGTAAATCCACAGGCGCGAGACGCTCCAGCCCTGGAAGCCAAGAATGAGGCTGATGACGCCCAGCAGGATGCCCAGGCCGAGTGCGCCCAACCCCACCCAGCCCAGGTGTACATCAAGGCGGCGGTTGGCAATCTGCTTGCCAAAGAGCCCCTGTTTGACGGGCGTTTTGTGGAAGAGCGCCACAAAATAGTTGAATGACAACCCCAGCGCCAAAATGCTGACACCTGCCACGGCGAGCACAAGGCCGGAGTAGAGCGCAAATGCGCCCAGCGGGCCGACTGTGGTTACGCCTGAAATACGGGCGACAACCAGCGCCACACCAATGATGGCCGCCAGCGCCAGGAAGATGGCCCCCACAATGCCTAGCGGGCGCACAGGGTTGTAGTAGAGCGCCGTCCACACAATCGACTGGCCGAAGCGCAACCCGTCATGCACAACGCTCAGCTTGGAGCGACCGACCCGCTCGCTGTAGGGGATGGGCGTTTCGGTCATCACAAGGCGCTCGTGCAGCGCGCGTGTGGTCATCACAGGCGTCAGGTTGAGGCCATCGGGCAGGGGATAGAGTTGCTCGAGAATTTCCTTGCGGAAGATGCGCATGCCACTGGCCGAGTCGGTAATGTTGGCCGCAGCGATGACGTTGACGAGGCGGGCAAAGATGATGTTGCCAATGCGCCGCGTCATGGGCATTTCGCTTTTGGCCCCGGCCATGCGCGAGCCGATAACAAGGTCGGCCTCTGTTTCCAGCGCACGCGTGTAGAGGGCGGGGAAATACTCAGGCGGATAGGTGCCGTCGGCGTCAAGGAACCCGCACCATTCGCCGGTGGCCGCGGCCCAGCCTGTTTTCAGGGCTGCGCCATAGCCGCCATTTTGCGCATGGCGCAGCAGGCGCACGCCGGGGATGGAGGCGGCAACCTCTGCCGTGCGGTCGCTTGATCCGTCATCAACCACAATCAACTCCAGCCCGTCTACACCCACCGCGGCCAGCGCGGGGCGTACGGCCAGCGTGCGCTCACAAATATCTCGAATGCCACCTTCTTCATTCCAGGCCGGAATTACGATTGAGAGTGTCGTCATGATTTCCCCTTCCGGAGGTGTAAAGTGTTCTGTCCTGCGCGCCGTGTGCAATCTGCCGCGAGAGTGATCAATAGGGATACAAGATTCACAGATGGACCGGTATGTTTGGGTTGCGCTTGTCGTTCTGGCCCACGGCGCGCAGCACTTTGGCGGGCACGCCACCTACAACGGTGTGTGCCGGCACATCCTGCGTGACAACCGCACCGGCGGCCACCACGGCGCCTTTGCCAATGCGCACGCCGTCCGTCACCACCACGTTGGCCCCAATCCAGACGTCGTCTTCGACGACAATCCCCTGGGCGGTGATGCCCTGTTCAACCATGGGCCGCGTCAGGTCGTCAAACTGGTGGTTTACGGCCAGCAGTTGCACGCCGGGGGCGGTGTAAACGCGGTCGCCGATTGTAATGCCCCCCTGCCCGCGCAACACGTTGTACTCGCCAATCAGGCTGTTGCGCCCAATCTTGATGAAGGCGTGGGGCAGGTCGCGAAAGTTGTAGGTGTGCAGCACAGAGCCAAACATGACGAAGCTGTTATCGCCCACCCAAATGCCCTGCGGACAGGCGTGCAGGTAAACGCCCTGGTCGATATAGGCCGAGCGCCCCAAATGCACGTGGTCGGCGTAGCGAATGCGCACGCCATTCTCAATTGCTGCAACGCCCTGCATGTGCAGGATCAGGCGATAGGCGACGCTGCGCAGGCCAATGCCTACCACGGTGGGCACCCAACCACAGGCGACTAGAACGCTCTGCTCGAGCAGATAGCGCAGGGGCGACGAAGCCTGACGGCGCACGTAGAGACCTATTCCTGCAGAGGCATCACTCGGCACGGTCATGCGTGCGGCAGGGGCATCTGTCTCTGTGTGGCTGGTATTCACGCCGCCGGCCTGGGCGCCGTTCTGGTGGGCGTTTGTGCGCGCGCTCACGAGTGGCTCCCGTCAATCGTTGTGCCATGTGCGGAATAGCCCGTCGACGTACCGTTGGGCAGCGTGCCGTTGGGC
>DIAV01000057.1 GCA_002415895.1 Anaerolineales bacterium UBA5069 | reverse complement strand
GAGGCGGTTGCGCACCTTCTTGGGGGCGGCGCCGCGGCTCAATTCAATCACAATGCGCATCCCCGTGCGGTCGCTTTCGTCGCGCAGGTCGCTAATCTGTTCCAATTTGCCGTCACGCACAAGCTCGGCAATACGCTCTATCAGCGACGACTTGTTCACCTGATAGGGGATTTCGGAGACGAGAATGCGGAAGCGACCGTTCTTCGTCTCCTCAATGGTGGTGCGCGCCCGCACCAGAATCCTGCCACGCCCTGTAGCAAAAGCCTGTTTGATGCCTTCGCTGCCCAGGATAATGCCGCCTGTGGGAAAATCGGGACCCTTGACGAACTGCATGAGTTCCTCAAGGCCGATTTCGTCGCGCGTCTCCCAGTTGTCAATGATGAAGTTGATCGCGTCGGCAATTTCGCGCAGATTGTGGGGTGGCACGTTGGTGGCCATACCCACGGCAATACCACTGGTGCCGTTGAGCAGGAAGTTGGGCACCATGGAGGGCAGCACAAGCGGCTCCACCATGCTGTCGTCGAAGTTGGGCCCCCACTCCACCGTATCCATGTCAATGTCCTGCAACATGGCGTCGGCAATCTTGTTCAGGCGCGCCTCTGTGTAACGCATGGCTGCAGGGCTGTCGCCGTCAATCGATCCGAAGTTGCCCTGCCCATCCACAAGGCAGTAGCGCAGGCTGAAATCCTGCGCCATACGTGCCATCGCGTCATAGATGGAAGAGTCGCCGTGCGGGTGATATTTGCCCAGCACATCACCCACCACGCGCGCGCTCTTCTTGTAGGGCGATGCGGCCGAGAGCCCCATGGCGTGCATGGCATAGAGAATGCGCCGGTGCACGGGCTTGAGGCCGTCACGCGCATCGGGCAGCGCGCGCGCCACAATCACGCTCATGGCATAATCCAGGTAGGCTGTGCGCATTTCGCTGTCAATGGAGACAGAGCGCACACCATCAACAGCAATGCCATTGCCGTTGGAGGCAATCACGCCATCGCTGTCGACGACCATCCGTGGTGACAATTCGATGTCATCCAGCGCGCCGCTCTCGCTTGCATCATGCAAGCCGCCGTCAGCGCCGTTATCCGGGAGATTATGGCTCACGCCATTCTCTCCAAAGCTCTCCCCTTGAGGGTCGTCATCGTTTCGTTCAGCCATAGTCCGCCAATGCCAGTGCTCATCAGGTTACGGGACCAGAACGTACCAATTACGCCTGGTGAATAACATGACAATTATACTGCAAAATGGCCTTTTCTCCTAACGTGCGGCAGATAAACGGAACAGATGGTCGAAGGATTTGCAACGCCCACAGTGCGGTTTGGCGCGTGCCGGAGAGCCGCCCCCAACCTGCGCATCCATCACCGTGCAGCGCTGCCCTCGTCGTGCAAAAGCTGATCCTTGCACTGCATTCCGCGCTCTATGCCCCATCCTGCCACCCTGGCCGGGGGGCGCGTTCAGGCAAGAATGCGGCCGCCCCCTGCGTGCAGAGGACGGCCGCTATACGAACTTTGTTGGCTGGCACCGAGACTGAAATCTTGCTACGCGCAATTTCCGCGCGCGGCCATCTCTTCTCTCGAGGTCGGCACAACGCCCAGCCCCACGCCAGCCTCATACTGCGCGCCATTGCGCGCGTCATGGCTCACACCATTGCCATTCTCTGCCACATCCATACCTGTTGTGCGGCTGCGGAAAAGCGCAGGCCATGTAGCAGGCACTGCCGTACGCCAATCATCCGAAGCCGCGCGCACAAAGTTGTAGAAGAGCCCAGCGCTCGCCTGGTCCGTCTTGGCCAACTCTTCCGGGTGCCACTGCACACCCACGGCAAAGGGCACTTCGGGCATCTCCAGCGCCTCGGCCAGTCCATCCTCCGCGATACCTACCACGCGCAGCCCGGCCCCCAGCGCACGTATGCCCTGATGGTGCATTGAGTTCACTTCGTGTATCTGCCCCAGCGCGCGCGCGAGGCGGCTGTCCGCCTCAATGGCCACCTGGTGCGTAATGCGGAAGCGCTCATAGGTGGGCGGGAAGTAGTCATGCTTCTGCAGATCAGGCATTTGCGTTGTCAAATCCTGATAGAGTGTGCCGCCGCAGGCCACGTTCATCATTTGTACACCGCGACAGACACCCAAGATAGGCATCCCAGCCTCCAGCGCCCAGCGCGCCAGCAGCAATTCAGTGCGGTCGCGCTCCTTGTCTGTAGAGCCAAGCTGGGGATGACGCTCTTCGCCATAGAGGCTGGGGTCAATGTCCTCACCACCAGGCAGCATGACGCCGTCAAGCCGCTCAAAGGTGCCGCGCAGCGTCGCCTCGCTCATCTGCAAGGGAATCAGCACGGGCAGCGCGCCCAGATTCTCAAGGGTGCGCACGTAGGTTTGGTTCATGATGTAGAGAGGCAAGCCAAAAAAGCGCTGGGACTTCTCGCGCCCGGTGGGCACGCCAATCAGCGGGCGGCGAATGCCCGCAGCGCCCACTGGCTCTTCAAGAAATGGCTGATTGCGCAGATCACGATTCAATGCCTACCTCACTATCTGCCGATAATTAGCTGCACGCGCTTGTTGCACCTCGAACTTGTTTTCAACCGCCGCATTATAGTCGCCCGATTAGCGAGAATCCAATTGCAGCAGTGCACATGCGCGCAACCCAAAGAGCTGCGCATCTTTGACAGGCGGCCAACCTCGTGTTATTGATTCTCTTGTGACCACTTCCGCCCCTGCCCCCGCCAACACTGCAACGCCCACCGCAACCACATTGGCGCGCCGCCTCTACACGCAGCGCACCGCCACCTGGGCCGGCATCCTGCTTATGCTGGGCGCGGCCATCCTGTACACGCTCACGCTCGACCGCTGGATGACCTGGGGCAACCTTGCCGGTGGCGACCTGATTACACACCAGTATGCACAGGTGCAGGCACGGCCTGGGAACGCGCCGGGTTATCCCCTCTACACAATGGGCGGCTGGCTTTGGTTCCACACCCTGCGCAGTGCAGTGCGTGCATTGGGCCAACCCTACCCCAACCCAATCCCCATGGTCTCGGCCTACAGCACCCTCTGGGCGCTCCTGGCGCTTTGGTTCCTTTATCGCACCCTCTGCATGCTCACAAGCAGGCGCTACGCGCCACACTGCCCCTGGGGACAGGCGGGCAACTGGCCGCTGGCCTTTCTCGTCAGCGCCTTCTATGCCGTTACATATTTCTTCTGGTTCTACGCGACCACCACCGAGCAATACTCGAGTGCGGTGGCGCAGACGCTCGCCATCGTTTATGTTTACCTGCTTTGGGCCGAAGCCGATGCCGCCGCCGCAAATGCCAGTGCCGCGCTGTATCGCCCGCGTGCGCGCGCGGGGCGGTTGCTCATCCTGCTCGCCTTCCTCTGCGGCATTTCGCTGGCTCACATGCTGACTGTGGCGTTCGTTGTACTGCCACTGGTGGCGGTCGTTCTCTGGCAGCGCCCGGCCCTTCTGCGCAGTCGCAGTCACCTGGCCGCAGTCATGAGCGCGGCCCTGCTGCCCCTCACCGCCTATGCATACGTTTACGTACGCGGTGCGCTGCACCCTGAGTGGTGGGGTGGCGCAGGCGTACAGTCGACCGCCGGCTGGTTCTGGGCCTTTGTCTCCACGGCACAAGGGCGCGAAGAGCTGGGCTGGGGTTTTGAGGCGGGTCGCACTTTTTTTGGCAATGGCTTCCCCGTGTTGATCTGGCAGGAATTGAGCGTACCCCTGCTGCTTGCAGGGCTGGTGGGGATTGCATTTCTCAACCGGCGCGTGGTTGTACTCTTGTACGGCACTCTTGCCATCTATCTGCTCTTTGCCTGGGCCTACCGTTACGGCAACTGGTTTCAGGTTGTCCTGCCTGCCTACCCGCTCATTCTGCTGGGCATTGCGGGCTGGGCCACGCGCCTTGCAGAGTGGCCCGCGACGACGCATCGGCACTGGGTGCAGCCTGCACTGCTGGTCTTGCTGGCCGTCGCGCTGGGCTGGCGCTTTAGCGCATCATGGCCGCAGGCCGACAGCAGCCGCCGCCCACAAGATGAAGCGCTGGCCCGTGCCGCATCGTTGCTTGCCGACGATCTGCCACAGAATGCCGCGCTCTTTGCCGAACAAGGCGATAGCGCATCCCTCGATTATCTCGCGCACATTTGGGGTTTGCGCCCGGATGTGCGCGTGGTGGGCAGCAGCAGTGCGCGCCAGGCGCTGGACGAGGGCCGCCCTCTGCTGGCAACCTGGGGCAGCGCCGCCACTCTGATTGCCGAAATGGGCGGGACGCATTCCGTAAGCGCGCACAATGGTGACTGGGCGATCATCGCCGGCGCGCCGCACACAGCCGGCGCGCCGGCAAGCGCCACGCAGAACACGCCGGTTAGCGCGCTCCCCGTGCTCGAAACCTACACAACCACCCCCAGCCCCAGCGGCGCGCCCGTGACTGCCGCTGCGCCCGCGCTCGATCTCCGCCTGCGCTGGTTGCTGCCCGCCGGCGGCTGGCCCGATGGTTTGTCGCTGAGTCTTCGCCCTACGCTAGGTGGTGCCTTTATTGCAGACCCCCACGGCGCAGCAGACGCCATTTTGCAGGTTGACGCCGCGACCCCGCTGCATGGCTTTGTTTCCCACGCGCCCACAGGCGCGCGGCTGGATGACGCCTACCGCGTGCCACTCGCTGCGCCCTTGCCCGAGGGCGCCGACGGCGTGGCCGTGCTCCTCTATCGCGCCGTGGATGGCGGCTTTGAAACGCTGGCCGATCTGCGCCTGCCTCTTCAACCTTGATGCACCAGGCAACCAATCAAATGGACGGGCCCCATGCAGGGCCCGTCCATTTTTCACTCTTCAGTTGTCAGCGTAACGTCGTGGGCGATTGCGCCCCCACTACTCGGCTTCGTCTGCGGCGGGCGCAGGGGCCTGCGATTCGCGTGCCGCCTGCGCTTCCTTAGCCAGCGCAATGGCCGCCTTCTTGGCCTGGCGCTCTTCAGCGTGATTCCATGTTTCGCCTTCGCGCACAACGGCCACAGTGAACTGACCGTGCACATCCTGCATCATGCGCAGTTCCAACGCATACAGACCCAGGTCGCGCAGAGGTGCATCCAGCAGAATGCGGCGGCGATCCACGTCAAAGCCCACTTCAGCGGAGAGCTTTTCGGCAATGTCGGCCGTGGTGATAGAGCCGTACAGGCGCTCGTTCTCACCGGCATTGGCCGTAAAGAGCAACTTCTTGCCCTTGATCATGGTGGCCTGCGCCTCGGCGTTGGCACGCTCCTGCGCGCGCCGGCGAATGCCCACCTGCTTGATCACGTCAGCTTGCTTGAGCGCGCCCGCAGTCGCCAGCGTGGCATAGCCGCGCGGCATGAGGTAGTTGCGCGCGTAGCCACCGGCTACACGGTAGACTTCACCAGCTTCGCCCAGTTCGGGCACATCCTGCAGCAACAGCACTTTCATGCGGGCCATGTGGATTTCCTTTCGGTTCAAGCATGCCGTAGGGCACGTGTTGGAGCGGCGTAGGTTTGCCGCACATAGAGTCGCCGTGTCTTCACTTTGCAGCGAACGTCATCACCTTCAGCACAGTGTGACACAACAGTGTATGTTACCGCGCGCCCCTGCGTAGAGCAAATTTGCTGGCGTGCAGCGACGCTTTCAATGCACGGCGCGCGGCTGTTGCGTATGCCGGCTTGATTCTCGCACGCGCGTTGTTTGTCTACACGGTTGCAAACACCCATAATGAGCAAGTTAACTCTACGTGCCGGAAGGTTTCCACCGGTTGAGCGTAGCGCAAATGCACCGCGCACGAGCGTAGTGCTGTGATATACTGGCCAAGATTCGTGGCGCAAGGCGCATTGCCTGCTCACCGTGCAGCCCCCTGCACAGGCGCAAGACATGCGATGCCAGCGCCGCCATCCAGCATGAGGCGGGTCCATTGAACCCTCCGTCCCCACACGTGGGGCGACGTGCCGCCCAGACAACCGGCGGCTCTCTGCCTGAACAACATACAGCGTCGCCTTCCGGTGGCAATAGCCGGCAATCCTCCGTCGCTCACCCGCCAATGGACCAACATGGTTCAGCCAGGCGGATTCTGATCCCATTGGCTGCTTTCCTGATGGTAACGCTTGGCTGCTCGACAGCCAATCTGGTGCAGCGACCCGTAGCCACGGCCGCGCCCACGCGTACATTAGCGCCAACGTTTACGCCCACCTCAGCATCGGTGGAGGCCATTATCATCGTCACGCCGCCCAGTGGCTCAACACCCGGTGTGATCACAATTCCACCCGGCGTAGACCCTTCGGTTTTTGTTGTGCCGCCGCCAACGGAAACGCCAACTGCAACAGAGACACCGACGCCTGATCCTTTGGCGTCGCCCACAGAGACACCGGTGGCGCTCTATACGGCCGTACCCGCGCCCGGCGCCACGCAGCCCGCAGCGCCCACGCCGCCGCCACCCACGCCGACGCAATCGGCCACCCCCACGGAGACCCCCAGTCCCACGCCAACCCTGACGCCAACGCCCTTCATTGTGTTGGACGATGGCCGAACGGCGCTGCGCGAGGGGCCGGGTGTGGAATTTCCAATCGTGGCGGA
>DIAV01000136.1 GCA_002415895.1 Anaerolineales bacterium UBA5069 | reverse complement strand
AATCCACCAATCCACCAATCAACGAGTCAACAGCTTCCAACTCCAACGGCCCAGCGTCGTATATGGACATTTACCCAAGGAGAATTTTGTGTTTGAAACGACGCGACGCGGCTTTATGGTGGGCTGCTCGGCAGCCATTGCGGGCTGGATGGGGGGCGTGCATTTCACCGCCTTTGGCAGCCCCGAAGCCGAACCCAACCAGGAAATTCTGATTGTCGTTTTTATGCGCGGCGGCATGGATGGTATTAACGTCGTGCCTCCCATTGCCGGGCCCGACCGCGCCCACTACGAGGCCAAGCGCCCCAACCTTAACGTGCCCGTGAGTGGCACGGGGGCCGCGCTGCCGCTGGATGATCGTTTTGGACTGCACCCCGGCGCCGCCCCACTGCTGGGGCTCTTCCAATCCAAAAAGCTGGCCATTGTTCATGCCGCCGGGCTAACAAGCGATACGCGCAGCCACTTTGACGCCATGGAGTTTATTGAACTGGGCACGCCGGGCAGCAAGAATGCGGGCAGCGGCTGGTTGGCGCGCCACCTCCAAACCGCAGGCAATCTGCCCCCCAAGATCATCATGCCTGCGCTGGCGGTGGGCAACCAGCAGCCCACCTCGCTGCTGGGCAGCCGCGAGAGCATTGGCATGAACAGCCCTGATGACTTCTCGCTCAATGGCCACTGGCGTTATGGCGACGGCCAGCGCAGCGCCCTGCGCGATATGTACACGGGCAACTCATGGCTACACACGGCGGGCGTTGAAACGCTGGACGCGCTGGATGTTGTGGAACTGGCCAATCCGGGGGCCTATACGCCGGGCAACGGGGCCGTTTACCCCAGCGGCCAGTTTGGGCGTTCGCTGGCCACCGTCGCGCAGGTGATCCGCATGCAACTGGGGCTGCGCGTGGCGACGGTGGACCTGGGCGGCTGGGATACCCACGAATACCAGGGCGACGATGGCGGCGGCTACTTTGCCAACAAGCTGGCCGAGGTGGCCGGTGGCCTGGAGGCCTTTTTCACCGACCTGAGCAGCGTCAACGGGGTAGACCAGACGAAGCGCATAACAGTTGTGGTGCAGAGTGAATTTGGCCGCAGCTTTCAGGAGAACGCCAGCCGCGGCACCGACCACGGTCACGGCAACATTATGTTGGTGGCCGGCGGTATGGTCAATGGCGGCAAGGTCTATGGTCAGTGGCCCGGGTTGGCCACGGAGCAGCTTTACGACAAGCGCGATCTGGACATTACCACCGACTACCGGCGCGTGCTCAGCGAGATTCTGATTCGGCGGCAGGGCAACCCCAATCTGGGTTCCATCTTCCCGGGCTACAAGGATTACACGCCGCTGGGGATTGTGCAGGGGGCGGACCTGCCGCCGGAGTACGGAATTCCGGCCCCGCCGCCGGAGACACTGACAAATCGTGTCTATTTGCCGGGTGTCGTGAGGTAAAGAATAACGATAGTGACAGCATAGCACTTCGCGGCGAAGCGAGGCTTCCAAAAGCGGAAGCCTCGCTTCGCGCATGGCAACGCGCGCCTTATTGCCGGCTTTTGAGAAGCCCAAGCGCGGGACAATGCGACCTTGCACCAAATGACAAACGTAGTTATCATTACAATTGTTCTTCGGCGCACAAATTTCCACAATTCAGCAGGTCCCAGCGGATCGGATCCCCCGTGCCGCAGCTTTTGTTTGCTGGAAAATGCTATCCCCCACAATTCGGCGAGGACACTCGTTCTGCGCTAACGTTTGCATTGGCTGTCGGCCGCACATGCGCCGGCCCCACAGGTGCAGAGGGTGCCGCACGCCTTCCACATTGCTTGCACCGCCTGCTTCAATCTACATCCATGCCCGTCGCTCAGCCCGAGCGCGGGCATTTTATTTTGCGCGCAGCGTAAGCCAACTCCTGGCGCGCTTGCCAGGTGCACGTCCAGTACGAACATTCATTGCTATAGCAGACTGCGGAAGGATTGTGAGTATGTATCGTTCGGGATTTCCCCTGTCCCTGCGTTCGCTACTCCGTTGCGTTGTGCTCATGCTGGTGGTGGCACTGGCGATTACGCCGCTGCCCCTTGGCGCGCAGTCGCCTGCACCGCCGGCGCCCACACTGCGCATTACACAGATTGACACAAGCCAATTCCCAATTGTGCATGTTTCTGTTTACGGCGATCGCGCCCCCGCGGCGACCACCCAGTTCCACCTCTATGAAAGCGGTGCTGAGCGACCTGGCACCAAGGCTGTTACACAAATGGGTGTTCAGGTGGCGCTTGTCTTTGATGCCTCCAACAACGTGCGCCAGGCAGGCCTCACCAACGCGCCGCGCTTGCAGGAGGTTAAGGACACCATTGACAGCTTTGCCAGAACGAATTTTCTTGATGACGAGCGCGATTGGCTAACCTTTATCGCTCTGGGTGATGATGCAACCCCGCAAGTGATCGGCCCCCGGCTGGATGATGCCTGGGAGAATTATGACTACCAGGCCGTCTGGAATTCGGTCATTCTCTACGAGCCGAGAGAAGGCTCCACAGTCACACCTCTTTATGACCTGGTGAAGTTTGCCGTCCAGCAATTTGCCGCGCCCAAATTGCCAATGAACCAGGAGCGCCACATCGTCGTCTTCTCCGACGGCTCTGACCAGGTCAGCGTGCTCCAATCCGAGCAGGTAATCGGTCTTGCGAATCAGCACAATATCCGCGTGCACACAGTGCAGTTGGGCAACCCCGCGCCTCAGTCAGAGCGGAACCTCAAGCAGCTTTCGGAGTTGACGGGCGGCACGTACGTCTCGCTTGACTCAATCCAGGCGCTGGCTCCGATTGTCGACGCCATGCGCGTCACAGTTGATCAAACCGTATTGACCTACCGCTCTCAGCGCGCGGACCCGGGCGAGATTCGCGTGGAAGCAATCCTGTCCGACAACCAGGTTATCAACGCAACAGACCGTGCGCCGGCCGTCAATATTCAGCCGGCGGCCATCACCGTGCTGCAGCCGCAGAGCGGCATGACGCTTGAGCGCTCCGGCACCGCCTGGGACAGCGCGCTTGAATCACTTATGCCCGCAACGCTGCCTGTGCAGGTGGCGATCCAGTGGCCCGACGGGCGCACACGCGATGTCAAGCGGCTGGAGATCGAGGTGGGCGGCAAAACAGAAGTGGTTGACTCGCCCCCCTTCGACGCAGTCTTTGAGGTGCCCATCCCCCTCATGGGCGCGGGCGAATACTCTGTGCGTGTGCGCGCCCTCGACGAACTGGGCGTAACCAGTACGTCGGACCCTGTGCGCCTTACAGTCACTGAACTACGCCCGTCCGCGCCGACACCCACGCCAATCCCAACCGCCACAGCCACCGCCACTCCGACACCCAATGCAACGGCAACGGTCGTTGCTGTCGCGCAGGCCCGAGCAACGGCCACCACTGAGGCCAAAACGCAGGAAAACCTGACGGCGATTACGGCAGCCAATGCGGACCTCACCCAGCGCATGCAGCAGCTCTCGTGGGTGACGATCGCATCGGCGGCGCTGGCGCTCATCGCGCTCATGTTTGCCATCTATGTGCTCTCCAGCCGCGACCGGCGCAAGCGTGCCACCGAGATCATCGCCGGCACCATTCAATCAGTGACGGAACCGTTCATCCGCTCGGGACGCAAGAGCAGCGGCGGCGAACAAGCGCACCTGGTGCTTGTGGACAACGGCGGCACGTCGAGCCTGCCCGGCAAGATCTTGCTGCAGGCCGGTGGGGTGCGCATTGGCCGCGACCCCTCCGTCTCCAACGTCATCCTCGATGATCGGCGCGTCTCGCGCTTCCACTGCCAGATCCGCGAGGAGATGGGCGGCTTCCGTTTGCTTGACGAAGGCAGTGTTAGCGGCACCTACGTCAATGATGGCGAGGTAGGCATCCAGGGGCAAACGCTGAAATCCGGCGATCTTGTCAGCATTGGCCCGGTTGTCTACCGTTTTGAGGTCACTGCCGGAGCGCGGCCGGCTGCAAGCGCCGTCGGCGGCGAATCCGCCGATGCCACGGTGCCGATTGGACCGCGCAATTGAGCCTGGCCTGTTTGTCTCTGCATGATAAGCGCGTGCACATAACAGCAGCGCACCACCCCGGTTGATGTTGAAAGGCCAAGGCTGAAAGACCAATGGCACGACTCACCCCCGGCAGCCGTATCGGTCCATTCCCATATCGGATTGTCAAGGCGCTCGACTCGCACGGCGGCATGTCGTACGTTTATCTTGCCACGGATGGGCCGATTGACAGCCCTTCCTCGCCCAAGGTCATCATCAAGGTGTCGCGCGTCACAAAGGATGCGCGTTCATTCTACGAAGACACGATCTATAACGAGTCGGAGCGGCTGCGCAACCTGCATCACCGCGGCATTGTGCGCATTCTCCCCGTGAAGATGGAAAGCGACATGCGCAGCATTACCTATGCTGCGCGCTCGCGCCTGCCCGATGCGCCGTGGTTTCTCGTCCTCGAGTATTTGCGCGGCGGCTCGGTTGCCGAGTTGATTGAGAAGAACAAGCGGCTGGAACCCGCGCTTGCCGTTGAAATTGCGCGCATGGTGGCCGACACACTGGCGTTTTTGCACAGCCAGGATCAGGTCCATCTTGATATCAAGCCGGAGAACCTGCTCTTTCGCACCCCTTATGAGCCGGGCGCGCCCGTAGAGCCGGTTCTGATCGATTTTGGCGTGGCGCGCACTGCGGGCCAGGAGGGGCTGGAAGCGCGCACACTGCCCTATGCACCGCCCGAACGGGTCGCTGTCTACAAGCAGAACCAGCCGCCGGAGACCGTTGCCAAGCCCCATCCCTCCATGGACATCTACTCGCTCGGCATCGTGCTTTATCAGATGCTGACGGGCAAGCGCCCTTTTGAGGGGCGATCCAACAAGAAGCTGAGTTCCGCCATTATGGAGGGCAATCCCACGCGCCCCTCCGACTCGGTGGGTGGCCTGCCCCGGGCGCTGGACGACGTGGTGCTGTGGGCAATGCATCGGGACCCGGCACAGCGCCCCACAGCCGCCGAGCTGGCGCGCAAGCTTGAGGCCGTAGCGCGCGAGGCGCATTTGGCACCCGCACGCACACAGCACAGCGCTCGGCACAAGGGACGCACACGGGCTCGCGTGCTTGCGGTTGCGGCACTGCTTGTTGCTGCGCTTGCGCTGGGTGGCGTCTATTGGTGGGGGGGAAATGGTATACGTTACACACTGCCGAACCTGACGGGACGGTTTTTCCCGACTCCCACCCACACACCTCACATCATCATCGATACGCCACGCGAACCCATGGACATGGCTGTCGCGTTGGCTCTGCCACCTACATTCACCCCAACGCCTTCACCCACGCCAACAGCCACACGCCCACCCAAGTCGAC
>DIAV01000200.1:24828-25337 GCA_002415895.1 Anaerolineales bacterium UBA5069 | reverse complement strand
TTCTCCATGTTCCAATCGCTTGTGGCCGAGGTGCCCATTGCCTGGGAACTCTGCGTGAAAAACGTTCCCGACGACAAAAAGAACGACCTCGACTATCTCGTTTCCATGGTCGATTGGGACGCCAACACTGTGCCCAACATCAAGGAAGTCTACTTCCGCCCGCCGCTGCCTGTGAAGGATGTGCAGGAAATGGCTGACGCCGGTTATCGCGAGAACTGGATTACCTATGGCAACGAGTTCTTCGCTGCCAAGGAGTTGACGGTGCTGCCGGGCCGCACGGTGACGATCAAGGACAGCGGCGCGTATGGCTTCATTACCATGCAGGGGCATGGCACGCTCAACCAGCACGCCATTGAGACGCCCGCGCTCATTCGCTTTGGCCAGCTTACCTATGACGAATACTTCGTTTCGGCGCAGGCCGCCCAGGCGGGTGTAACGATTACGAACCCAAGCGGCGCAGACCCCATTGTGCTGCTCAAGCACTTTGGCCCCACGCCCGAAGCGCCCAA
>DIAV01000200.1:10175-24692 GCA_002415895.1 Anaerolineales bacterium UBA5069 | reverse complement strand
CATCTCCTTTTTTACTCTCGCGCTACGGCTGTTTACGGCTATGCGTCGGCGATTGCAGTCTTCTTGGCCGCCGGGGCCTTCTTGGCCGCCGGGGCGCTTTTTGCAGGCGCCTTGCCGGCAGCCGAGGGCTTTGGGGCAGTGGACTTTTTCGCCGCCGTCTTTTTCACGGACGCTTTCTTCGCAGGTGTCTTCCTGGCCGGTGCGCTTTTCGTGGCTGTGGCGGCTTTTTTGGCGGCAGGCTTGCGCACCGGCGCTTCACCGAGCGCGGCCTTGCGCTCGGCGGCCGCCGCCAGCAGGGCGACGGCGTCATCCAGCGTAATTGTGCTGGGGTTCATCTCCTTGGGGATGTTGCCGTAGAGCTTGCCGTGCTTGACATAGGGGCCAAAGCGCCCAACGCCCGTCTGCACAACGCCGCCTTCGGGATGTTCACCGATTTCGCGCAGCCCGGCGCGTGCGCCGCGCCCACCGCCCTCGGACTTGGTGGCAAGCAGTGCGAGCGCGCGCTCAATGTCAATCGTGAGAACGTCGTCCGGCTCGCGCACGTTGGCATAGCTGCGGTTGTGCACCACATAAGGGCCAAGGCGGCCCACACCCGCCAGCACAGGCGCGCCACTTTCGGGGTGCTCGCCCAGCGTGCGCGGCAGGCTGAGCAGTTGCAGCGCCACGTCAAGGGTCACTTCGTCCGGATTCATGCCGGTCAGGAGGCTGGCGCGCGGTGGCTTGGCTTTGCCCTTCTCGGGATCGGGGCCACGCTGCACATAGGGGCCATAGCGACCCGTGCGCAGCGTAATCTCCTGCTCATCGTCGGGGTCCACACCCAACTTGCGCGGCCCTTCGCTTTTCTGTGTAAAGAGCTGCTCGGCCATCTCGGCCGTCAGGTCGGCGGGGGCAAGGTCGGGCGGCAGGCTGGCGCGCACCACGCCGTCGCCGTTGTGCGAGCGGGTCAGGTAGGGGCCAAACTGGCCAATGCGCACCTCGCCGGGGAAGTCATCGCCCAGCCGCACGCCGCTGACGATGCGCGGGTCAATCGCGCTTTCCTTCTCGCGCACCTGTGCCGCCAACCCCTCATTGCCCAGATAGAATTGGGTGAGGTAGGCCAGCCACTTGGCATCGCCGTTGGCAATGTCGTCAAGCTGCTGCTCCATATTGGCGGTGAAACTTGTGTCCACCAGTTCGCTAAAGTGATCCTCCAGCAGTTGCGTGACGGCAAATGCAGTGAAGGTGGGTACAAGCTCCTTGCGCTGTTTGAAGGCATAGCCGCGCTGCAGGATTGTGTCGATAATCGATGCGTAGGTGCTGGGGCGGCCAATGCCTTCGGCCTCCAGCGCCTTGACGAGCGTGGCCTCGGTGTAGCGGGCGGGCGGCTTCGTCTCATGGCCCGCGGCGTTGAGATCGAGCAGGGCCACGATTTCCTCAATCGAGAGTTGGGGCAGGGGTGCATCCTGGTTTTCCAGCGCCGCATCGGGGTCATCGCTGCCCTCCACGTAGGCGCGGAAGTAGCCCGCAAAGAGCACTGTGCGCCCCGAGGCGCGGAAGAGCGCATCGTCAACGGCAATTGTGGCCGTGGTGAGCTTGAGGCGCGCATTAGCCATCTGCGTGGCAATTGTGCGCTTCCACACAAGGTCATAGAGCGCCCGCTCGCGCCCGCTGAGGGGCAGTTGATCGGCGGGGCGCATCTGGTCGCCTGCGGGGCGAATGGCCTCGTGCGCTTCCTGGGCGTTTTTCGTCTTGGCGCTGTAACGGCGGGGCTGTGGGTGCAGGTACTGCTCGCCGTAGAGCTCGCGCACGCGCACGCGCGCCGCATCCACCGCCTGCTGGCTCAGGTTCACCGAATCGGTGCGCATATACGTAATGTAGCCGTTTTCATAGAGGCTCTGGGCAATGCGCATGGTTTCTTTGGCGCTCAGCCCCAGCTTGCGGTTGGCCTCTTGTTGCAGCGTGCTGGTGGTGAAGGGCGGCCCCGGCGAGCGGGTTTGCTCCTTCTCTTCAAGTTCGGCCACGCGCCAGGTTCCCTTTTCAATGCGTGCGGCCAGCGCGCGTGCGTCGGACTCGTTGAGCAGCAACACGGACTTGTTGGTGGCAACGCTACCCGTTGTCTCATCAAAGTCGCGGCCGGTGGCCACGCGCTTGCCACCCACAGCGTAGAGCACGGCCTGAAAGTGGTGATCAGGCTTGTCGGGCTGCTTGGTGAGGCTGGCCGTCAAATCCCAGTATGCGCCTTTGCGGAAGGCGCGGCGGTCGCGCTCGCGCAACACCAGCAGGCGCACGGCCACACTCTGTACGCGTCCGGCTGAGAGTTTGGGCGCAATCTTCTTCCAGAGCAGCGGGGAGACGGTGTAGCCCACCAGACGGTCGAGAATGCGGCGCGTCTCCTGCGCGTGGACGAGGTCCTGATCAATCTCGCGCATATCCTTCAGCGAGGCCAGGATAGCTTCCTTGGTGATCTCGTGGAAGACCATGCGCCGCACGGGCACGGAGGGCTTGAGCACCTCCTGGAGATGCCAGCCAATGCTCTCGCCTTCGCGGTCTTCGTCGGTGGCGAGGATGAGTTCGTCGGCACGGGCCAGTTGCGCTTTGAGCGCCGTGACCAGCTTCTTTTTGGAGGCGGGCACAACATAGAGCGGCTCAAAGTCGTTGTCGACATTGACGCCCAGGCGCGCCCACGCTTCGCCCTTGGCGCGCGCTGGAATTTCGGCGGCAGAGGCAGGCAGGTCGCGCACGTGGCCCATGCTGGCCTCCACGTGGTAGCCGGCGGGTAGATAGCCGCGAATGGTTTTGGCTTTGGTAGGGGATTCAACAATGACCAGCTTTGTCATAATCAATAAAAGTCTCGAATTGAAAACCTCAATGCGTTACTCGCTGAGGTCATGTCACAAGCAGGAAAAAGTGCGCTGCCCGGGTGCGCAGGCCATAAACCGGCACAATATTGCGCAGAATCGGTGTCAAGCGGCAAAAGGGCGCGTGGGCAAGCGTGCGCCATTCTAGCCCACAGCAGGCGCACGGCCCAAAAAGCCGCGCCGCTCGCCAAAGGCCAAACAACATCTTCAACGCAAAGGTGCAAAGATACGCAAAGAAACGCAAAGGAAAAGCAACAGCAGGGACTGTAATAGCTATACCGCGCAGTTGCTTTTCCTTTGCGTTACTTTGCGCACCTTTGGGCCTTTGCGTTGAAGATGTTGTTATTGGATTTGCCTTATGGCGACGTTGACGCTCCGGCGGCCTTCGATTATGCTCGCGTCTATGAACGATAACCGGCGCACACCTATTGCCCTCCTGCTGCTCATCCTGGCCGCTTTGTTGCTGCCCCTGGGCGCGCACGCGCAGTCACCCGCGGCTACAGTGCCTGTCACCGTGGCCAGCCGTCCGCTTGTGCGGCCCGCAAGCTGCAGCAACACCTTCATCGCCAGCGACCTTGATCATACGACTACAACGCGCGATGGCCTCATTCAGATGTTTGAGGCCAACGGCGCGGGCCTGGCCGCAGGCGACCTCGACAACGACGGCGATCTGGACCTGGTGCTCGGCAATCTGGATGCGCCCAATACCATCCTCTGGAACGAGGGGCGCGACGGCGCGGGCGCGCCCGCGTGGCGCACGGAGCGCTTTGGCGACGAAAACAGCCGCGCCATTACGCTTGTGGACATTGACGCCGATGGCGCGCTCGACATTGTACTCACGCGCAACACCGGCGCGCTGGCCTACTGGCGCAATCTGGGCGCTGACGCTGCGGGCAAGGTGGCCTTCAAGCGCACCATCCTCTCCGGCATTGGCAAACCCGCCTACAGCATGGCATGGGGCGACGTTGACCAGGATGGCGACCTCGATCTCGTTACTGCGACCTACGATGCAGGCATGCTCACGGACCGCGGCAATGAGTATCTGCTGAGCAACAACGGCGGCGTTTTCGTCTATACCAATCAAGCAGGGCGCTATCGAGCGCAGCAACTGGCCAACGAGGCGCAGGGGCTGGCGACCTTCCTCTTTGACACCGACCGCGATGGTCGCCTCGATATTGTTGTGGGCAATGACTTCAACGTACCCGATATGGCATGGCGCAATACCCCGGCTGGCTGGCAGTGGGAGCGCCCTTTTGCTGCCACGCCCCACAGCACCATGAGCATTGACGTAGGCGATATTCACAATGACGGTCGCCCCGAACTCATGGCCACCGACATGAAGCCCTATGCGCCGGAGGACCCAACCGTAGCCATGGAGTGGGCGCCCCTCATGGCGGGCATGTTGCCCATGGTCATGGAGCCTGGCGACATTCAGATGATGGAAAACGTCCTGCTTGTGCGCGATGACTCCGACACGTACTACAACGTGAGCGAGGGCGTGGGCGTGGACGCGACAGGCTGGTCATGGTCTGCGCGCTTTGGCGACCTTGATCTGGATGGCGCGCTCGATCTCTACGTGGTGAACGGCTTTATCGAGGAGCGACTGCTTGGTCATCTCCCCAACCACGAGCTGGTTGAGGCCAACCAGGCCTTCCGCAACGATGGCACAGGCGAGTTTGACGAGATGCCGGCGTGGGGGTTGGGCAGTACGCGCAGTGGGCGCAGTATGTTGATGGCCGATATGGACAACGACGGTGACCTGGATATTGTGGTCAACAACGTGCGCGCCGCCGCGCAGTATTTCGAGAATGATCTCTGCACAGAGGGCAGCGCGCTGCTCTTTGCGCTGGAGATGCCCAACGTGCCGAACCGCAACGCGATTGGGGCGCAGGTCGTCCTCAAAACGAGCGCGGGCACCATGACGCGCGACGTGCGCGTTTCCAGCGCATACCTGACGGCCGAGCCGCCGCTTGTGCATTTTGGGCTTGCCCCCGGCACGGAAGTGCGCAGTGCAAGTGTGCACTGGCCTGACGGTGCGCGCTCCACTCTGCCCATCCCCACACCAAACAGCTTCAACACAATCACCCGCGAGGAATAGCAAAGAAGGATCAGAACACAGATCAAGGCGGAAACAGCAAGGACAACTGCGGATACCCGTAGTTGTCCTTGCTGTTTCCGCCTTGATCTGTGTTCTGCCCTTTTTGCGTAGGGATGTTGTGATTATGCCGTCGCGGCGGACTTGCGGCGGCGGCGGCGGTTGTAGATGCCGCGCGCGATGAAGAAGAGCAGCACAAAGGGCAGCGCAATCAGCAGGAGCACAGGCACAACAGCCACAACAAACCAGATGAGCGCCGTGCCCAGCGTTTGCAGGCCACTCACCAGCGAGCGTGTCGCACTGCGGAACTCGGCCGCGGGTCGCCAGCCTGTCTCCACCACGGGCAGCGAGGCGGCGTCGGGCGAGAGCGAGACCTCAATTGTCGACAAGCCAATCAGGTTGTCGAGCATGTTCTTGCGTCCCTGCACCTGCTCAATCTGCCCGCGAATCTCGGTCAGGCGGTTGTGCACGGCCAGAATGTCCTCAGGCGTGGCGTTGGGCTTTTCGCGCACCTCGGTGAGCATGGCGCGCAGTTCTTCTTCGGTGGCCTGCAGGTTGCGCAGTTGTGCGTCAAGGTCCGTGTATTGGTCCGTGACATCTTCGCGCGTGATTGTGCGCGATCCTACCTGCAGGGCCAGCCCTTCAAGGCGCGTCATTGTCTGCTCAAGCGCCTCGGCAGGTACGCGCAGCGTGACATTGCCCGCGAGCACGGGTGTGTCGCCGCTGTACTGGTTGTAGAGGTTGGCGGTGGAGATGAAGCCGCCCACATCCTGCATGATGGTCTCTATGGATCGAACCGCCTCATCGGCGTTGGCCACCACCAGCGCAATGGAGGCACGCGCCACCATTTGGCGGTTGAGCAGGGCGCTGGTCGTTCCCGGTTGCTCGGGTGCGGCCGCGCCGGCAGACGCCTCAGCCGCGGCATACTCCATGGGCGCTGCCTGGTCCGCAGTATAGCCATCGACTGCAATGGCCTGGGGCGCAGAGGCTTCGCTGTATGAGGCCCCGCGGCTGCCGCAGCCGCTCATAAGCAGTGCGGCAACAAGCAGCATGGCGGCAAGGTAATATGGTCGTTTTGGGCTGTGTACAGGGGCCATGGCTCAATCCTTGCAATGGTTGATGGACGTTGCTCCGCTACATTGAGGACGGAGCCACGCACATGATTGTTCCAGCGCAACGGGTGCGATCGACGACAACATTTCAACACAAAGAACAGCACCAATAGAACACAGATAACAGCGGAACAAGCATGGATTCACACAGATAGCCGTGGTGATCCTTGCAGTTTCCGCCGTTATCTGTGTTCTGTTGTTGCTGCTCTTCTTTGCGTTGCTTTGCGCTCCTTTGGGCCTTTGCGTTAAGGCGTTGTCGTAGCTGTTGTTATTGTGCCGCGATCCCTTTAGACGCGCTCCCAGCGCGCTTTGTCCACCTCATTCAGTGCCAGCGGCGCAGGCGGGAAGTTGAGCACCTGCTCAATCTGGCGCTGGGTAATGGCGGCAATGATCGCGGCGTCATCGCCCCGCGTTACGTGGAGTACCGGCAGGGGAATCATTGTCACTTCAATCGGGCCGTTGTGTTTGGCCAGCCGCCACGCCGCGCCCACCATTGTCTCGTTGCGCGTGCCACCGTGCCACGTCACAATGTCGGGCCGGTTGTAGTGAAGCACAACGGGCAGTATCGGCGCTTCATTCTCAACGGCAATCTCAAAGACTCCAAAGCGAAATGGGTTGAGTTTATCGCCCGGGCCCAGCCGGCCTTCGGGATAGACGACGATGGGGGGATAGGGATCCTTGCGCAGCGCGGCCGTAATCGCGTGGCGTGCGTCGCGGCGCGATTCGCGGCTGCTGCGATCCACGAATACAGTCTCCTGAGCAACCGCAAACCAGCCGATGACAGGCTGGCGGTGAATTTCCTTGGCGGCCAGAAAGCGGATGGGCGCGGCGTTCACCATCGCGACCACATCCATGTAGGACGAATGGTTGGCCACAATCAGCCCGCGATGTCGCATCATGGCCTCGGGGTCGGTGCAGGTGAAATGCACGTTGAAGATGCGATTGAAGATGTGCGAAATCACATAGGTGAGCCACGGCCCCAGGCGCGCCCCTCGGTAGCGGTAGGGCAGCAGGCTGAGGAACACCACAGGCAGCACACCCACGGCGAACATGATGATGACCAGAGTAAAACGTAGGGCACCGCGCAGATATGACATGGCTTTGCCTGTTGTTCAATGTGGAGGGCGCGTGTGCGCCATAGGGTGCATACATGTCCGCACGCAGATTGTACTCGAGCGCGCGACGAATTGCACACCGCCCGCCACGCGGCCAAAGACAACCATCCCCGGCATAGACAATCAGGCCGCAGAGGGGCCAGGTAGTAGGTAGTCCCCTCTGATTCGCCGCGCGCGCGCTTCTGTTTCCATGCTATACTTGAGACGCCCACACGTTGAGCGCCTCTCCCCTCATCCCCGCATGTGCAAGGAGGCCGGAATGCACCGCATCCCCGTTCGCCAAATTATGACGCAGGCTGTGGTCACGATCCACCCTGAAGAACTGGTTGTGGATGCCGCGCAGTTGATGGATGAGCTGAATCTGCGCCGGCTGCCTGTGGTGGATGAGAATAACGCCGTTGTGGGCATTGTCACCGACTCCGACATCTTGCAGGTGGAGGCGGCAGGCGATGCTATTCGCAACAGCTATGAGCCGGAGGCTGACGAAGCGTGGCTTGCCGTAGGTGATATCATGACACGTGAGGTGGTGACAATTGACATTGACGCCTCCGTGGGCGAGTTGGCAGCACTGCTGGTTGCGCATAAAGTGGGCGGCGTGCCTGTTGTCGCCTGGGATGATCCGGCGCGGCCGCAACAGGCGCACATTGTAGGCATTGTCACCGAGACCGATATCTTCCGCATGATTGCAGACGCCTGGGCCGACTCCCAGCGCGCGCTGGCCTGAAGCAAAACAACCCGAAGATCAATAACAGGGATGGCACACAGATAGCAACGGGCAATTCATCCGCTGCCATCCATGTGCCATCCCTGTTATTGAATCAAGCAGGTGGTGGCTTGATTGTGGCTAGATCAGTGACTTGACAGCTGCCAACGCGGCATCGTAGTTGGGCTGCTGGCCAATCACGGGGACATATTCGGCATAGCGCACGATATTGTTTGCATCCACCACGAAGACGGCGCGCTGGTCAATACGTAACTCCGGTACATAGGTGCCCCACGCCTTGCCGAAGTCCACGTTCACGTAGTCGGAGAGCATTTGCACGCGCTCAACGCCGGCGGCCCCGCACCAGCGCTTCTGCGCCGCGGGCATGTCAACGCTCACTGTGAGTACCCTCACCCCGTCGCCCAGGCTGGCTGCTTCTTCGTTGATGCGGCGCGTCTGGGCATCACACACGCCTGTGTCAATGCTGGGCACAACGCTAATCAGGCGCACTTTGCCCTGCGTGTTGCCAAGCAGTGGCCAGGGCGAGGCAAAACCGGTTTGCAGCGTGGCTTCGGGTGCGTTGTCGCCCACCTTGAGCGTGGGGCCGTCCACAGCCAACTGGCGATCTCGAAACTCAAACGTACGCTCGTTCATGCTGTCTCCATATTGATTCATTTTGACAACCGTGGCGCGCATCGGCTCTTGCCGGCGCGTCCCAGTCTGTGTAGAACACGTGCTGTATAGAGCATGTGCAAGGAAAGGGGCCACGGCAACAGGCCGTGACCCCTTCAATGTGCCTAAATTCGCCTGCGTCGTCTGTAAGCGCAGCGGTGAAGTCACGCGGGTGTGCAAGGCTTGTTGTGCTTGCGTTCTACTCTGCGGGCGGGGCAAAGTACTTGGCGTAGATCGCATCGTAGGTGCCGTCGGCCTTGATGTCGGCCAGCCCCTGGTTAATCATCGCCTGCAGGTCGGTCATGCCCTTCTGAATGGCAATGCCGTAGAACTCATCGGTGAAGGGCTCGCCCACGATCTTGAGGTTGAGTTCCGGGTTCTGCGCAATGATGTCGGCCAGCGTCGGTGAGTCACCCACAACGGCGTCAATGTCGCCGGAAGCCAGGGCCTGCATGGCGAGGGGGTTTTCGTCAAAGCGCTGCACGTCGGCATCGGTGTTTTCGGTGAGCCAAATGTCGCCCGTGGTGCCCAACTGCACGCCCACCTTAACGTCTGCGGTCAGCGAATCGGGGCCGGTGATGGTGGTGTTGTCGGCGCTGGTGGCAATGGCCTGGCCGGCGTTGAAGTAGGGATCGCTGAAGTCAATGGTGAGCTTGCGCTCGTCGGTAATTGTGACGGCGCTGGCCACAACATCAAACTCGCCATTGGCCAGGGCAACGAAGATGCCGTCCCACTTGGTGTTGGTCCATTCCACAGTGAAGCCGGCGGTCGCGCCAATGGCATTGAGGATGTCAATGTCAAAGCCAACGATTTCGCCATTTTCGTCAACGAATTCAAAGGGCTGGTACTCGGCATTGGTGCCGGCGCGCACAACCAGCATGTCGGCGGCGGGTGCGGCGGCCTCGCCAGCGGGAGCCGCGGTGGCCTCTGCCGCAGGGACGGCATCGGCAGGTGCGGCAGGTGCGGCAGGTGCGGCGCAGGCGCTGAGCATGAGCGCCATGATCATGATGAGTGAGGCAAGCAGTGTGAGGGTGCGGCGGTTCATAACAGCAGTTCCTTTCAAGAGGGTGAAGGCATAGGAAGCAGAGTCGACGGGTCTACAATTTGGTGCGTGGCGCCGGCCCGCTGGCCGGTGCGGGTGGAGCGGCTTGAACCTGCGGCGCATTAGGCATGAGGCGGCCCATGGGCTGCCCTGGCCGTGCGCCGCGCAATGTCACCTCCGCCTGCATAAAGACGCCGTCGTCCATATAGAAGGAGTTGACCTGAATCGTACCTGCTACACGGCTCCCCGTGAGCAGCTCAACGCGGTCGGCGCGCAGCATGCCTTGAAAAACGCCGCGGATGCTGACCGTTTTGGCCGTTATGTCGCAATGGACGCGCGCGCCCTCCGTGAGAATGACATTGGCGGGCGTCTCGATCAAGCCCCCTTCCACAGCGCCATCAATGCGAATGGAGGTTTCGGAGCGGAGCGTACCGGAAAAGGTGGCGCGTGGCCCCAGGACAACTTCCAGGGCATCGGGTTGAGGGCGTTGTGTGCGTGTGGGCATGAAGAGTGGGGTGACTGGAAAGGTGGGAGATGAGTGACTGGTTGAGTGGTTGATTTGTTTATTGGTTGACTGGTTGACTGATAATTGACAATTGATATCGGATCATTGGCTGCGTAACCAGGTTGATCAGCCAATGATCAGTGATCAAATGATCAGTGATCAATTGTCACTTGTATTCACAATCAGATTTCACCCTCACGAGAGCACCAGGCGGCTTGAGATGCTTTCGCCGCGGTAAATCTTGTTGATGATCTCGGCGAGCAGGGGTGCAATGGAGAGCACCTCCACCTTGGGGTGGCGCTTCTCGGGTGGCACGGGCACTGTGTTTGTTACAACCAGTTTCTCAATGCGCTCGTCATCATCCAGCCGCTGGAGCGCAGTAGGCAGCAGCACCGGGTGGGTGATGGAAAAGACGGTTTTGCCCACGGCCCCCGCATCATAGAGCGCATCGAGTTGCTTGAGGACGCTGCCGCCCGCCACAATGTCATCAATCACAATAGGGCGCCGACCCTCAATATCGCCGACCACGTGGGTGGTTTGCGTTGTGCTGAAGCCGGTGCGCCGCTTGTGCATGACCACCAGCGGCAGGTTCAGCAGTTCGGCATAGCGACCGGCAAAACCGGCGCGGCCCACATCAGGGCTGACAATCGCCGCATTCTCGTAGCCGGGGCGGCTGAAGTACTCCGCCAGCAGCGGCAGCGCGCTCAGCGGGTCCACCGGAATGTTGAAGAAGCCTTGAATCGCGCGGTTGTGGATGTCCACATACATTACGCGCCGCACGTCCATGCTCTCGATCATGTTGGCCACCACGCGCGCCGAGATGGCCTCGCGTCCCTGCGCCATGCGATCCTGGCGTGCATAGGGGTAGTAGGGCATCACCAGGCTCACACGGTGGGCGCTGGCGCGGCGGAAAGCGTCAAGATACAACAGCATCTCCACCAGGTGGTCATTCACGGGCGCCGAACAGGGCTGGATGAAGAAGACATCCTGGTCGCGGACGACCTCTTCAATTTTCACATGGATTTCGCTGTCGGGCAGGCGGCGTGTGGTGGCCTTGCCCAGCGACACGCCCAACAGTTGCGCGATCTCCTCGGCGAGTTCGCGGTGGGCCGATCCGGAAAAGATGGAGAGTGGGTGGTAGGAATGAACCATGGCCTTGCTTTCGGCGTGCTGATGGCAGTTGGCACAATGCACGAGAGGGCGGCAGAGGACGAGCAGCAACGGAGGCGCTTTGCGCGCACATGGCAATCCGTCTGGGGACAGGGGAAACCACCCACGTTCCGCCTTCACTCGATTCTATGATAGTATCATCCCGAGTGTCAAAGCAAGGGGCGTGGGGCGCACGTTTCTGGGTGCGCGTTGCCCCGCTTTTGCCGCAATGCATCTCATCCATGCGTACAACCGAACCGCCCTATGCCGCCATCGCCGTCTGGAGCACTGCATGAAGCTGTTGGTTGCAACCCACAATCCCGGCAAAATCCGCGAATACCAGGCGCTGCTGGCCGATCTGCCGCTGGAGGTAACCTGGCTTGATGCCGAGGGCATTGTTTTTGATGTTGAGGAGACGGGCAGCACTTTCGCCGAAAACGCGCTGCTCAAGGCGCACGCCTATGCCGCCGCCACGGGCCTTTGGACATGGGCGGATGACAGTGGCCTCGAGATTGACGCCCTTGCCGGCCGTCCGGGTGTCTTTTCGGCACGCTATGCGGGCCCCAATGCAAGTGACGCCGACCGTTACAATAAGGTGCTGGCCGAGCTCGCGCCCATTCCCAGGGCGCAATGGACGGCCCGTTTCCGCTGCGCTGTGGCGTTGGTGGAGCCATCGGGCGTGGAACACGTGGTGGAGGCCGACTTCCCCGGCATGATGACCGACGTGCCGCGCGGTGCAAATGGTTTTGGCTATGACCCCGTTTTCTACCTGCCTGCATTGGGGCAAACGCTGGCCGAGTTGCCCGCTGATGTAAAGAATCGTGTAAGCCATCGCGCCCTGGCCGCGCAAAAGGCGCACGCACTGCTGCTTGATTTGCTGCACACCTAAATGGTGCATCCGGCAAGTACGCAATCCCTCGCGTACTTGCCGGATGCACCACGAAATGAAATGTTTGTAGATATGTCTCTCCTTGCCAACCTGTGCCGCATCCAAGGTGCGGCAATGAATTGTGGCAACGAATTGCAGTGAAGGGCTGGGGGTGAGCTGCTGTGGTTTCCCAATCTGGAATCGACATGACCGCCGCTGAGCCAATGCAAAAACTGATCAACGATCCGGCCAATGCCGTTGCGGATTCGCTGCGCGGCTTTGCGCTCGCGCACGCTTCCATGGTGCGCCTCTACGAATCACCCTGCGTGCTTGTGCGGCGCGACGCACCCGTGCAGGGCAAAGTCACCGTGATCAGCGGCAGCGGCAGCGGCCATGAGCCGCTCAACACGGGCTATGTGGGCCGCGGCATGCTCGACGCCGCCTGCCCCGGCGACATTTTCACCAGCCCCACGCCCGACCAGTACCTTGCCGCCATTGACGCGACGCACGGCGGGCAGGGCGTGGTGCTCATTGTGAAGAACTATGCCGGGGGCGTGCTCAACAGCGAGATGGCCATGGAACTTGCGGCGGCGCGCGCGGTGGAGCTTGCCTCCGTGCTTGTCTCCGACGATGTGGCGGTGCCGGACAAGGCGCGCCGGCGCGGCCTGGGCGGGGCTGTGCTGGTGGAGAAGGTGGCCGGCGCGGCCGCCGATGCGGGCTATACCCTGGAGCAGGTGGTCGCTGTCAGCCAGCGCGCCAGCAACCAGGTGCGCAGCATGGGCGTGGCGCTCAGCAGTTGCACAGCCCCCATGCTGGGGCGGCCCACCTTCCGCCTGCCTGCAGGCACCATGGAGGTGGGCGTTGGCATTCACGGCGAAGCAGGCCGTATGCGCATTGAGACCACCTCCGCCGATGCGGTTGTCGAGCTGCTGCTTGAAGCCGTGGCCGCCGATCTGGAATTGCGCCCGGGCGAGCGCGTGCTGGCCATGGTCACAGGGTTGGGCGGCACACCCCAGCAGGAGCTCTATATTGTCTATAACCACCTCCACCGCATGTTGGAAGCGCAAGGCGTGGTTGTGGAACGGTCACTTGTGGGCGATTTCGTCACCAGCCTCGACATGGCAGGTGCAGCCGTCACCGTCCTGCGCCTGGACGACGAGTTGCTCAGGCTGTGGGATGCGCCGGTTTGGACGCCCACACTGCGCTGGTAAAAAGTGGTCAACGATCGCTAACACATTGCTTCCATCTGCTTGAGGTTCTATGCGCCCCGACATGACTCTGGCCCAGTTGCGGGCCTGGCTTCTGCGTTATGCTGATTGCATTGACGAGATTGCCGACCAATTAACGGAACTTGACGCTGCGATTGGCGATGCGGACCATGGGGCCAACATGGTGCGCGGCATGAGCAAGGTGCGCATGCATCTGCTGGACGCGAGCGAGCCGGCGGAGGATGTGGCTGCGCTCTTCCGCACGGTGGCCATGACGCTCATCAGCAGCGTGGGTGGAGCGGCGGGCCCGCTCTATGGCTCGTTCTTTCTGCGTGCCGCACAGACGCCCGCGCTGGCCGGCTGCACTGTGGTTTCCACGCAACAATTGGCGGCCATGTGCCGCGCGGGGGCGGAAGGTGTGCAGAACCGCGGCAAGGCCGCCCTGGGTGAAAAGACCATGCTCGACGTCCTCTTTCCGGCTGTGGACGCGCTGGAGCGGGCAGCCACAGCCGGCCTTGACCTGCCCGATGCGCTGGCGGCAACCCTTGAAGCGGCGCGCACTGGCCTGCACGCCACCATTGCCATGGAAGCGCGCAAGGGGCGCGCCAGCTACCTGGGCCCGCGCTCCATCGGCCACCAGGACCCCGGCGCCACCAGCAGCTACCACCTGTTTACGACACTGGCGGCGACAATCAACGCCGCCGCCTGATAGCATTCAGATCTCAAATTCGCATTACATCGTCCATGAGCAGAACGTAACAGGAGCCAAATTGTCTACTTCTCCCTCTCTTCGTGATATCCCGCCTAACACCCCGGTAAAGCGCGTTGATGTGCTCGTTGCCGCTGCCAAAGTGGAGCGGCAGGCGCTGCGCTTTGCGCTGGGGGCCGCGGTGGCTGCAGCCTTGTTCAGTTTGCTCTTTGTGCGCAGCCCGACGCTGCCAATTGCAGGCGCGCTCAAATCCGTGTCCGGCTACTCTCTGATGTTCACGCTGGTGATTGGATTGCTGGTGGGGCCGCTGGCCTATTGGCAGGGGGCCATGGAGACGAACCGTGCTGTTACAGGCGCGCGCCGTCACGATTTTCGCTGGAGCATTGTGCCCATTACGCTCGGCCTGTCTGTCGCCTCCACACTTGCCATGATGGCGCTTTGGGAGCTCTTTAGCCGCGTCTTCACCAACGCCGTGCTGGAGCGTTCGTTCTACCTGATTGTG
>DIAV01000200.1:0-9976 GCA_002415895.1 Anaerolineales bacterium UBA5069 | reverse complement strand
ATCGATTCGCTCTCTTTGCTCTACTTGTCGCTGCTGGGGATCTTTGGCTCCTTCTTTTTTTCTGCGCTACTGCACCCCAACCCCTACTGGTGGGAGTTCTCCTTTAGCCACCTTGGCACCGCAGAATCGGATGTGCGCTTTCTCTTCAACATTGGCCTGGTGGTAACGGCGGTGCTGCTCATTGCCTGGCAGCAGTTCTTTATGGAAGATGTGATGGCGCTGCAAAGGCATGGATTGGTCAGCGTGCGCACGCAGCGTTTTTTGCGCATCATGCTCATTGCCATGGCGCTGGGCGCAGGCGGCACGGGAGCGATTCGCTGGGGGATTTCGCCATTTCTCAACGTCATGCACACAGTGGCCGCCTCAGGTTTTGGCATTGCGGTCGGGTTGATTCTGGCCTCGCTGCCGTGGACGATGCCTTTTCAACCGCGCGAGTTGCTCTATGCCTCCTACACGCTGCTGGCGTTGGTGCTGCTTGTTGTGATCTTTCGGGTGGCCGGGCAAATCAGCCTGGTTGGCATGCAGATGTCGGCAACGTTGCTGGGCAGCTTCTGGATCATCATCTTTGTGCGCAATACCAAACTGATTGTCGACAGGCTGGAAGCCGAACCTGAGCGATAGGCGATACAGGCCCAATGCCCACGAGGGGAGCATCAGTGAAAGCCGATTCTCTATTGCAGCGCGATCGCGAAGAACATTTCTTTAATGACCAGGTTGAGCGCTATGCGCTGGTTGCCGCGATTGTTGCGGCGCTGGCGCAGGCGGCGGTTGTCCTGCTCTTCACACGCAACGATCAGTTGCCGCTGGTGGGCGCGCCCAATTCAGTGGCTTCGCAGGCGCTCATCTCTGCCCTGGTTGTCGCGCTGGCCGTTAGCCCGCTGGCCTATCTGCGCGGCGCAGCGTTTCGCAACCGCAGGCTGCCGCTTGAGCGCCGCCATGATTTTCGCTGGGCTGTCCTGCCTGTAACCATGGCCGCAGCACTGGTGGCAGGGCTGGTTGTCATGGGGACGATGCAGTTCCTCAACCGTGCCTTCATTGGTGTTGTCCTGCCCAAGCCGCTGATTGCGCTTGCACTCGGCTTTGCCGCCGGCGTGCTCGCCTACCTCATTGCGGGTTGGCTTTCGCATCTGCGCTCAACCGGCCTTATTTATCTGGCCATTGGTTCGCTCTTCGGCACGTTGCTCTTTGCCGGTGTGCGCAACGACGACCCCATGTGGTGGACCTACTCCTTCAGCCATCTGGGCATGACAGACTCCAACTCACGGCGCATTTTTGACATCGGCCTCATCTTCACAGGCCTGCTGATCCTCGTCTGGCAGCAATTCTTGATGACCGATGTGATCGTGCTCCAGAATCACGGGCTGGTTACGGCGCGCGTGCGTCGCTATGTGCGCATTTCGTTGATTGTGGTGGCTGTGGCCACGGCGCTCGTGGGACTTGTGCGCTTCGGCATTAGCCCGCTCTTCAATGTCGTGCACGATCTTTCGGCGGTGAGCATGGGTGTGGCGGCCGGGCTGCTGCTCATCTCCATGCCGTGGACCATGCCCTTTTTACCGCGCGCATTCTACACGCTTTCATTCATCATTCTTGCCGCCATGCTGCTCGTACTCCCGCTCAAGGTGATGGGCTTCATGGGCGTCACCGGCATGGAGATGTTTGAGTTCATGCTGGCGGGCGCGTGGCTCGTCCTCTTTGCGCGCAACGTTGTGCTGGCGGCAGAGCGCGTGGCCGACATCGGGCCTGTGCCTGTGGCCGCGAACGGCGCAGCCAAAAGCAAGGGCGGCGCGCAGAAACAGGCCGCCCGTACGCCTTCACGCTGACTCTCTTGGTCAGTCAACAGAAAGTTGCTCTCCATGCGCACCATCATCGGCGCACTTGATTCCGGCACAAGCTCCACCCGCTTCATGCTCTTTGATGAGAAGGGCACTGTGCTTGCTGCGGACCAGCGCGAGCATCGCCAAATCTTTCCGCAGAGCGGCTGGGTGGAGCATGACCCGCTGGAGATTTGGGAGCGGGCGCGCGAGGTCATTGGCGCGGCCATGGCCAAGGCCGAGATCGACGCGCCCGACATTGCCGCCATTGGCATTACCAACCAGCGCGAGACGACGATCGTTTGGGACAAGCGCACGGGCGAGCCTGTCTACAATGCGATTGTCTGGCAGGATACGCGCACGGCTGATTTCTGCCAGGCGCTTGAGCAGCAGGGGCACGCCGAACTCTTCTACCAGCGCACGGGGCTGCGGCTGGCCACCTACTTTGCCGCCCCCAAAATTCGCTGGATTCTGGACAATGTGGCGGGTGCACGGGCACGCGCCGAGGCGGGCGAACTGCTCTTTGGCACGGTGGATTGCTGGCTTGTCTGGAACCTCACCGGCGAACACGCGACAGATGTGACCAACGCCTCGCGCACGCTGCTGATGAATCTCGAAACGCTGGCGTGGGATGATGAGTTGCTGGCGATCATGGGCGTGCCGCGCGCCATGCTACCGCGCATCTGCCCCAGCAGCGACGCCGGCGCCTATGGCGAAACGTCATTCGCCGGCCCCTTGCGCGGCGAGGTCCCCGTGACGGGTGTGCTGGGCGATCAGCACGCCGCCACTGTGGGGCAAAGCTGCTTTGCTCCCGGCGAGGCGAAGAACACCTATGGCACGGGCTGCTTTATGCTGCTCAACACGGGCCAGGAGATTGTGCACAGCCGCAACGGCTTGCTCACCACTGTCTGCTACCAGTTTGCCGGGCAGCCCCCCGTCTATGCGCTGGAGGGATCCATTGCCATGGCCGGGGCCACAATCCAGTGGCTGCGCGACAGCCTGCAAATCATTCGTCACGCCGATGAGACCGAGGCGCTGGCCCAAAGCGTGGCGGATACGGGCGGCTGCTATCTTGTGCCCGCCTTCAGCGGCCTCTTTGCACCCTACTGGCGCAGCGATGCGCGCGGTGTAATTGTGGGGCTTACGCGCTATGTGACGCGCGCCCACATTGTACGTGCCGCGCTCGAATCCATCTGCTATCAAACGCAGGAGGTGCTGGCGGCCATGAACAGCGACAGCGGCGTGGCGTTGCGCCTGCTCAAGGTGGACGGGGGCGCCACGGCCAATAACTTCCTCATGCAGCGCCAGGCCGATATTCTGGGCGTAGATGTTGTGCGCCCGCAGGTGGCCGAGACGACAGCGCTGGGCGCAGCCTATGCCGCAGGGCTGGCCGTGGGCGTGTGGCCCAACCTCGACAGCCTGCGCGCCAACTGGCAGGCCGACCGTACATGGCAGCCGCAGATAGACGAGCACACGCGCGCGGAGGGGCTGGCCGGTTGGAAGAAGGCTGTTGTGCGCACCTTTGATTGGGCTTGATTTTCGTGCGTGCAATGCAAACGCAAAGGCATGAACACAGATAACGGCGGAACAAGCATGGATACACACAGATAACACGTTGCAGCAGTTATCCTCGCCGTTTCCGCCCTTATCTGTGTTCCGCTGTTGTTGTCCTTTGCGTTGCTTTGCGCACCTTTATGGCATTGCGTTGAGATGTTGTTTTCATACCGGTATCGGTTGAATAGGCAATCGAGATGGTTGGTTCGCCCTTTGTAAACCTGGTGATCATCTCGCATTCGGCGCAGTTGGCCGAGGGCGTGCGCGAGATTGCGCAGCAGATGGCCGGCGACGATGTGCTGATTGCTGCGGTGGGCGGGCTGTGCATTGATCAGGGCGACACCGTACTGGGCACCGACCCGCTGCGCATTGCCGCGGCCGTTCGCAGTTTGTGGACGCCTGCTGGTGTGCTCCTGCTGGTGGATATGGGCAGCGCCGTGCTCAGCGCCGAGGAAGCGCTCGCGCTGCTGCCTGCTGAGCAGCAACCCCGCTGCCTCATTAGCAACGCGCCGCTGGTGGAGGGGGCCATTGTGGCCGCTGTAGAGGCGAGCCTTGGCAATTCGCTTGCGCAGGTGAACGCCGCCGCCGAAGCGGCCGCCACGCTCAGGAAGGTGTGAGCGAGTTTGTGCGCTTCGTTCTGGGCAGGCAAGGCGCGAATGATTGCGCTGCGCTGCAACGACCTTTGTGTCAGGGCTGTTATGGAGAGGTATCCGGGATTGGAAGAAGGCGAAACCGCAGTCATCACCATAAACCACCCGCTGGGGCTGCACCTGCGCATTGGCAAGGAAGTGGTGCAGGTGGCTGGTCGCTTTCAGGCAACTTTGACGGCGCAAAATCTGACGCGCCCTTCGCCTGTGGTGGATGCACGCAGCATTCTGCAGCTTATGCAGTTGCAGGCGCGCCACGGTCACGCCATTCAGGTGGTTGCGCTGGGGCCCGACGCACACAGCGCTGTCGATGCGCTGCGCCAGTTATTGGAGTCGCCCGCGCTGCCGCTGGATACGCCCGCCACAAACCCATCCGCTGGCGCAGGAGACGCGCGCCCATCATGAGACGCCTATGAGCATTACACTCTCCGGCCATGCAGCTGCACCCGGTGTGGGCATTGGCACGGCTGTCCTCTATCGCACGGACCGTCTCACATTCGAGCAAGCCGCTGTCACTGCACCACTAGACGCTGCGCTTGAGTGGGAGCGCTATTGTGCAGCGCAACGGCTGGTGGATGACGAACTCGCGCGCCTTGCGCATGGGAAGCCGGCGCTCGTGGCCGAGCTTTACGCCGCGCACCGCGCCATTCTCCAGGATCAAACGCTGGCCACCTCGATCCACAGCGCCATTGACGAGGGATCCAGTGCCGCCGCCGCCACCTTTCAGGTGGTGAGCGATGTGGCGCATGCCATGGGCGCGCTGGATGACAGCTACTTTGCGGGGCGTTCGGCGGATGTGCTGGACATTGGCCAGCGCCTGCTTGTGCATCTGGGCGCAGCGCCGGGGCGTGCCCGTCTTGACATGTTGCCCGCCGATACAATCCTGATTGCCGACGACCTCTCGCCCTCTGATGTGGTGCAGTTGGAGCCGGGCAAGGTGCTGGGAATTGCGTTGGCGGGGGGCACGCCCACAGCGCACTCCGCCATTCTTGCGCGCAGCCTGGGCATTCCTCTCGTTTGCGGCCTGGGCGCGCGCGTGCTGACGATTGCGCCGCGCAGCCCCTGCATTGTGGATGGCGACCGCGCCACGTTTGTGCTCGAGCCCGACGCCATAACACTGCGCCGCGCACGCGCCGCGCAGCAATCACTGGTGGAGGAGCGCGCTCAGGCGGCGCGCCACGCCCATTTGCGGGCCACTACGCGCGATGGCGTTTATGTGCCTGTGCTTGCCAATGCCAACAGCCCCGAGGATGTCTTTGCCGCCGCTGCCGCCGGGGCCGAAGGCATTGGCCTCCTGCGTACAGAGTTTCTCTTCCAGGAGCGCGCGCTGCCGCCCAGCCTTGACGAGCAGGTGGATACGTACAGTCGCTTTATCCGCCAATTGCGCGAGCAGGAGGGCGGCGCAATGCAGTTGACCGTGCGCGCGCTGGATGCCGGGGGCGACAAGCCGCTGCGCTTCTTTCCCCATCCGCCCGAGGATAACCCCTTCCTGGGGCTGCGTGGCGTGCGCCTGCTGCTGGATGAGCCGGAGATTCTGCGCACGCAGTACCGCGCCCTGCAAATTGCCGTGCGCGATCACGGCGGTGCACAGTGGGGTGCAGCCGCGCTCGAGGCGCGTTTCCTCCTGCCCATGGTGACGACAGTGGAAGAGGTGCGCTTTGTGCGCCTGCTGCTGGCCAACCTGCACGAGGCTGACATGCCGCGCATCAAGCTGGGTGTCATGGTGGAGGTGCCTTCGGCCGCTCTGATTACGCAGCAGTTGACCTCCTACGCCGATTTCTTCAGCATTGGCACCAACGATCTGGCGCAATACACCCTGGCCAGCGACCGCACGCATCGTCAGGTGGGTGTTTTGGCAGACCCGCTGCACCCAGCCGTGCTGCGGCTGATTGAAATGACCTGCCGCGCGGCGCGCGCCGCACGCAAGCCTGTCACCCTCTGCGGTGAACTGGCGGGTGACCCCAGCGCAACGCGCTTGCTGCTGGGGCTGGGCGTGCAGGAGTTGAGCGTGCCTGTGCCGGCTGTGGCGCTTATCAAGGCCGCCGTGCGCCGTGGCACGTTGGAGGAGTGCACACTGCTTGCCGCCGAAGCGCTTACCTGCCCAGATGCCGCTGCCGTGCGCGTCCTGTTACAATAGGGTGCATGGTAATCGTCAATGATCAATGATCAATGATCAATGATTAATGATCAATGATTAATTTCAATTAATCATTGATCATCGATCATTAAAATGAAGTCTGGATGACTCTCATGTCCACAATTGAAACCGAAATTCTGGTAATCGGTGGCGGCTCCACGGGTACAGGTGTCGCGTGGGATGCGGCGCTGCGCGGCTTCCGCGTGGTGCTGATTGAAAAACGCGACCTTACGCACGGCACCACAGGCCGCTACCACGGCCTGCTGCACAGCGGCGGCCGCTATGTGGTGAAGGACCCGCGCAGCGCCATCGAGTGCATTGCCGAGAACCGCATCCTGCGCACGACGCATACGCACTGTATTGAGGATACCAGCGGCTTCTATGTTGTCACGCCTGAGGACGAAGGCGACTATCCCGAGCGTTTCCGCGCCGCCTGCGCCGAAACGGGCGTACCCTGCAACGAGATATCCGTCGCGGAGGCGCGCCGGCGCGAGCCGCTGCTCAACCCGCGCATCAGCCGCGTCTTCGAGGTGCCCGACGGCAGCGCGGATTCCTTCCTGGCCACGCACGCCACGGCGCAGGCCGCGCAGCAGGTGGGCGCGCAGATCCTCGTCTACCATGAGTTGATTGAACTGCTGACCGCGGGCAGCGACGGCGACCGGCGTGTGGTGGGCGCGCGCGCCCGCAACATGGCAACAGGCGAAGATGTGATCATTCACGCCGCCATGGTCATCAACGCTGCCGGTGCATGGGCAGGGCGGGTGGCGGCGCTGGCCGGTGCGGAGGTCAAGGTCATCCCCGGCAAGGGCGTCATGCTTGCCATGAACCACCGCCTGGTCAATACAGTCATCAACCGCTGCAAAATGCCCGCCGACGGCGACATCATTGTGCCGATCCACACCGTCGCGGTCATCGGCACCACCGACGAGAAGGTGACGGATCCCGATCACCTGCGCATTGAGCAATGGGAAGTTGATTTGATGTTGCGCGAGGGCGAGAAGCTGCTGCCGGGCTTCAGCAAGGCGCGCGTCCTGCGCGCGTGGGCGGGCGCACGCCCTCTCTACCAGGAGGGCTATGCCGGGGCAAGCCGCGACGCCACGCGCGCCCTCACCCTGCTGGACCATAAGGAGCGCGACGGTCTCTCCGGTTTTCTCACCATCACCGGCGGCAAGTGGACGACCTTTCGGCTCATGGCCGAGACGACCATGGACACGGCCTGTGCGCAACTGGGCAGCCGCCGTCCCTGCACCACGGCCACAACCCAGGTGCCCGGTGTGGAGCAGGGGCACTACTGGGTGGGCCACCGTCTGCACGAAGTGGAGGAAGGTCACTTGCAGGGGCAGCTTGTCTGCGAGTGCGAGCTGGTGACCCGCGCCATGATTGAACACGCCGCGCGCGCCAATCCCACGCTCACGCTGGATGACCTGCGCCGTGACGTGCGCCTGGGCATGGGCCCCTGCCAGGGCGGCTTCTGCACCTTCCGCGCCGCGGCCATTCTGCACGAAATGGCCGCGCGCAGCAGGACAGACGCAGCGGCCGCAGAGAGCGCCCCGTGGGATGTGGGCCACATGACATCACCTGCGCACGCGGCAAGCAATGCTGTGCGCGAGGGCGGCAGCGTACCCGCACCCTCCGCGCTGCGGTCACATACATCACCCAACCTGCTCCTGCGCGACTTTTTGCAGGAGCGTTGGCGTGGGTTGACCCCCATTTTGTGGGGCCAGCAGCTCAAGCAGGAGCGGCTCGACGAGCTCATCTATCTGAGCGTGCTCAATGTGGACCATCTGCCCGCCGACGAAGCGCAAAGCCCGCTGAGCGCATTCTGGCAATTTGACACGACACCAAAGTAAAGCGCTGCCTGCACTGTGCAGGTGGCACCTGAGAGAATCTGACGATGCCCCCACTCCCCAACCGGCCCACATGGATTGAAGTTGACCGCGACGCGCTGGCCAATAACGTGCGCAAGTTGCGCCGCCGCCTTGCACCCGGCACGCGCCTCATGGCTGTTGTCAAGGCCAACGCATACGGCCATGGGGCCGTGGAAACGACGCGCGTGCTCTTGCGCGCCGGCGCGGATGCCTGCGCAGTGGCCACCCTCTCCGAAGGGCTGGAGCTGCGCGATGGCGGCATCACAGCGCCCATCCTCGTGCTGGGCTACACGCCGCCTCACCTTGCCGCCGAAGCTGCGCGCCGCGATGTGACGTTGACACTCTATGATGGCGACACCGCGACCGCCTACGCCGCATGCGTGCAGCCTGGCGACGCCACGCGCCTCAAGGTGCATGTCAAAATCAACACGGGCATGAACCGGCTGGGTGTGGACCCTGCCGATTGCGTGGCGCTCTTTGAGGCGCTGCGCGATCTGCCCGTGCTCGACGTTGAGGGCATTTTCACCCACTTTGCCACCTCCGACGAGTTTGACCGCAGCCACACCCAGCAGCAGTTTGATCTCTTTCGCGAGGTGTTGGCTTTGCTGGGCGCGTCCGGCCTGCGCCCGCGCGTGGCGCACGCGGCCAACTCGGCGGCAATCCTCACCATGCCCGACACCCATCTCGACATGGCGCGCGCAGGCATTGCCCTCTATGGACTGGATCCAGACCCCGAACAATGTCCCTTGCCCGATGGCTTCCGCCCGGCGCTGGTGTGGAAGTCTACAGTCAGCCAGGTACGCGTGCTCAATCCGGGTGATGCAGTCTCCTATGGGCGCGAATTCATTGCCGAGCGCCGCATGCCCGTGGCTGTGCTGCCTGTTGGTTACGCCGACGGCTTTCCACGCCGGCCGCAGACGTGGGAGTATGTGCTTGTAGGCGGCCAGCCCGCGCCCATTCTGGGCCGCGTCTGCATGGACCAGACCGTCGTGGATGTGACGGCCGCGTTCCTCATGAACGGGGCTGTAGACGTGGGCGACGAGGCGGTGCTGATTGGCAGGCAGAGTGACCTGCGCATTACGGCTGAAGATGCCGCGGCGCGCGTGGGCACAAACAATTACGACATTGTGAGCCGCATTCTGGCGCGCGTGCCGCGCGTCTACCACGGCGGCAACGCATGACCAGCATGGCCGGCGCAGCGGCAGGGGGCGCGGCCGATATGCGGGTGCGCGCCGCTGCGATCTTTCAGACGCTCATCGACTGCTTTGGCACACCCACGTTCAGGCCCGGCAGCGATCCCACCGAAGAACTGATTGGCACTATCCTCAGCGCCAACACGACGGACGTCAACAGTGGGCGCGCGTTTGCACGCTTGCAGCAACTGGGCGACTGGGACGCCATTCGCACAGCCCCGCTGCCCGCGATTATTGATGCTATTCGTCCCGCAGGGATGTACAACCAGAAGGGCCCGCACATTGTGGCCACCCTGGAGCAACTGCGCAGCAAGCGGGGCGGCTATGATCTGAGCGACCTTGCCACAATGGCTGTGGACGAGGCGCTTGCCTTTCTTACAAGCATGCCCGGCGTGGGGCAGAAGACAGCCAGTATTGTGCTGCTCTTCTGCTTCAACCGCGGCGTGTTTCCGGTGGATACGCACATTCAGCGCATTACGCAGCGGCTGGGGCTCTGCGCCCCCAGCGCGTCACCCAGCGCGGTGCAGCGTGTGTGGGAAGGGCTGCTGCCGCCCGAGACATTCTATCCGCTGCATATCAACCTCATTCGCCTGGGACGCGAAATTTGCACGGCGCGCGTGGCCCGCTGCCCCATGTGCCCGCTGCAGGATTGGTGCGATTATGCACAGGTGAATCGCGGCAGGGGTATGAGAACAACTTGACGCAAAGGCGCGAAGGCGCAGAGAAAAGCAAAGAACAGAACAGCAACTGTCTCTTATACACATCT
>DIAV01000059.1 GCA_002415895.1 Anaerolineales bacterium UBA5069 | reverse complement strand
CGAATGGTACAATCGTCGAGCAACAGCCTGCGGCGGGGCTCGACACAGTCGCCTTGCAGAGTATGGTGGGCGCGGGGCGCCATGGGCCGTCCGTGGCAGTGGCTCCACAGCCCGCCCAGGCGGCCGCCCTATGAGCGTCACAGAGATCTCGCGGCCCGCGGCCGCACCTGCCGCAACAGAAGCCGAACGGACTCCACCCACAGTAGCCATGCGCACGGGCGGCGGTTTGATTGCCTATGTGCGCAAAGTGTGGGCCATTACACTCAAGGACCTGCGCGCCGAATTCCGCGCCAAAGAAGTCGTACTCACCATGGCGGCCTTCAGCATTCTGGCCGTGATTGTCTTTGGCCTTGCGTTTGACATTCGCGTGCCCGAATCTGCAATGGTCGCGCCGGGCGTGCTTTGGGTCACCATCCTCTTTGGCGGCGTGCTGGGGCTCAACCGTGCCTTTGGCGCCGAAGCGGATCGGGGCAGCCTTGCCGCGCTGCTGCTGGCCCCCATGGACCGCAGCGCCATCTACTTTGGCAAGCTTGTTGCCGGGCTGATCTTCATGCTCATTGTTGACGCGCTGGTGCTGCCCGTCATTCTGGTGATCTTCGACGTCAACCTCTTCCAGCCGCTCAATTTGCTGGGCATTCTGCTGGGGTCGCTGGGCTATGTAGCCGTAGGCACCCTCTTTGCCGCCCTGACAGCCAACACACGCGCACGCGAGAGCATGCTGCCCATCCTGCTGCTGCCGGTCATGGTGCCCGTCTTTGTGGCCGGCGTGGGGCTGAGCGCAGCGCTGGTGGACGGCCGCACCATGGACGCGGTGCTGCGCTGGCTGCTGGTGATCGGCGGCTACGACCTGCTCTTTCTGACGATTGCGTATCTGGTCTTTGACATGATTTGGGAGGAAGCCTAACCGCCTATGAGCACTGCAACCGCACCCCAACCCACTGCCCTCAAGGCCCATCGCGGGCTGCACTACACACAGCTTGCGCTGGCCATCGCCGCCGTGGTGGCAATGGCCGCCATGATGTGGGTGGCGCTGATCTATGCGAAGCCCGCCGCCAATCTGGAGGGCACCGAGCAGTTTGCGCAGCGCATCTTCTACATCCACATGGGCTGCAACTTCGCCGCGCTCTCGGCCTTCCTTGTCTCGTTGATTGCCAGCATTGGCTACCTGATAACGCGCAATCTGGACTGGGACCGGCTGGTGCAGGCCAGCATTGAGGTGGGCCTTGTCTTTGGTCTGGGCACCACAATCACCGGCGCCATCTGGGCCAAGCCTACGTGGAACACCTACTGGACGTGGGACCCGCGCCTGACCACTGTAACGATTACTGTGCTCATCTACATTGCCTATCTGCTCTTTCGCAACGGCATTGACAACCGGCAGACGCGCGCCCGCTTCGGCAGCATCTATGCGCTCTTTGCCTTCCTGAGCCTGCCGCTCACCTACTACAGCGCGCGCTGGTTCCGCTCCATTCACCCCGTTGTCTTCGGTGCAGAGAATGCAGAGGCCGAAGGCGGTTTTGGCGTTGGCTCCACCATGGTCACCACGCTGGAGGTTGCAGCCTTCAGCTTTATTGTGCTCTTCTGTTCATTGCTAATATTGCGCTTCCGCCAACTGCGTTTGCAGGATCGGCTGGAGGAAATCCGAGAGGACCTGGACTAAAATGGGCTATCTTGCGGCCGGCTTTGTGGCCATCTGGCTATTGGTCATGGTGTATGTGGTCTTTATGGCGCTGCGCCAGGGAAAATTGGAGCAGGAATTGGTGGGCCTGGAAGAAGCGCTGCAAGAGCAGCGCCGCAACGCACCCATCGACTAAGATCATACCGTCGTAAAAACAACATCTCAACGCAAAGAACAACATTTTCATTTGATGCAGCTGATTATTCTTTGCGTTCCTTTGCTGTCCTTCCGCCTTTGCGTTGAGATGTGGCAGTTCTGTTTGGATTTCGTTTGCGGTGCAGGGAGCATATAGACAATGACACAATCCGTTCAGCCAGCCGGCAAACCAACAACAGGCAGCGTGTCACCGCGCCCGGCCCCGCGCCCCAGCGCCAGCCGACTATCGACCTTTAGCCATGCGCTGGCCTTTGTGCTGGGTTTCACCGTGGTCTTCACGCTGTTGGGTTCCGCGTTTGGGCTCATGGGGCGCAGCCTCAACCAGTACATGCCGATTGTGCAAAAGTTCGGCGCCATCTTGCTCTTCATCTTCGCGATGATCACCTTTGGCGTCTTCAGCCGCCTGTCGGCGTGGATTCGCAGCAAGACCAACATCAACACCAACTCGGCTGCCGCCGCATTGGTGAGCATTCTGGATTGGTTCAATGCGCTGCTCTACACCGAGCGGCGCGTTACCGACATGCACGAGGTGAACCGCGGCTGGGGCTATGCCAGCAGCTTTCTGCTGGGCGTGAGTTTCAGCGCCGGCTGGGTGCCCTGCGTGGGGCCGATTCTGGCGAGTATCTTCTTCCTTGCCAGCGACAGCGCCACCGTGGCGCAGGGTGCGGGGCTGCTCTTTATCTACAGCCTGGGGCTCGGGATTCCCTTTCTGATCACCGGCCTCGCCTTTGACAGAATGGCCCCGGCACTGCGGCGGCTCAATCGCCACGCAGGCATTGTCAGCATCATCAGCGGCATCTTCCTGCTCTACGTCGCGTGGCTGCTCTGGTTCGACAAACTCGGCACGCTCACAACCCGCTTCTCCAGCCTCAACAGCTTCGTGCTGGGCATCGAGGACTGGATGGGCTTTGTCTCCGGTACGGGTGGTGATATTGTCAGCGTCTCCTTCTGGAGCGCCGTGCCGCTGGCCTTCTTCGCCGGCATTATCAGCTTTATCAGCCCCTGTGTGCTGCCGCTGGTGCCCGCCTACATCGGCTTCCTCACCGGGACGACTGTGGGCAGCCGCCGCGATGCAATTGCCGCTGATAACGCTGCCAAGGGCGCGAGCGACTGAAAGCCGAATCCATCTTATGCAGGTAACGCTCTACAGCAAGCCCGATTGCCCGCTGTGCGACGACTGCAAAGCCGAACTGTATGATCTCCAAGCCGAGTTTGCGTTTCTCATTGATGAGCGCAACATTCTGGACGACGCAGCGCTCTTCACCCAGTTCCGCTACCTGATTCCCGTTGTGGATATTGCCGGTGGCCCCCTGCTCTACCCACCCCACACGCGCCGCACCTTGTGGGATGCCCTGCACAGCGTTCGCCCGAGCGAGGAGGCCACTCATGGCGCAGCCCCCGCCTGAAGCCCCCGCCAACCACAGCCCTGCCCCTGCCGATAATTCACGCATTGCGCGTGGCGCCTCGGCTGTGGTGCAGTGGATTGCGCGCCACTGGCTGGCTTGTTTCAACATTGCCTGGGGCGCCTACGCATTTGTCCCCTTTCTCGCACCGCTCTTCTTCAACCTGGGTTGGGAGGAACCGGCGCGCATCATATATTTCCTCTACTCCTTCACCTGTCACCAACTGCCCGATCACAGTTATTTTCTCTTTGGCCCGTGGCATGCGCCCCATGCGGAGCAACTGTTGGCAGCCGGAATGCCCGCCACGCCCAACCTGTTGATTGAGCGCCAGTTCATCGGCAACAGCGAAATCGGCTACAAAGTAGCGCTATGCCAGCGCGATGTAGCGATTTACGGCGCTGTCTTTTTCGCGGGCGTGATCTTTGCATTCGTGCGCAGTTGGCTCAAGCCGCTGCCCATCAAATGGTTCATTCTGCTGGCACTCCCCATGGCCATTGACGGCGGTACGCAGTTGATCGGCCTGCGCGAAAGCAATTGGCTGCTACGCACCCTCACAGGCGGCCTCTTTGGCATGGCCGCCGTCTGGTGGGCCTATCCCTACGTCCAGGCCGCCATGAACGATGTACTGGAGGAAGAAGCGCGCCGGCAAACGTAGCGGAGGGCCTCCCGGCCCTCGGCTGTGCGCCGTTGTGGGTCACGTCTCCGGCGTGACGCTGTGGCTGTGCGTTTCTGCTGGCGATCGGTGCAACAACCCACAACAACAGCGTCACGCCGGAGACGTGACCTACGCGCAGCGCTCCCCTCTCCGCATGGCTATGC
>DIAV01000402.1:565-4030 GCA_002415895.1 Anaerolineales bacterium UBA5069 | reverse complement strand
TCTATTTTGAAGCAACGTACAACTCTCCATGACGCCCTTGCACTGTTCCATTTGGACAGTGAAGCAAGGGGGTTCACGCCACGCACAATTGAGTTCTATCGGCAACGGCTGGGAATGTTCCTGCGCTACTGTGACGAACAGGAGGTAATAGCCCTCGCCGACTTGACGCATATCCTCATTCGTTCGTATCTTGCTGGCCTCCAGCGGCGAGAAGTACTGTCTTCAGCGTACATCNNAAAGTTCTTTCGGCCCTGACCGGGACGGAAGTGCAAGCCGCGCTACAAGCCTGCGAGTATGAGCGGGACAAGGCGCTGCTCCTCTTCATGCTTGACACCGGTGTGCGCAATTCCGAGCTTTGCGCTCTAAACGTTGGTGACGTAGCCGAGGACGGGGCAGTGACTGTCCAGATGGGCAAAGGGCAGAAGGGCCGTATGGCATAACTCAATGCCGATAATGTCAAATATATGGATTGACAATAGAACATATGTTCTGTACAATCTCCTCATCAGGCGCATATTGTCCACACTGCCGCCACCCTGCGCCGGGCGAATCAACCAACCAACAGCAGAGAAACGTCCAGGACAACCATGTCCGCAACGAAAAGGCGGCGGCTGGAAAGCGCCGTCACCGCTATCCACGAACGGTATGGCCCGCAAGCGGTGCGCACGGGCGCAGAGTTCAGACAGGTAGCCGCCATCCCGCACATTGCCACGGGCTTTGCCGCGCTGGACGCCATTACGGGTTGCCAAGGGCTGCCAATGGGGGCGCTCACCCTGCTCAGTGGGCGAACGACCTCGGGCAAGCTCACAGTGGCGTGTAAGTTTCTGGCTAGTGCACAACGCGACCAGCGCGGTGATGTTGCCCACACCGTTGCCCTCTTCGACCTCAACCGCACCGCCGATCCTGACTACCTGGTGCGCTGTGGCGTCGACCTGGACGCCCTACTGGTGGTGCGTCCGTCGTTGCAGCCACAGGCGGTGGACCTGCTCGGCGACCTGGTGCAGCAGCGACGGCTGCGCGCCGTGGTGATCGACTGCCTGCCGGACTGGCTGACAAACCGCGCCGTGAGCCGACGGCTCTATGCCAGCCTGGGGCGTCTGCAAACCCAACTGCGCGTTGCCCAGTGTGCGCTGTTGATGCTGGACGATCCCAGCCCGCCCTGGCGGCGCTGGCTCAACCTGGACAAGAGTGGCAGGGTGCGCTGGAACGCGGCGCTGCATATCGAGATGCGGCGGGAGCAGTGGTTGACAGAGAGCGGAGTGCTGAAAGGCTACCGCGCCCAGGCGCGCCTGCTCAAAAGCCAATGGGTCTATGGCTTCCCCAGCGCGCCGATGGAAATTCGATTCAACGGGACGGTGAAGGCGCGGGAGACGTGGTAGTGCATAGCAAGATGGATGATGCGATAGGCATCTTATGCTGCTATGTTCCGAATTTCCTGATTGCCAGCGCCTGCTGCGACCAGCCAGGGTGGACGGAGCGGCCCCTGGCCTTGCTGGGGGCGGACGAGCGCGTGGTGGCTGTATCCGCGGCAGCGCGGCGCAGCGGCGTACAGATCGCCGTGCGCGCCCAGGCTGCCCGGTTGGCCTGTCCCGATCTGCACTTGCAACCGCTGAACATTCAGGCCAGCCAGGCGCGCCAGACGGCATATCTGGCGGCGCTGGGCGAGTGGGAACTGCCGGTGGAGTCACAGGGGTGGGGGCTGGCCTACATCGACCTGAACGGGATAGCGCACAGCACAGCAGCGGTACAGCCGCTGGCTACCGACTTGGGGCGCCGGCTGCGGCGGACATTGGGCGCGGCGTTGCAACCGGCGCTCGGTTGGGATTCCAGCAAGTTCACGGCGCGCGCCGCGGCTATGTGGGCGGCGCCAGGGCGCATGAAGCTGGTCGAGCAGGCGGATGTTGCCCGCTTTCTGGCCGGGCAGCCCATCAGCTTGCTGCCGTTGTCCCCGCCCCATCTGCAACAACTCCAGTGGCTGGGCATCCACACCTTGGGGCAATTCGCCCAACTGCCGGCGACGGCGGTCTGGCAGCGCTTTGGGGCAGCGGGCAAGCTGGCGCAACAGTGGGCGCGGGGCAAGGACAACCGCCCGGTGTGCGGCGCAGCGGCGACGACCTATCCGCCGGTCACAGTCGATATCGACCCACCAACCGCCTCGTTGCAGCCGGTGATGGCGAACCTGCTGGCGTCGCTCCAGCCGTTGTTGCGCACACAGCAGGGGCGCATGGAAGGCATCCGCCGGCTGCACCTGGCCTATTGCTTTGCCAACGGCGCCGAGAGTGGCAGTGTCCTCGACTTTGTGTATCCGGTGAATCAGCCGGCGCGCATCGAGGCGGCATTGATGCAGCAACTTGGCGCACAGCCGTGGCCTGGCGCGCTGACGAGTGTGCGTTGGACGCTGCTGGCGACGGGCGAAGTGGTGGTTGCCCAGTTGAGCCTCTTTGCTGCACCCGCCAGCCGCGTGGCTTCCCTGGGCGACCTGGCAAGGCCGCTGGCAGAGCGGTATGGGGCGGTCTTCTTCCAGGCGCAGCAGAGCAATGCCAGCCATCCGCTGCCGGAACGGCGCAGCCGGTTTGTCGATGTCCCGTCTCTGGCTTGAGGGCGAAGCGATCACTGTACACCTGGATGAGCAGGGACGTCCCACAGCGTTCACCTGGTGCAAGCGGCTGCACCGGTTATTGCAGGTGCAACAGCGTTGGCAGGTGGATGTGGATTGGTGGAGCACGGCCGGACGCGCCCGGCGCGAGTACCTGGCCGTCACCACTGTGGACGGTCTCTTTTGTGTGATTTACCAGGATCTGGTCAGCAGGGAGTGGCGGCTGGCGAAGGTGTATGATTGATGAGGGGCGAGGAGCGCGCTGTGTCTTTGCGGCTTGGCGGATTGGCGTGAGTCAGGGGTAAGTGGGTGAGTGAGTACGCTGAGTTGCACTGTCACAGCTATTTCTCGTTGCTGGATGGCGTCTCGGCGCCTGAAGAACTGGTCGCCGACGCCGTCGAACTGGGGCTGACTGGGCTGGCGCTGACCGACCACGACTCGCTGGCGGGCGTCGTGCGTTTCTGGCGGGCGGCGCAGCGCGCCGGTCTGCACGCCATCTTCGGCGCCGAAGTCACGCTGGCTGATGACGTTCACCTGACCCTGCTGGCTGAAAACCAGGCGGGCTACGCCAACCTTTGCCAACTCATCACCGCCAGCCGCCAACATTCATCTACGCAACCGCTCACCACTTCCCAATCCACACCCTGGCTCGGCAAGCTCCCGCCCGCCCTCACCTGGGAGCAACTGGCCACCCACGTCCATGGGCTGATCGCCCTGACTGGCTGTCGGCACGGACCGGTGGCTAGCGCGCTGCTGCGCCATGATCTGGCGGGCGCGGACGCAGCGACGCGTCGGCTGGCGAAAATCTTCGGGGCGGGCAATGTCTTTGTCGAGGTGCAGCACCACGGCCTGCCTGACGACGACTGGCT
>DIAV01000402.1:0-488 GCA_002415895.1 Anaerolineales bacterium UBA5069 | reverse complement strand
CGGCGGCAGATCGCCCTGGCGCGGTGCGTGGGACTGCCCCTGGTCGCCACCCACAATGTGCACTATGCCACGCCCGCGCACAGTCTGCTGCGCGACGCCCTGATCGCCGTGCGGCACAACACCACGTTGGCGGATGCCCAGCGCGCCGGGCGCCTGCCCCTCAACAGCAACTATGCCCTGGCCTCCCCAGCGGCAATGGCGCGGCGCTTTGCCCAGCGCCCTGACGCCCTGGCCAACACCATTGCCATCGCCGAACGGTGCCGTGTGGCGCTGGATTTCTCGGCGGTGCGGCTGCCAATCTCCAATCTCTCAATCTCTCAATCTCCTTTTCACACCCTCTACCACCTCTGCCATGCCAACCTGCCCTGCTGCTACCCGTCCCTGCAACCGGCGGTGCTGACGCAGTTGGCGCACGAACTGGCGATCATCGAGCAGGCGGGGCTGGCGGGCTACTTCCTGGGGGTGTGGGACATCGTGCGCTTTGCCCG
>DIAV01000109.1:1384-2936 GCA_002415895.1 Anaerolineales bacterium UBA5069 | reverse complement strand
TTTCTGTTGTTTCTGTTGTTTCTGCGTACAGAGTTCGTTACGCGTATGCCTCTACGGGCAGGCACGCACAAACCAGGTTGCGATCGCCGTAGACATTGTCAATGCGCGAGGCATAGGGCCAGAACTTGCGCTCCTTCACCCACGGCAGCGGATAGGCGGCCTGCTCGCGGCTGTAGGGGCGATCCCATGCACCGGCAATCACGGCGGCGGTGTGGGGGGCATGCTTGAGGGCGTTGTTCTGCGCATCACTCTCGCCCCGCTCAATCGCGCGCACTTCCTCGCGAATTGCAATCATGGCATCGCAGAAGCGGTCCAGTTCTTCCTTGGATTCGCTCTCCGTCGGCTCCACCATAAGCGTGCCGGGGACGGGGAAGGACATGGTGGGGGCGTGGAAGCCATAGTCCATGAGGCGCTTGGCCACATCTTCCACCTCGGCAAAGGGCTTGAGTGTGCGTGTGTCAAGGATGCACTCATGCGCCACGCGGCCACTGGCGCCCACGTAGAGCACCTCATAGTGACCGGCAAGGCGCGCCGCAATGTAGTTGGCATTGAGAATGGCGAACTTCGTGGCATCGGCCAGTCCGTCCGGCCCCATCATCGCGATGTAGGCGTAGGAAATGGGCAGCACGCTTGAACTGCCCCACGGCCCCGCCGAAACTGCACCTTCCTCCTCCGCGCCGCCCACACCATCCACCACAACGTGGCCGGGCAGGAAGCGGGCCAGATGCGCAGCCACGCAAATGGGGCCCATGCCCGGGCCGCCGCCGCCGTGAGGAATGGAAAAGGTCTTGTGCAGGTTGAGGTGGCAGACATCCGCGCCAATATCGCCCGGGCGACAGAGCCCCACCTGCGCGTTCATGTTCGCGCCATCCATGTAGACCTGGCCGCCGTGCTCATGCACAATGGCGCAAATCTCGGTAATCGCCGCCTCGAAGACGCCATGCGTCGAGGGGTAGGTGACCATGAGCGCAGCAAGCTTGTCGGCATGTTGCGCCGCTTTGAGGCGCAGGTCGGCCACGTCAATGTTGCCATGCGCATCGCACGCCACCACCACCACCTCCATGCCCGCGAGCGCCGCGCTGGCAGGGTTGGTGCCGTGCGCCGACGAGGGGATGAGGCAGACGTTGCGCTGGTCATCGCCGCGCGCGTGATGATAGGCGCGAATGGTAAGCAGGCCGCTGTACTCGCCCTGCGAGCCGGCGTTGGGCTGGAGCGATGTCGCGGCAAAGCCGGTGATCTCGGCCAGCCACGCCTCAAGGCGGCGGAAGAGTTCCGCATAACCTGCCACCTGGTTGCGCGGGGCAAAGGGGTGCAGATGACCAAACTCGGGCCATGTCACAGGAATCATCTCTGTGGTGGCGTTGAGTTTCATGGTGCAGGAGCCCAGCGGGATCATGCTGTGCGTCAGTGAGAGGTCACGCGACTGCAAGCGCGTCATATAGCGCAGCATCTCCGTTTCGGAGTGGTAGCTGTTAAAGACGGGGTGCGTCAGGTATTTGCTCGTGCGCGCCACGGTCTCGGGATACTCCAGCGCGACCGCACCGGCCAGCGC
>DIAV01000109.1:0-1177 GCA_002415895.1 Anaerolineales bacterium UBA5069 | reverse complement strand
GTAATCAGCACTGTGTCAAAGAACGGTGCATCAGAGAGTGTATAGCCAAGCTCGCGCAGCCCTGCCGCCAGCGTCTCGGCCAGCAGGTGTGCGCGCTGCGCAATTTCGCGCAGGCCGGCGGGGCCGTGGTAGACGGCATACATGGAGGCCATGACGGCCAGCAGCACCTGCGCTGTGCAGATGTTGCTTGTGGCCTTGTCGCGGCGAATGTGCTGCTCGCGCGTTTGCAGCGAGAGGCGCATGGCGGGGTTGCCCTGCGCATCCTGCGAGACGCCAATGAGGCGGCCCGGCATAATGCGCTTCCAGGCATCGCGCGTGGCCATATAGGCGGCGTGCGGGCCACCATAACCCATGGGTACGCCAAAGCGCTGTGTGTTGCCAATTGCCACATCGGCGCCAAATTCGCCGGGGGCCTTGAGCAGAGTCAGCGCCAGCAGGTCGGCGGCAACGACCACCAGCGCACCTGCGGCGTGCGCCTGTGCGGCCAGCGCGGCGTAGTCTGCAATGCGGCCGCGCGTGTCGGGGTATTGGAGCAGAATGCCGAAGACCGAGCCATCCACCTGCCACGTGGCCGGGTCGGATACCTCAACGGTATAGCCCAGCGGTTTGGCGCGCGTGCGCACCACGTCAATCGTCTGCGGGTGCACGGAATCGGCCACAAGGAAGGTGTTGGCGCTGGAGCCGCTCTTCATGGCGCGCTTGCAGAGCGTCATCGCCTCGGCGGCCGCGGTGGCTTCGTCCAGCATGGACGCGTTGGCAATGTCCAGCGCCGTCAGTTCCATGATCATTGTCTGGAAGTTGAGCAGCGCCTCCAGGCGCCCCTGGGCAATCTCGGCCTGGTAGGGCGTGTACTGCGTGTACCAGCCCGGGTTCTCCATGATATTGCGCAGAATCACCGGCGGGGTGATGGTGTCGGCGTAGCCCATGCCAATGTAGGAGCGGTAGACCTTGTTCTGCACGGCCAGCGCGCGCAGGTCGGCCAGCACTTCGGACTCCGTGCGCGCCGCGGGCAAATCCAGCGGGCGCTGCATGCGGATGTTGGCGGGGACAGTCTGCTCGATCAGTTCATCCAGCGAGGCGACGCCAATCGCAGCGAGCATTGCGGGCAGATCACCAGAGCGCGGCCCCAGGTGCCGGCGGGCAAAGCTGTCGGTAGGGCGCAAAAGGCGCAGGTTGG
>DIAV01000295.1:2932-3886 GCA_002415895.1 Anaerolineales bacterium UBA5069 | reverse complement strand
TCCTCGCAAGGGGATTGAAACTCCTAGATGACGCGGTTGCGTTCTTCGACGGTTGTGTAGGGTCGAAACACCCCTAATCCTCGCAAGGGGATTGAAACCGCTCCGTGCCTGCCCAACCCGCCATGCGGAACGCTGGTCGAAACACCCCTAATCCTCGCAAGGGGATTGAAACATTTGCTGGTAGGACATAGGTCTAGTTGTCTCCTTGTGGTCGAAACACCCCTAATCCTCGCAAGGGGATTGAAACACCAACTCATCAATCACGGCCCAACTCGAGGTGATGAAGGTCGAAACACCCCTAATCCTCGCAAGGGGATTGAAACCGTCGAGCATGTCTTATGAACCTTTCAACCACGCCAGGAAGTCGAAATACCCCTAATCCTCGTAAGGGGATTGAAACACGCAATCAACGCGGTAGCCGACGCACGCAACATAGCGGACGAACTCACAGCCAAAGTCTGCACCGTGATAGCCCGACAGGGGGATGAATATGGACGCACTAGCGCAACGAGCGGCGGAAGTGGAAGCGTTTCTCCAGAAATTAGAGGCCGCAACTGGAATCCATTCGCCCGTAAACCCAGAGTACAGGGCACTCCTAATGCGACACGGCGTGCCAACCCTGGACTTCGAGAGCATCTCCAAAAGATCGCAGCAGAGAAGCAATGGCCCAACGACTTCGCAGCCAAACTCCGAGACAACCTAGAGGCAATGCCTGGAAGCGTACAGACCTTTCTGGCAAACAATCCAACCGAATAGGACATCACACGATACGCGTCCCCAACGGACGCGCCAGAATACCTACGTGGCACGCTAAACACCGCACTTGGTATTGTCATAAAATCACCGCACATTCCCCCGACAATGGTATTCGGGCCATCCCAAGTCCACACCCAACGCACACTCATGCACGAACTTGTCAACCTTGCATGGGACGTCGAAATACCCCTAATCCTC
>DIAV01000295.1:258-2737 GCA_002415895.1 Anaerolineales bacterium UBA5069 | reverse complement strand
GCAACGCAATCAGGCTGCTGCGCGCCACCCGCATTGACGCACCCGCACCTTAATGGTATTCTGGCCGAGCGCGGCGCCGGTACTTTGCGCGCTGTGCACTTGCTCCAGTCGCGCCCCGTGCGTCCATTGTGCGCCGCTTGTCAGCCCGGGCCTTGCTTGCATGAAGCAGACCACATCGAAGCCCAGCAGCGTGCAAAGCCTGGCACTGCCCCTGCTGCTGGCCATCGCCTTCGTCCTGCTCACCCTGCCCACCTGGCAGTGGCTGTGGGGCGAGTGGATGGGCAACGACTACTACAGCCACGGCATTCTGATTGTTCCCCTCTGCCTCTTTCTTGGCTACCAGCGCATACGGCGCGATGATGCATTTGCATGGCGGCCCGGCCACAACAGCCTGGGCGGCCTGCTGCTGCTGGCCGTGGCGCTGGCGCTCTACCTCTGGTTCGTCAACCAGCGCGCCTGGTACCTTGCATCCTTTGCCATGATCGGCCTGATCGCCGGCGGTGTCTGGCTGGTGGGCGGAAGCCAGGCCGCGCGCACGCTGGCCTTTCCCATTGGCTACCTCGCCTTTATGGTGCCGCTGCCGCTTATCGAGCGCTCCACGCTGCCGCTGGCGCTCTTCACCGGCGTCTGCTCGGGCGCAGTTGTGCAATTTTTGGGGCTGGATGTCACAATTGTGGGCAACGCTGTAACCCTGCCCAATGCCGATCTGGTGATTGGCGCACAGTGCAGCGGCGTCAACTCGTTGATTACACTCTTCGCCCTCATGACGCTGCTGGCCTATTTGCTGGATGGCCCGCTCTGGGCGCGGCTGCTGCTGGTGCTGCTGGCCGTGCCGCTGGCGCTGCTGGGCAACATCTTGCGCGTCTCATCGCTGCTCTTTGTGGCGCGCGCCTGGGGGGCGGATGCCGCCTTTGTCTTCTACCACGACTATTCAGGCTTTATTTTCTTTATTGGCGTGCTCCTGCTCATCTATCCGCTTTCGCGCATGCTGGGCATGCGCAGCCTGCGCGCCAACGTGATCTGACCCAACGCAACCCCATGAACACCGACACCGCCACGCACACCGACACGCCATCAATCCCACCCGCCGATGCGACAAGCGCGCCCCACGCGCACTCTGCGCCGGGCCGCGCCTACACGCTGGCCGTGGGCGGCGCGCTCCTCCTGCTGATAGCCGCCGCAGCCTTCGTCTACTGGCCGGCACGCACCCTGCCCGACACCGCGGCCACAAGCACAACCGCGCCCGCCATCACCTATGTGAGCGACCTCGATTTCTGGCAGCGCACCCCGCGCGAGAGCACAGTCAGCGCGATTAGCCATTTTGATCTGGACCACGACCTCAATGATGTGCCGCTGGTGGTGGGCGATTGGACCGGCGAGGTGCGCCCCGAGGAGAATCAGGAGGTGCTCATCCTCCTGCAGCCTGAACAGTATGTGCAGCGCCTCTACCGCAACAGTGCGGGCCAGCCCATGTGGCTGAGCATGGTGGGCGGGCGCAGCTCGCAGCCCTTCCATGCCCCCGATATTTGCTACGACGCCGACGGCTGGCAGTACAACCTCGGCTCCCACCCCGTTCCGCTGGCAGGCGGCGGCAGCATCTACGGCCTCTACCTCGACGCGCACAAGCAGCTCCCCGGCGAGGAAAAACCCACGCAGCACGTCGTCTTTTACTTCTATCTCTTCCCCAATGCCGAGCGCTCGCTCTCGGATGGCATTGTGCTCTTCAAGCTCACCGCCAGCCGCATGGGCACGCTGGAGGAGACGCTGGCGATTCAGGAAGATTTCGTGCGCCAGTTCTTTAACGCCACCACGCCCGCCGCCACCGCGCAGATGCCAGCGCAAAGCGCAGCACACTAACCCGCATGCCCAGCCCGCGCGCACACACACCCCTAATCCTGCAGCTCCTGCTGCCCCCGTTGTTGGCGCTCCTGGCGGGCTGCACAGCCCCCGCGCCCGCACCGCCGCCACCACCACCCACAGCCGCGCCGCAGGTTGGCTCCTGCACACTCGCAATCGACGGCGGCAGCGCAGGCGGCGGCGCGGATGACGAAGCGCAAATCCGCGCCGTGCTGCGCGCCGAAAGCGAACTCATGGTGAGCCAGCAGATTGACCCCCTCATGGCGCTCTGGGCCGATGCCGGGCGCGTGGTCAACGCCAAGAACACGCCCGCCGACGAGAGCGACGACCAGCTTTGGATGGGCGAGGATGCCGTGCGCCACCGCTACGTGCGCACAGTCTTCCCCGGCGCGCCCCAGGCCGCCGCACCCGCCGACATGGAGATTGTCATTGGCGGCGAAAATGGCGACAGCGCCGTGGTCACCTCCACCACGCACATTGGCAGCGAACTCTCCCAGGCGGGCGACCGCTGGCAGTTGCAGAAAATCGCCGGCTGCTGGGTGATCGAGCGGCTGGTCTACAACCTCGAACCCGCACAATAGATGAGTAAATAAAGCGAGGCTTCCGAAATCGGAAGCCTCGC
>DIAV01000295.1:0-136 GCA_002415895.1 Anaerolineales bacterium UBA5069 | reverse complement strand
CTTCCGAAATCGGAAGCCTCGCTTTATGTACGCCTGCTTGGTCCTCCCACTGCTTCTACTTTTCAACCAGCGGCAGGAAGAGTGCGCTGCTGGGTGCGAGCACCGCGCGCTCGTTGATCGTCAGCGCGACGAGGTC
>DIAV01000221.1:3084-3479 GCA_002415895.1 Anaerolineales bacterium UBA5069 | reverse complement strand
AGAAACGCAATGGAAAAGCATTTGCTGAGCTTAGGTCGTCTGCTGGCTGTTCCTTTGCGTTTCTTTGCGTTCCTTTGTGCCTTTGCGTTGAAGATGTGGCTGTTGTTGCTGTGGCGCTAGAAGGTCGCGAGCACCTGCCCCATGTGCGCGGTTTCGTAGCCGCCGAGGGCTTGCACGGCCTGCGCGAAGCCTGCTGCGGGGTCGCGCATGAGCGCGAGCAGCGGCGCGAGCAAGTCGCTCGCGTAGTGCGTCTGGGGAATCACCAGGTCGTAGCGTTCGCCAAAGAGGGGCACAAAGTCGAGCCCCAGCGCGCGTGCGGCTGCGAGGATGCCGAGACCGCAATCGGCCGCGCCCGAGGCAACAGCTGCGGCCACAGCCAGATGCGTGTACTCCTG
>DIAV01000221.1:2361-2877 GCA_002415895.1 Anaerolineales bacterium UBA5069 | reverse complement strand
GAATCCCCTTGGGGTTGCCGGGCGGCGTCATGAGTCCCTGCGTGCGGTGGACAAAGCCCAGCAGCACGCCGTGGATGCCGTGCGCGACCAGCAGTTTGTCAATACTGCCCAGGTTGTAATCGCCCGTTTCTTCATCGAGCAGGTGAGAACCCGCCAGGTGCGCCTCGCCGCGCTGGAGTGCGAGCAGCCCCGAGTAGGAACCCACGTGCGCAGAGACCATGCGCAAGGTGGGCGTGCGCCGGCGCAGCAGGTCCGCCAGCAGATCGAGCGTCATGTCGTGGCTGCCAATCGCCAGAATCGTATTGTCAATGCTGCGCGGCTCAACCAATAGCTGCACATCCACCGTTTCACCCGCGTGCCTGCCCTCGCTGAAGCGCGGAATGGTGACAATGCCGTCCGCCTTGACAAGCGAGGTGATGACCCCTGCACCGCCGGCCAGCGGCGTGGCTACAATCCGTTCGCCCACCCGCCCCACGGCCACGCGCAGAAACTCGTCCTCACCCATGGGCGAGACTG
>DIAV01000221.1:0-2207 GCA_002415895.1 Anaerolineales bacterium UBA5069 | reverse complement strand
AGAATGTCGAAGGTCATGGCTGCAGAGACGGGATAGCCCGGCACGCCCACCAGCGCCCGGCCCCGGCCACCGGCGCTTGCAGCACCCAGAATCACCGGGTGGCCCGGGCGCATGGCAATGCCATGCACGCAGAGCGTGCCCAGTTCCTGCACAATCGAGGCGGTGAAATCCTCGGAGCCAGCCGATGAACCGGCGTTGACCACCACGAGGTCGTGCGCGACAAGCGCCGCCTCCACTGTGGCCAGAATGGCGGCACGGTCGTCGCTGTGGATTGGGTAACGGGTGACGTCGCAGCCCGCTTCCTGCGCCTGCGCGCCCAGCACCAGCGAGTTGTATTCAATGATGTCGCCGGGTTTCAGCGGCGCGCCCGGCAGCACCAGTTCTGTGCCTGTGGGAATAATGGCGACGCGCGGCCGCCGGTAGACGGTTACACCCACATGGCCCGAGCCTGCCAGCGCGCCCAAATCCTGCGGGCGCAGCCTGTGGTTGGCCGGCAGCACCAACTCGCTCGCCACCATGTCCTCACCCATCGCGCGCACGTGGCTCCAGGGCGGCAGCGCGCTGATGATCTCGATGAATGTGTCGCCGCCCTCCTGCACGTGCTGAACGGCTTCAATCATGACGACGCTGTTCGTACCGGCAGGCAGCGGGTCGCCAGTGTCCACATAAAACGCAGCTTCGCCCACACGCAGCCGCACGGGGCTTGTTTCGGATGCGCCGCGGCTTGCGTCTGCCTGCAACGCGTAGCCGTCCATGGCGCTGGCGTGGTAATGAGGCGAGGAGATGCGCGCCCACACCGCCGCCGCGGTGACGCGGCCCAGCGCCGCATCCAGCGCGACTGTCTCGGCCTCAAAGGGGGCCAGCAGCCCAACGTCGCCCAGCGCGGCGTACCAGGCAGCCAGCGCTTCCTCCATGCCAATATCATGCAGGTAAGGGACCTGCGTGGGATTTTGCGCGTGCGTCATAGGAGCACCTCAACCGCTGTGCCTGCGGCCACGCCGTTCGAGTCGAGCGGCACAATCACGGTACCGTCAGCGTGGACAAGCGTGTAGATTAGGTTGGACTTGCCCAGCACGGGCACGGCCCAGAGGCCATCGTCGCGTTCTTCAAGGCGCACGGCCACGTAATCCTCGCGGCCGGTGACGGAGGCGAGGTTGCGCGCGAGCCGAGCCTGCACGCGCGTCTGCACAGGCGCGCCTGCACCCATCATCAACCGCAGCGCCGGCCCCACAAAGAGATCAAAGATGACCATGGCCGAGACAGGGTTGCCCGGCAGCCCAAAGACCGGCTTGCCGTTGCACACGGCCAGAATCGCGGGTTTGCCCGGCTTGACGCTGACACCGTGCACCAGCACGCCCGGCGCGCCCAGCCCCTGAATAATCGCCGCGGTGATGTCCCGATCGCTCACCGAACTCCCCGCCGAGAAGATCACCATGTCACTTTGGGCATAGGCGTGCGCGGCGGCGGCCTCAAGCAGATCGCGCTGATCGGCAACAATGCCCATGCGCAGCGGCTCGCCGCCGGCGCGCTGCACAAGCGCCGCCAGCGCATAGGAGTTGATGTCGCGCACCTGCCCAATCGCAGGGACGGCCTCAGGCGGCACCACCTCATCCCCCGAGGAGATGATGGCGACGCACGGCTTTGCGGCTACGTCCACCTGCGTAATCCCCAGCGCCACGAGCCCACCTATATCCTGCGGGCGCAGCAGGTGGCCCGCGGCGAAGAGTTCCTCGCCGTAGCGCACATCTTCGCCCACCTGAAGCACCGCTTCGCCTTCCGCCACGGCCCTCATTACCTCAATGCTTGCGTCGTCCACACGCTGCGTCTGCTCGACCATGACGACTGCGTTGGCCCCCGGCGGGATCATGCTGCCCGTATGCACAAGCATCGCCTCGCCCACGTCCACAGGCTGCGTGATCGCACGCCCCATGGCGGCCTCGCCCACAACCGTCAGGAAGGCGGGCAGCCCGGGCGACGCGCCATAGGTGTCGGCCGCATTGACGGCGTAGCCATCCATGGTGGAGCGCGCGAAGGTGGGCAAATCCTGCGGCGAGACGATGGGCGCGGCCAGCACGCGGCCGAGCGCATCCCACGTGGGCAGCGTCTCACTGCGCACAGTGGGCCGGAAGTGCGCCAGAAACGTTTGCCACGCGGCGGCGGGTGTGCGGACGGTGAAGAGTTCGGTCATTGTCGGGTGTCGGGTGTCG
>DIAV01000272.1:8998-13683 GCA_002415895.1 Anaerolineales bacterium UBA5069 | reverse complement strand
CCAGTTGCCGAAGATCATGGCGGCAAGCGCAATGAAGCCGCGCCCCGCCGTCATGCCTTCCTGGAACTGGCCCACTGCTTCAAGCACGAGGAAGCCACCCGCCAGGCCCGCCAGCGCACCGCCCAGCGAGGTGTTTACGTAGCGGAAGCGGTTTACGCGGATGCCCACCGTGTCGGCGGCGCGCGGGTGCTCGCCGCAAGCGCGCGTGCGCAAACCCCAGCGCGTGTGGAAGAGCGCGAAATGCACCACCACCACCAGAATCAGCGTGACATATGTGAGCGGCGCGTTGCTGAAGAGCACAGGCCCGATCACGGGAATCTTCGAGAGCAATGGAATGGCCACCGGGCCAAACTTGCCCTCCGACACCCATTCGCTCTGAAAGAGGTAGGAGGTGAACCCCTGTGCCAGAATAATGAGCACTGTGCCCGAAATGATCTGGTTCATGCGGTAGCGGATGGAGAGCACGCCGTGGAGCAGCCCCATCAGCCCGCCCACAAGCAGCGCCACCGCCACGCCAAAAAAGAGGCTCCACGCCAGCGGCCAACTGTTCGTTGCCACCTTGGCCACAAATGCAGCAAACGCGCCCGCCAGCATCATGCCTTCGATGCCAATGTTGACGATGCCCGTGCGCTCGCAGAGGATGCCCGAAAGCGCGCCCAGAATCAGCGGCACGGAGGCGCGCAACATAAAGTTGAGCGCGCTAATGCCAAAGAAGATGCGCAACCACACATACTGGTTAAGCGATGTCGTGCTGACCAGAAAGGCCATAATCAAAAATGCCGTTAAAAAGACGCTCAGGAAGATTGCCGTGTTGCTCCAGCGGCTTCTGCGCGGCTCTATGCTGCTTGTCATTGCGGGTGCGCCGACCATCTTCGCCTCACTTTCCCCAGCCTGGGCCGCTGCTGCTCTTGACTTGCACATGGATGCGGTAGATTTGGCGCACAATCAGCGGCGCGGCCACAAAGGCCAGCACCAACCCCTGGATGACGCCGATGATATCGGCCGACACGCCTGAATCAAATTGCATGCGTGTGCCGCCTGCATCCATGGCACCGATCAGAAAGGAGGCAAGCACCACGCCAAAGGGGTTGTTCTGCCCCAGCAGCGCGGTTGTAATGCCGTCAAATCCCACGGCGCCGGTAAACTCTGTGGCAAATTTGTGGTTGAGCCCCAGCGTCTCAATACCGCCCGCCAGGCCGGCCAGCCCGCCTGCAATAATCATCGCCAGGATGACAACCCAGTTCACTTTCATGCCCGCATACTTTGCGGCCCTGGGGTTCTCGCCCACGGTGCGAATCTCAAAGCCCAGCGTCATCCGATAGATTACCCACCAGATGACGACCGTTGTGATCAGGGCCAGCGCCACGCCCCAGTGAATGCGGTAGGGCGGGGCGAAGATCCAGGGCAACTGCGCGCTTGCCAGCACGTCCGGTGTTTCGGAGCGGGCGCCTGCGGTTGGATCCCATAGCGGCCCTGTGGATTGCCCGCGCGTGCCGCCCGCGTAAACTGTCCACGAGGCGAAGAGGCTGGCCACATAGTTGAGCATGATGGTCACAATGACCTCATGCGCGCCCGTGTAGACCTTGAGGATGCCGGGGATCGCGCCCCAGATTGCGCCGGCGGCAATACCGGCCAGCAGCGCCAGCGGTGCGTGCAGCCACGGCGACATGCCCTCAAAGTTGATGCCCACGGCCACCGAAGCGACGGAGCCCATGATGAATTGCCCCGATGCGCCAATGTTGAAGAGACCCGCCTTGAAGGCCACCGCCACCGAGAGGCCGGTGAGGATGAGCGGGGTCATCTTGCGCACGGTGGCAGCCCAGCCGCGCGCATCGCCAAACGCGCCGCTAAAGAGGCCGCGATAGGCCGCGATGGGGTTGTCGCCAAAGATGAGCATGATGATGCCGCCAATCACCAACGCCGTGAAGACGGCCAAAATGGGGATGAGCAGCGCATCGAGAATGCGGCGATTGGTGGCCGCGTTTGATGATTCGGGCGAAGGCGATGATTCAGGCGGCGTGGTTGCCGTCGGTGCTGCAGAGGTCATAGAACCTCCGGTGTAGGGAGTGGAGTCGAGGGGAGGGCGAGGAGAAAATCAACAATTGATCATGGATAACTGGTAACTGGTAAGTGGTAACTGGTAATCGATTCGCGTGCGGCAACAGCCGATGATCCATGACCACTTACCCATGGCCACTTACAATTTACCAGTTACAATTTACCGGTTATCCATGATCAATTATCGTCCTTCTCTTTGCCTACAAAAAACGGGAGGCACAGTTGCCCATGCCTCCCGTTCATGCAGCAGGTTAGATCAGGGCACGTAGCCAGTCTGCAGCGAACCATCCTGCAGCGCGGCGTCAATTTCGGCCAACTTATCCTTGACTTCCTGCGGAACGGCAGCTTCGAAATCGTGGAAGGGGGCCAGGCCAGTCGGGCCAAAGTAATTGCCGGAGACCGGGGCGCCGTCCACATACTGCTGCACAATGGAGGCCACGCTCGGGGTGAGCAGCTTCATCGCGCTGGAAACCAGGCACGGGTGAGCGGCCGGGAGGGTCTCCCACTGGTCGGTGTCTACGCCGATGCAGAAGAGGGTTGTACCTGCACCTTCGGCGGCAGCAACTTCCTGCAGCGCGCCGTTGCCTGTCTGTCCGCCGGCGCCGAAGATAATGTCTGCGCCCTGGTCAAGCGCCTGGCGTGCTGTCGCCGCGCCCCATTCGGGGTCAACGAACGACTGCGAAATCTCGCCGGGGTGGAAGGTGGTGGTGACGTTGATGTCGGGGTTGATGTACTTGGCGCCGAATTCATAGCCTGCGCCAAAGGCAACCACCGGCGGCACAAGGTCCGTGCCCAGCACGGCGGCAATGGTGCCCGTCTTGCTCAGGCTGGCGGCCAGCGCACCGGCCAGGAAGCCCGCCTTGTCCTCGTTAAAGACGAGGCCGGCCACATTGGGCAGCGCCTCACCCTGGAACTGGTCTACACCAATGAAGTACATGTCGGGGTTCTCGGCGGCGGCGGCATTGGTCGCCTCGGCCAGCGCAAAGCCCACTGTCACGACGATGTTGAAGCCGGCATCCACAAACTGCTGGATATTGTCGGCATAGTCCTTGGGGTCCTGCGTCTCGATATACTTGAAGCCTTCGCCCTCGACCAGACCCAGTTCGGTGCCGATCTGGACGACGCCTTCCCACGTGGACTGATTGAACGAGCGGTCGTTGATGCGGCCGACGTCGGTGACGAGGCCAATCTTGATGTCGGCAGCAGGTGCGGCAGGGGCTGCGGCTTCGGTGTCGGCGGGCGCGGCGGGCGCGGCTGCCGGCGCCACAGGGGCCACACAGGCAACAGCCAGCATTGCTACGACAGCCATCAAGGTGATCAGGCCATACAGACGCGATTGTTTGCGCATATTTTCTACGACTCCTTGAAAATGTGTAAGATGGGTTGGTTTGCTGCGCTTTGCTGCGAGGGTGCTCCCATGTATTGTGTAGTGGAGCGATTGCTTGCATTACGAGCGATCATCAACGTCCTGATCATTGTACCCCAACTTTATCCTGTGAGGCAACCAATTTCGATATGCGCGAATTACAGCGCGATGTGGAGCAGACATCTCACCCGCCGCACGCACGCAACCATGCTCTTGATCGGCCCCATGATCGGCCCCTTGTGGGTATTGATGTGGGCGGAACCTTTACCGATTTTGTGCTTCTGCACAGGGGTGCGCTGCGCATTTTCAAGCTCTCCACAACGCCCGCCGACCAGAGCCAGGCGATTATCACCGGTCTGGATGCGCTGGCACTCGACGCCGACCTGTTGCCTCAGATCATCCACGGGATGACGGTGGCCACAAACGCGCTGCTCGAGCGGCGCGGCGCGCGCACGGCGCTACTCACCTCTGCGGGCTTTGGTGATGTGCTGACAATCGGGCGGCAGAATCGCCCCTTCCTCTACCGCCTGCACCAGGAGCGACCGCCCGCGCTGGTGGATGCGCGCCATTGCTTTGAGGTGGCCGAGCGGCTTGACACACAGGGCAATGTGGTTACGCCGCTGGATGAGGCGGCTGTCGCGGCGCTGGCCGAACGGCTGGCCGCAGAACGCGCAGCAAATCCCGCAAGCGCTGTCGAAAGTCTCGCGATTGTCTTTCTCTTTTCCTTCCGCAACCCTGAACATGAGCAGCGCGCCGCCGCGATTGTGCGTGCGCGGCTGCCCGATCTGCCCATTTCGCTAAGCAGCGCCATCCTGCCCGAATACCGCGAGTACGAGCGCACGGCCACAACGGCGATCAACGCGTATGTGCAGCCCATGGTGGCGCGCTACCTCGAGCGCCTTGCGCATATCCTGGCGGGTGGTGGCGCTGCGGGCGCGGCAGAAAGCGCGGCAGAGGGCCCAAGTGCGCCCATTGTGCGCATCATGCAATCCAACGGCGGCGCGATTGGGCTGGCGCAGGCGGCGCGCGAGCCGGCGCGCCTTGTGCTCAGCGGCCCGGCGGGGGGCGTGGTGGGCGCGTTTGCCGTGGCGCAGCAGGCTGCCTCCGCCGCCCCTGCCGCGCCTGCCCGCTTGATCACCTTTGACATGGGGGGCACAAGCACTGATGTCGCCCTGTGCGACGGCTCCATCCCCACCACGGCCGAAAGTCAGATTGGCGACCTGCCCCTGCGCCTGCCTGTGATTGACATTCATACTGTGGG
>DIAV01000272.1:4987-8989 GCA_002415895.1 Anaerolineales bacterium UBA5069 | reverse complement strand
TGGGCGCGGCGGCACAGAGCCTACTGTGACAGATGCCAATGTGCTGCTGGGGCGCTTGCCGCCGCAAGGATTTTTGGGAGGCAAGGGTGATGTCGCGCTGGACGAGGCTGCGGCGCGCGCCGTGCTTGAACGGCTGGGCAACGCACTCGGCCTCTCTGCCGAAGAGGCGGGGCTGGGCGTGTTGCGCGTGGTCAACGCCACCATGGAGCGCGCATTGCGGCGCGTCTCGGTGGAGCGGGGCCACGACCCGCGCGCCTTCACGCTCCTGCCCTTTGGCGGCGCGGGGCCGCTGCACGCCTGCGATCTGGCCAACGCGCTGGGTGTTCGCCGCATTCTTGTGCCCCCATTCCCCGGCGTACTCAGCGCCTATGGCATGTTGGTGGCGGGCATTGCCACAGAGGCATCGCATTCGATTCTGTACATGGCCGCTACCCTTGTGGACGACCCCGCGCCGGTGTCCAGCGCCCTCGCTCTGCTAGCAGTGCGCGTGCGCAGCGTGCTCGCCGCAGAGGGCGTCGCGGAACCTGCGCTGACGGCCACGCTCGATCTCCGCTACCGCGGCCAAAGCTACGAGCTGGGTGTGCCGCTGGCGCTGGATTGCGCGGGGGAGATTACGCCGATTGCCTTGGCCAACGCGCTTGACGCCTTCCACGGCCTGCACGCCCAGCGCTACGGCTATGCCACGCGCAGCGAAGCCGTAGAGGTGGTGACGCTGCGCCTGCGCGCCGAGGCCCCCGGCGCAGAAGCGGCTCTGCCCGCCTTGTCTGCCGGCGCGGCTGATGCTGCGCCGGCGTGTGTGGGTGAGCGCCCGATTTGGTTCAGCGCAGCAGGTCCCACCGCCACCCCGCTTTACGATCGCTTGTTGCTCCAGCCCAACAACCGCCTCAGCGGCCCTGCGCTCATTTTGCAGTATGACACCACCACGGTTGTGCTGCCCGGCTGGGGGGCGACTGTGGATGCGTGGGGGAATGTGGTGATGGAGAAAACTGCGAATTGATGGCTGCGCACGCATGTCCAATGTGCCAGCCTGCAAACCCTTAACCAGCAACCCCGAAACCATCCTATGCCTTCAGCCACCTACGACCCCATCCTGCTTGAAGTCTACCGCCACCGCTTCGCCGGTATTGCCGAAGAGATGGGCGTGGCGCTGCGCCGCACCGCCTATTCCCCCAATATCAAGGAGCGGCTCGACTTCTCGTGCGCGCTCTTTAACGCGCAGGGGCGCATGGTGGCACAGGCCGCGCACATCCCTGCGCATTTGGGCGCCATGCCCACCAGCGTGCGCACAATTCTGGCGCACTATGCCGCCGCCGGCGAGCCGTGGGCGTTGGGGGATTGCGTGATCGTCAATGATCCCTTCGCCGGGGGCAACCACTTGCCCGACATTACAATGCTTTCTCCCGTCTTCTTCGGCCCGGTGGACGAGCAAAGCGTGCCCGCCTTCTTTGTGGCCAGCCGCGCCCACCACGCCGATGTGGGTGGCATGACGCCCGGCTCGCTCCCGCTCTCCACCGAGATTTACCAGGAAGGCATTATCGTGCCGCCTGTGAAGCTGGAGCGAGCGGGTGTGCGCAATGATGATCTGCTGCGCCTTATCCTGCGCAATGTGCGCACGCCCGACGAGCGCCGCGGCGACATTGCCGCGCAGCGCGCCGCCCACGCGATTGGCGAGCGCCGCCTGCGCGAACTGGCCGCCGCCCACGGCCCCGGCGAACTGGCGGCCTACAGTGATCATCTGCTGGACTATAGCGAGCGGTTGACGCGCGCCGCCCTGGCGCAGTGGCCCGTGGGCGCCTACGCGTATGAAGATGTGATTGAGCTTGTGGAGGGGGATACAGTCAGCCTGGCGTCAATCTGCGTGACGGCTACCGTGGCGCACGATGCAGCGGGCGGCAACGTGATCTTCGACTTTGCAGGCAGCGCGCCCGTCATGCCCACGTCGCTCAACGCCGTGATCGCGATTACACAATCGGCCTGCTACTACGCCGTGCGCTGCCTGGTGGGTGAAGATGCGCCCATGAATGATGGCTGCCTTACGCCGATTGACGTGCGCGCGCCGGAGAATTCACTTGTCAACGCGTGGTCTCCCGCGGCGGTGGCAGGGGGCAATGTGGAGACATCGCAGCGCATTGTAGACGTTGTGCTGGGCGCGCTGGCCCTGGCGCTGCCCGCGCAGTCGGCCGCGGCGTCTCAGGGGACAATGAACAACCTGACAATTGGCGGCCAACAGGGCGGCCAACAGGGCGGCCAACACGCACCCTTTGCCTACTACGAGACCATTGGCGGCGGTATGGGCGCGTCGGCGCAGGGTGATGGACTGAGCGGCGTGCAGGTGCATATGACCAACACGCTGAACACTCCCATTGAAGCGCTGGAGATGGCCTACCCCTTGCGCATTGAACGCTATGGGCTGCGCGCGGGGAGCGGCGGCGCGGGCGTCTTCCGCGGTGGCGACGGCATTGTGCGCAGCTATCTCTTTCTGGGGCCGGCGGTGGTGACAATGCTGAGCGAGCGGCGCGCGGTGGCGCCGTGGGGCGCGGCCGGTGGCGAGGCAGGCATGGTGGGGCGCAATCGGCTGCTGCGCGCCGGGGGTGGCGAGGAGCAGTTGCCATCCAAGTTTACGCGCCGTGTGGCCGCCGGCGACCGGCTGATCATTGAGACGCCCGGCGGCGGCGGCTGGGGAAGCTGAGGGGTAATCCACAGCGTGCACACGCTGTGGATTACCCTTGATCTACCAAAGATCTACCAAACGACGGTCTGGCGTTCGGTTACAATTTGCGTGTAGAGCTGTGTGGTTTGCGCGCCGATCTGATTCCAGCGGTAGCGCTGGTTCACATCAATGATCGCTGCGGCGCGGCGCGCCTCTGCCGCCTCAGGGTCGCTGAAGAGGCGATTCACCGCCCACACAATGCTCATGGCATCGCCCGGAATGACGGTGAGGCCGTTGACTTCGTGGTGTACAACTTCGCCTAGGCCGCCCGTTTCGCTGGCAATCACGTTACAGTTGTTGGCCATGGCTTCCAGCGCGACAATGCCAAAGGGTTCGTAGAGGCTGGGGAAGATGGCTGCATCGACCGTCTGATAGAGGCAGTCGCGTACATCGTCATCAATATAGTTCAGGAATTCAACCTGATTTTCTACACCCAGTTCGTAGGCCAGCGAGAAGAGCTTTTGGCCGTTCTTGCCCGCCACCAGCAGGCGCGTGTTGGGGTATTCGGCAAGAATGCGCGGCATGGCGCGCACAATCAGGTGGACGCCCTTCTCGTGCACAATGCGCCCCACATAGAAGAGCAATCGCTCGCCGTGGCGCGCATAGTGCATGCGCATTGCATCCAGTTCGGCCTCAGGGCACACGCGAATGAGTGATGTGTCGATGCCGTTGGGGATGACAATGACCCTGTCGGCAGGCAACGCAAACCAGTGTGTCAGTTCGTCGCGCATGAAGTTGCTGCACGCCACCACACGCCATGCCTCGTAGACAACGTTGCGCTCCAGATTGTCAATCTGCTGGCTGGTGCTGGAGGGCAGCCAGCCCTGATGGCGGCCCCGTTCCGTGGCATGGATTGTGACGAGCAGCGGCGTTTTCCACTGATGCTTGAGGATGATGCCTGCTTCGGCCGTCAGCCAGTCGTGCACGTGGATGAGATCATAGCTGCGCGTTGTGGCAAGCTGGCGGCCATACTCCACGAAGGCCGAATTGCTGTCCACCACGCTGTTGTACCAGTCGAGCGCATCTGTAACCGGCACATCGACGCGATGAATTGTGATGAACTCGTTGTACACCTCAAGCGAAGGCCCGCCCGCAAAGTGGGTGGTCAGCACATCAATGTGGATCGGCTCAGCGCCGTTGTCACCATGCACGCCGCCCAGCCACGGGGTGAGCTGCGCCACATGGGTGCCAATGCCGCCCACAACATACGGAGGGTACTCCCAGGTAATCACTAACACACGCATAAGGGTTTTATGATTCCTCATAACTCCAGCAAGTACAGACGTCCAGCA
>DIAV01000272.1:3326-4834 GCA_002415895.1 Anaerolineales bacterium UBA5069 | reverse complement strand
ACAGACGTCCAGCAAGTACAGACGCAGATTGTGCGGCTTAGGGCAGCGCTGCGACGATCACGCCTTGGGGCGTCACGACAACAGCCTGCCATGTCCAGGGTGCTTGCGCTTCCGGTTGTGAGCCAGGCGCACTTGTGGCAGCGGTTGCGCCTTGCAGTGCGGCCTCGTACATGAGATAGGCCGGTGGCAACAACTGCGCGTGGGTGTTCGCCCACGCTGTGTAGTGCGGCCCCATCCACAGAATAGTGTGGATGCCCGCCACCGGCGCCGCCGCATCCTTGTCGCCAGCGGCCTTCTCCGCCGCCGCCAAATGCTCGAAGAAGACAGGGTCCACCGCCCACGGTGCAAGCCAGATTGCTGCATCGGGCACTGCCGCGCGTACAGCGCGTGCGGCGGTTGCACCATCGGCGGCGCTGCCCAGCCAAATCAGCGCATCACCGGGCAGCAATGCAGGCTGCGCGTGGGCGCTGACATATTGAATCGTTGGCAGTGGCCCAAAACCTTCGCGCAACAATGGTTCCCATGGGGTGGACACGCCACCGACAAGCAGACGCTGCGCGCCTTGCGCCTGCGCCGCAGCGCCCATTGCGGTTACGAGCGCCTCGAGCCAGCGCGTCCCCTGTGGCGACACAAAGCCCTCGTCGGCCACGGCCCAGGGTGCGAACCAGTGTAACGTGGCGAGTGCAGGCGCCGCCGCCGCGCCCTCCGGCGGTGTGAGTGGGCCTACCACGGCGCGCATGTTTGTGGAGGCAGCCAGCTTGGCCGCAGCGCGCGCTGGATCAAGCGATGTGTCCAGCGCGAGGGGGATAATGCCCGTGTGCGCAGGCGGGGCAATGGCGAGTGCGCCGCGCACGCTCTCCAGCGCGCTGTAGCCGCTGCGCCTGTAGAGCCCCTCGAAGGGGGCCAGCACGCCCACCTGCGCCACAGGCCGCACCGAGGTAAACGGGATGGCCAGCGTTTGTGCGCGTGCGCCGCAGCCCGTCATGAGCACGGCCAGCAGCAGGCCAACGAGCCAGAAGCCGGCGCGGCGCGCTGGCGCGCACGCACGACAGATGCAAAGAGCGCCCGGCGATGCATTCACCAGGCGCTCGCTCTTTTGTTGGCCGCGGCTATTGATAGCCGTAGGTCTGCAAATTCTGCTGATGCTCGGCATACGTTTGCGCGAAGATGTGGCGGCGATCCTCGCCTGTGGCCACAAAGAAGCAGAAGGCCGTGGCGGCCGGATTGCGCGTGGCTTCAATGGCACTCAGCCCCGGGTTGGCAATGGGGCCGGGGGGCAGACCCTGGTTGAGGTAGGTGTTGAAGGGGCTGGCAATCTGGCTGTATTCCTCAATGCTCTGCGGCTTCCACCACCAATTGCCGGGCTGGCCGGCGGCATACTGCACCGTTGGGTCCGCCTGCAAGTAATTGCCGCCTACTTCCGGCGCGCAGGTCCCGTTGAGGCGATTGATGTAGACGCTGGAGATGAGCGGGCGCTCGTCGGCCTGCACCGCTTCTTTCTCAACAAT
>DIAV01000272.1:0-3208 GCA_002415895.1 Anaerolineales bacterium UBA5069 | reverse complement strand
CCGTCACTGCCCACGCGATCGGCGAAGTTGTCGAGAAAGGCGCTCAGCACAATTTCGGGCGTGGAGGCGAAGACGGGCAGGCGATAGGTGTCGGGGAAGAGGAAGCCCTCGAGCGAGCCATCGCCGGGCAGCGCCTGCAGGAAGTCGTAATCCTCAAAGATCGCGAGGCTGCGCGGGGCCTTGACGGCGTTCATGAAGGCGTCGAAGTCCATGACGTTGTTTTGGGCCAGCCGCTCGGCAATCTCCTCAGCGCGAAAACCTTCGGGGATGGTGACGAGCACTTCCTCGAAGAGCGCATTCTGGAGCGCTTCGGCCACCTGCGGCATGGTCATGTTCTCGGAGAGCATGAAGTTGCCCGCGGCCAGCCCGCGATCCAGTCCGGAAACGCGCAGGTAGAGGTTGAACAAGTCGCCGTCGGTAATGAAACCGGCCTGTGCCAGGCGTGCGGCAATATAGCGCGCCGGTTCACCCGGATTAATCACGAAGGAGCGCGGGCGCGGGTCCGGTCCGGCGGGCACCTGTAGATCAGCCTCGCGCATTTTGAGGTTGAACTGCAGCACCTGCTTTTCCACGTTCTCGGGCGTCAATGCGCCCTGTCCCGCGCTGGGGTCAATCAGGCCGGCGGCTTGCTCGGGCACGCCGAGGAATTGTTCGGTCAGGTGGGCATTGCCCACAACCCAGGCGCCTGCCAGCACGCCGATGACCAGCAGGAGGAAGCCCAGCCGTACCAGCAAGGGGAGCCAGCGGCTGCCCTGTGGTTCTTGCGGCGCAGTTGCAGCGTTTTCGCGCATGCGCGCGGCAAAGAGTGGTGATTGATCCTGATTTTGTAACGACATGGCGCAAATCTACCTGACACGCCCACTTGTGGGCAAACCTGATCGTATACGTTTGCGTGGCTGGGGGACTGGGTGACTGGGTGACTGCAAATTGATCATAAATAACTGATCATTGGTGGGTGACAGTGCGCGCTACCTATGATCAGTTATTTATGATCAATTATCAGTCACCCAATAAACCAATAGACCAATCAATCAATCAACTTCACTCCTTTGGCGGCAGATCAATGCGTCCGTAAGTTGTGGCGTCACCACGGCGACGCGCATCGAGATACGCTTGCAGGATAACGGCTGCGGCTGCGGCATCCTCGCCTGTGCGCGTGTCGCCTTGCAACAACTCGCGCGCTGCATAGGAACTCAGGCGCTCGTCCCAGAATTCCACGGGGACGGGCCGCGCCAGCAGCGCGCGCAGGGCGTTGGCAAGGCGGCGCGCCCACGTGCGCGTGGTGGCGGCCTGCTGCCCTTCGCTGCCATCCATGTTCAGCGGCAGCCCGCAGATGACGGCCTGCACCTCTTCGCGCGCCACAGTTTCGGCAAGGCGCACAAAATCATCATTGCGTGTGCGCCGCTGCAAAACGTAGAGCGGCCGCGCAATCAACCCCAGCGGATCGCAGACGGCAACGCCAATGCGCGCGAGGCCCACATCCAGCGCCAGCAGCTTGCCGGGCGGCCATGAATCGTGCTTCTTCGCTTCGGGCGGTGTGCTCATGGCGTGGCCGGCGCGCTGCTCGCAGCCGCGGGATCGTCATAGTTGACGCGTACCTGAATGCGGCTGGGCAGTGCGGGCAGCGTGGCCAGCCACTGGGGGTCGCGATAGAATGCGGGCGGTGCGGCCAGCAGCCAGCGCTCGTTCAGCGCCTGGGCTGCATCCTCTTCGGATTTGCCGGCGACGGCGTTGCGCACGGCGGCGGGGTCCACGGGAATCACATAATCGGCGTTCACTGTCATGGTGAACTCCACACCGCGCCCCACGGGGGCTGCGCCGGGGACGCGCTGGGCTGTCAGCGAATTGGCCACGAGTTTGGCATCCTCAGGCATTTCGCTCTCCACGGCCGCCTGGAGGATATCACGCGCTTCGGCTTCATCCACGGCAACGCCCTGGGCCAGAATGCGCAGCGTGAGATTCACCTGGTCGGCCGCGTCATCGTTGTATTGGTCAAACGCCTGCGCCACGACAAAGGTTTGCACCGATTCGGGTGGCAGCCATTCGCCGGGATTGAGCTTGGCCTGGAGTGCTGCGACGGCGCGCCCTTCGGCGAGGGTTTGCGTTGCGGCCAGGAGTTTATCCTTGTCCTCCTGCGTCACGGCGCGCACCAGTTCGGAGCCGCCGCCGCCCGTGCCGTTGGGGTTGCTTACGCGTACTCGAAAGCGCAGCGGACCATCGATATTGGTGATTGTGTTGGCACGCACATTGCCGCCAATCCCCGGGTCCAGCGCCTCGACAGCAACGCTCGCGCGCTGACCCACGCCGCCGGGGATGACGCCTTCGCTCAGCGTGCGGAAGTTGACCGGCGTACCCGTGCCCGTGCTAACTGTCGTGCCCACGGGCACCTTGACTTCGGCTGTGCCCAGATTGCTGAAGACGACTTCGCCGGTAGCCTTGATTGTGGGCTTTTGCAGCGAGCCGCTGGTATTGGACGCGGCCTGCTCTTCGATGATTGTCTCAACCAGCCGCCCCTTGATCTTGCGCGCAGCGAGGTTGGATTCGTCAATATCCGGATCGGCAATCAGGCGCGTGGTAACGCTCAGGGGTGCTGTGCCGGGGGTGACGGTAATCGTGGCGGCTGGAAGGACGTAGAGGCCAAAGGTGGCCAGCATGAGCAGGATTAGCCCGCCCATGACGCCGTAGCCCACCCATGTGAGCCAGCCGGGCATTGTGCGTGCGCGGGCGTGCGTCTCCATGCCAATGCGCCGCTGACGGGCCTGAAAATGGGCCGGCAGCGCAGTTTGCGCAATGACTTTCTCGCGCCGATACCTGGGTTGCTCCGGCAGCCCGCGCGCGGGGTTGCGCGGGTCTACCATGGGCAGCAGAGGCTCCATGCGCCACTCGCGCTGCAAGGCGCTCTCCACCTCACCAAAGACGGGCACGCCCACGGCCTGCGCCGCCTTGACGGTGGCGGCGTCGCGCGTGACGATGGCGACGTGGCACTGCTGCACCTGCGCCTGACGCTGGAGCAGCCGCACGCGCGCGGCGTTGGCAAGGCCATCCCAGCCGTCGGGCAATTCAACCACAATGTGCGTGCGGCGGAATTGCGCCACCTGGCTGCGCAGGGCGTCAATGCGTGATGAAGGTTGGACGCGGATGAGTTCAGTCATGTAGGAAGGGAATCGGGAATGGGGAGTCGGGAGTTGTTTATTGGTTGAATGGTTGA
>DIAV01000186.1:14016-15064 GCA_002415895.1 Anaerolineales bacterium UBA5069 | reverse complement strand
GTGCAGGCTGGGTAGCGACAGCTATTCAGATAGGGCCTCATCTCCACAAAGGCAAATTGCAGGTTTGCCGGGTCCATTTCGTAAAGCCCCAACTCGCGAATGCCTGGCGTGTCGGCCACATAGGTCTCGGGCGCATCGCTATCGTCAGGGTGCGCCGGATCTGTGGGCAGGTCCGCATCCAGCGGGGGCAGCGGCAGCAGGCGCGATGCGCGCGTGGTGTGCTTGCCCTTGCCCATGAACTCACGCAGTTCACCCGTGCGCAGCTCCAGCGTGGGGTGAATGGCATTGAGCAGGCTGCTTTTGCCCACGCCGCTGGGGCCGGTGAAGACCGTGATGCGGCCATCAAGCAAATGACGCAGTTCGTCAAGTCCCAGGCCGTCCGTGGCGCTGGCGTAAATCACGGGGTAGCCAATGCGCTCGTACTCGCCAAAGAAGGCGCGCGCCGCCTCAATCCCCGTGAGGTCAACTTTGTTGATGCAGAGCACGGCGGGCAATTCGTTGGCCTCAGCCACCACAAGGAAACGATCCACCATGCGCAGGTGAGGCTCCGGCTGGGCAGCGGCAAAGACAACCAGCACCTGATCAGGGTTCGCCAAAATGACCAGTTCGGATGCAACCGGGGCCGAAGGGTCCTGCCGCGAGAGCACACTCTGGCGCTCGTCGATGTGCTCGATAAGCCCCCCCTTCTCGCCAATCGGGGAGACCCAAACGCGGTCGCCCACCGCCACAAGCGTCCCCCACGCGCGCGCCTGTCGCAGACGGCCGCGCACCTCGCACAGCCGCTCACGGTGGCCGTCCGCCTCGTGCGTGCGCACGTCATAGTGATGGCCGCGCGCGTGCATGACAACGCCAGGCAGCAGATGTTCGGCAAGGCGCTTGGGGCGCGCCTTGCGGCTCATCATGCGCCGCTCGTCTACTTCAAGATCGTCATACGATCGGTTTTTCTGCCGATTTGCCAAAGGCGCGGCCTCCAATTACCTACTCATATTACGCATCAAGACCACCTGTACGCAGAAAAACCGGAAAAAACGGAAACAACATGAAGAAC
>DIAV01000186.1:7904-13825 GCA_002415895.1 Anaerolineales bacterium UBA5069 | reverse complement strand
TTTTTCATTGTTTCCGCCCTTTCTGCGCACAGGCAGTGTTTCTGCGCACCATGAGGACCTCATTTTAGCCCATTTGTGCCATATTGCTCGACTGACAACAGCGCTCTGCCCCCGCCTCTGCACAAATGAGCGGCAGCGAGGCGTTGAAAATCAGGCCAAACGCAGCCAGCAGCGTTTGCAAATCGCCAAGCGGGAGACCCATGACGCTTGCAAAGCAGCCGTTCATTGCCACAACGGGGCGAAAAGTGGCGTGCTGAATGGCATAGCCGCCGGCCTTGTCAAAGGGATCGCCGGTGGCAATGTAGCCGTCAATCTCCTGATTGGTATAGAGGCGCATGGAGACCAGCGTGTCGTTAACCAGCGTGCGCTGTTCGCCCGATCCATTGTGCAATAGGCTGATGGCCGTCACCACATGGTGATCGCGCCCGCGCAGAGCCGTCAACATGGCGTGTGCGTCGGCGGCGTCAAGCGGCTTGCCCAGGAGCGTGCCTTCGAGCGCCACCACTGTATCGGCTGCAAGAATGAGCGCGGGCGCCTCAATAATCGCCCCCACCGCGCTTGCTTTGGCCACGGCGAGCCGCCGCGCCAGCGCCGCGGGCAGTTCATTGGGCAGCGGCGTTTCGTCAATGTCGGCCGCGCACACGCTGAAATCCAACCCCAGTGCATGCAAAAACGCCCGGCGGCGCGGGCTGCCCGAGGCAAGAATGAGGGGAAGTGAAGACACGGTTTGCTCCTGAAGGGCGGCGCGCGGCCTGGCGCGAAGACTGCGTTATAATGGTTGGATTGTAGCGGAGAAGCGTCGCTGAGCGAAGAGAAAGCGATCGCTTATCATTCACAAGACAATCCCACCCGGAAACGATTCTTATCATGACCCCCGTGCTTGTTCGTCCACAATCCAATTCGTCGCATACGACCGCCGCGCCCCTGCGCATGGCACTAATTGGCGCAGGTGGCATGGCGCGCCACCACCTGCACATGTTGCTGGCCGCGCCGGAACAGTTGCGCCGCCAGATTGAGATTGTTGCCCTTTGCGAGCCGTCCCCTGAACAGTACGCACTGGCCGCAGCGCACTTTACCGATGTTGGCATGGCGGCCCCGCCTCAGGCGCCGGATGTGAGCACGCTGCTGCGCGACTTCGCCGGTGCGCTCGACGCAGTATTTATCATCACACCCCACGTGCTGCACCACGATCAAGCCGCCGCCTGCATGGAAGCGGGGCTCGATGTGCTGCTCGAGAAGCCCATGGTCATGAACGCCGCTGAAGCGCGCAGCCTCATCGCCATCCAGCAACGCACAAACCGGCTGCTGGTGGTGGCCTTCAACGGCAGCCTCTCGCCGCAAATTCGCAAGGCCGCATCTCTCATTCAATCACACACGCTGGGCGAACTGGTTTCCCTCAGCGCCACGGTTTGGCAAAGCTGGCGTCAGAATACCAACGCAACGTGGCGGCAGGATGCGCGCTTCAGCGGCGGCGGCTTTCTCTTTGACACCGGCGCTCACATGCTCAACACCGTGACCGACCTCGCCGGCGACCCCATTGTCGAGGCGACCGCGCGCCTTGAAGATTGGGGCGCGCCCGTCGACATTGTGGGGGCGGTGATGGGCCGCATGGCGTCCGGCGCGCTGATCACCATGCACGGCTCGGGGCAAACGGCCCCCGTGGGCGGGCTCACCATTGGCTCCGAGGTGCGCGCCTTCTGCACGCAGGGGCATTTGCTCACAGGCGTGTGGGGCGAGCGGCTGCTGGTGCAGCATCCGGGTGATTTCCACCTGCGCCGCCTCGCCGTGGCGCGCCGCGTGGGCGTGTGGGAGCAATTCCTGCGCGTGCGCCGCGGGCGCATGGCCAACCCCAGCCCAGCCGCCACCGGCCTGCGCATGGCGCTGCTGTGGGATGCAATCCAACTCTCCAATCAACGCCACGGCGCATGGGTGGACGTCGATCGTTGATAATGTTGTTGTCGCGTGCGTGTGGCCCCGAAAAGGCGGCTCTGCTGCGTCGTCAGGTGTCCTCTGCGGCGAAGCGTGTTACAATCGCGCGATGATACCGCCTGACAGCATCCCGAACTCATTTGTCGCGCCGTCCAGCGCTTCGCACACCGCCGACGCCGGTGAAATTATTGAGAACCTTGCGCGTGTGCGCGCCCGCATGGCCGAAGCCGCAGCGCGCGCGGGGCGCGACCCCGCCGCGATTACACTTGTCGCCGTGAGCAAGACGCACCCCCTCTCGGCAATTGGCACGGCGCTTGCTGCCGGGTGCCACGATTTTGGCGAGAATCGGCTGGAAGANNGGCCCAATCCAAAGCCGCAAGAGCCGCGAGGCCATTGGCCCATATGGCCCCTTTGCACTGGTGCACGCGGTAGACCGCACGAAGATTGCCCAGCGCCTGAGCCGCGACGCAGAAGCCGCCAATTGCGTATTGGCAGTGCTGCTTGAGGTGAACGTAAGCGGCGAGGCCACCAAGCATGGCTTTTCACCGGACGACTTGCGGCGCGAACTGCCGTCTCTGCGCACCCTGCCCGGGCTGCGGATTGAGGGGCTGATGACCATGGCCCCGCTTGTGGATGACCCCGAAACAGCGCGGCCGGTCTTCCGCAATCTGCGCCTGCTGCGCGACGAACTTGCGCAGACAAGCGGCCTGCCACTGCCCCAGCTTTCCATGGGCATGAGCGGCGACTTTGAAGTGGCCATTGAAGAAGGGGCCACGCTTGTGCGTGTGGGCAGCGCCATCTTTGGAACGCGCGCTTAGGATCAAGTTGGCTATGGTCAGGAAATCGGCCCGCAGCGGCGAAACGCAGAAGGGAACAGCAGCAATGCAAAACAATGGCACATTCGATGTCGCGGCTGCACACGGCAATACCCCACAGGGCAACTCGCTGCTGGCGGGCAAGAAGATCGCATTCATCGGCAGTGGTGTCATGGGCGAAGCGATGATCAAAGCGCTGCTTGGCCAGGGGCTGACAACGCCCGCCTTGATCGCCACCAGCGATCCCTGGCTGGAGCGCCTTGACTATATCCGCACCACCTACGGCGTGATCGCAACAGCCGACAACGTTGAGGCCGTGCGCGATGCCGAAGTGGTCATTCTGAGCATCAAGCCCCAATCCCTGCCCAAGGCGGGTGAGGAGTTGCACAACCGCATCCCCAAGGAAGCGCTGATCCTGAGCATCATCGCCGGCGCACGCGTCAACACGCTGCGCACGAAGCTTTTCCACGATCGCATTGTGCGCGCCATGCCCAACACCCCTGCCCAGGTGGGCAAAGGGATGACGGTGTGGATGGCCACGCCTGAAGTCTCGGCTGGACAGTTGCACGAGACCGCGGCGATTCTGGAGGCCTTTGGCGAGCAGCTTCAGGTGCATGAAGAGAGCTACCTGGACATGGCCACCGGCCTCAGCGGCTCGGGTCCGGGCTTCATCATGCTCATGGTGGAGGCGATGATTGATGCGGGCGTGCACATGGGCTTCTCGCGCCGCGAGGCCGCCCAGCTTGTACTGCAAACCTTTGAGGGCAGTATTGACCTGCTGCGCGCCACCGGCACCCATTCGGCGGAATTGCGTAACCAGGTGACCAGCCCCGGCGGCACGACCGCAGCCGGCCTCTATGAATTGGAAAAGGATGCGTTGCGTGCAACGCTGAGCCGGGCCATCTTTGCTGCCTATCGTCGCAGCCAGGAGCTCGGCGCCCTGAGTGAACAGAAAGAAACAAAATGAACTCGCTGATTGACCTGCTTTCGTTTGCCCTGCAAATCTACAGCTACGTCCTGCTGGCGCGTGCCCTGGTCTCGTGGATTCCCAATCTGGATCCCAGCAACCCCGCCATACAAATTCTCTACCGGCTGACGGAGCCAGTGCTCGAACCCATCCGCAAACTGATTCCGCCGCTGGGCGGTGTCATGGACATCTCGATTATGGTGGCGTTCTTCGCACTCATCCTGCTGGAGCAGGTGCTGCGCTCCATGTAGGCAGCAACAATCCATAGCAGGCAGAGGGGCGTCCTGCGGGGCGCCCTTTGCATTGGCGCAGGGCCGCGGAAGCGCCATCACGCTCGACCGCCCCATTTTCATGCTATACTGGACTCGAGCACTGATCACACGCAGCCGCTTCAGCGCACTGTTGGCGCCTCGCAGGAGGAGCGACCGATGTCGGACGATGAATCCCCCATCTACGAAGAGATCGAAGTCAAATTCCGCGTGACGGATGCACGGCAGGCACACGTGCTGCGCACCATGCCCACGATTGCCGATCGCTACCTGCTCACACAAGTCAATGATGTGATCAATGTGGACACCTACTATGACGCCGCCGACCTGCGCCTGTTGCGTCACGGGCAAACGCTGCGCGTGCGCGCTGCGGGTGATCTCATTTTGATGACGTCAAAGAGCATCGGCGTGCATACCCCCAAAGGACTCCACACGCGCGAGGAAATTGAGCGTCACGCACCCCATGTCGCGGCCGACGCGCCCGTGTTGCGCCTCGTCGATATACCCAATGAACTGCTGGAGGGTGTTGGTGAGTGGCTGGACGCAGAAACGGAGCTCTTCCCGCTGGTGCGGCTGCACCAGCAGCGTGCCAAGCGCGATGTGCTCCAGCCGGGCCGGCCCGAAGGGTACATCGCTGAACTGAGCATCGATCATGTGACAGTCCTGCGCGCCATGAGCGAGTTAGACGCGCAGGATGACAGTGCAGAGAGTGCTGTGCGCTGGCAGCCGGCCTCCCACTTCACCACGCTGGAGGTTGAGCTTGCGCCCAATGGCGAGCGCGACACCCTGCGCGAGATCGCGCTGTGGCTGCGTGCATGGCCTGGCCTCATCGCCGATGACCAAAACAAGCTGCAGCAAGCGCTGCTGGCACTGCACGGCGAGCCTTCTGACGATGCTGGCGACGGCGAAGCTGGCGAACCCGATCACCGCCAGCATATGGCCGAACTCTGTCGGCGCGTCTGGGGCGAACAGTTGCGCATCATGCTTGTTAACGAAGCCGGCGTGCGCCTCTCCGATGACATTGAATACGTGCATGACATGCGCGTGGCCACGCGCCGGGCACGCGCCGCGGGCAAACTCTACGCCGGCTACTTTAGCCCCCGGAGCAAGGCGGTCAGGCGCTTCATGCGCCACTTGCGCACCACAGGCCGATTGCTGGGCAGCGTGCGCGATCTGGATGTTGCGCTGCGCAAACTCGACGCGTATACGTGGGACAGCGATCATGGCGATGACAGCAGTGACGGCGGTGAAGAGAGCGCCGACAGCATGGCCAGCGCACGATCGGGCACAGATGCGCTGGGCGAGCGCTGGGCACGCAAGCGCGCCCGCGCCCACAAAAAGCTTGTTGCATGGCTCGACAGCAAGAAGTATCGCCGCTTCGTCAGAGACTTCCTGCTCTTCTGCGCGACCCCGGGCGCTGCTGTCGCACCCTTCGCGCCTGCCCAGGGCGAGCCACCCACGCCGCACCAGGTGCGCCACGTGCTGCCCAGCCTCATTCTGGGGCGCTACGAGGCGATTCGCGCATTTGAGGTGCTCTTTGAAGACGCGCGCGCCACAGGTGCAAATATCCCGATTGAGACACTGCACGCCTTGCGCATTGAGTGCAAATACATGCGCTATCATCTTGAATTTAGCGCAGAACTGCTGGGACCCACTGCCGCGGGCCTGATCAACAACCTCAAGGGGCTGCAAGAGCACCTGGGCGACCTGAACGACGCATCGGTAAGCAGCGCATTGGTGGCAACCACGCTGGAAAATGGCAATGATGATGTTGCCGCCTACGCTGCGCTGCAAGCTTCCACGCAGGAACTGCTGCGCCACAGCCTGCCCAGCGATCTGGCGGCCTTTCTTTCTGAAGAGACGCGGCGCACGTTAGGATTGGCGCTGGCGCGCATCTAGAGCCGTAATGACATAAAGACAACATCGCAACGCAAAGCCACA
>DIAV01000186.1:2648-7835 GCA_002415895.1 Anaerolineales bacterium UBA5069 | reverse complement strand
AGGGATCACTGCGGATATCTGTGTGTATCTATGCTTGTTCCGCCGTGATCTGTGTTCATGGTTGTGGCCTTCCTATGCGTTGCTTCGCGCGCCTTTGCAGCCTGGCGTTGAGATGCTGTTCTCACGCTGGTGTCACCTTTGAACGGAAATGCATGAATAGCCTGACAAGTCCCTACCCGTCGCTCGAGCGCTTTGAAGAAATTGTTGGCGAAGCGCTCGACAGCATCCCCGATGCGCTGTGGGCCGTCATTGATAATGTGGCGATTCTGGTGGAGGAATGGCCCAATCGCGAGCAATTGCAGAGCGTTGGCCTGCGCTATCCCGGCCAACTGCTCGGCCTCTACGAAGGCGTCCCCCTCACGGGGCGCACCCATTCATACGGCTTGGTCGCCCCCGACCGCATCACCATCTTCCGCCGCCCGATTTACCGCTACTGCGCACCCGATGAGGCCGTCATACGCGATCAGATACGCCGCACTGTGCTACACGAAGTCGCGCACCATTTTGGCATTAGCGATGAGCGCCTGCACGAATTGGGCGCCTATTGAAGTACAAGTCCACACCATGAACACAAAGAATCGATGTTCGCTAACAACAAGCACCAACCTGCTGTGTGTACTGCTGCTATTCACCGCGCTGGCCTTATCGGCTTGTGTGCCCTCCGAGTATCCCCCGCTGCCGGGCATCCCCGAAGAACTGCGCGCCATCCCCGACGCTCTCGCAGGTATGGATCTGCCCGAACTCAGCGGCATTGCGCTGCCAGGGTTGGATGCGCTGGGCGTGCTAACGGCGCCGCCGGGCGGCATTGTCTTTGCTGGGCCCACCGCGCCGCAGGTGGCCGCGGGCGCACGGCTGCCCGGCACCGATATCACCTACGTGGGCAAGGGGGGCACGCTGGGCGAAGTGAGTGCAGAGAACGAAGATGCAATCTTCACCATTGCGGGCCTGCGCAGCGCGCGCCGCGTCGGCGATTCTGTTGACTTCGACGGCGCCTGGCCGGGCATTCCCGGCAGCATCTATCAGGTGCGCCTGCGCATCTATGCCTTCAATGACACCGGCGTCTGGCTGGCTGGTGTGCAGCAACTGTTGCTGCCCAACATTGCGCCCGAGCGTGGCCGCGCGCCGGACGGTGTGGTTACACTGCGCTTCCCCTTTGTCGATGGCGTTGAGGCAGACGGCAGCGACACGATTCACGGAACGACCTTCGGTTACATGGGCAAGTATGCGCGCGGCGCGCAGCTCTCAGGGCCGAACGAAAACGAGTATCCCTACCGCGCCGTGGGCGATTCGATTGCGTGGCAGGGAACGCTGCGGCCCGAGGTAGGCGCAAAGTACGATTTGCGTGCGCTCGCTTACGGGCGCGAGAGCCTGCGCGTGGGCGGCACGGTTGCGCTTGTGATGGCGACTGAATGAAGAAGCGAGGCCTCCCGTTTGGGAGGCCTCGCTTTGTTTGATGAACTGATCAGTTCGCGCGCGGCTTACTTCAGCGCGTCGCGGATCTGCTGCTCGGCCTCACTGTCCAGCGTCGTCTGGTAGAGGGTGCCCTCAAACGGCTCCAGCACGCCGCGCAGCCCCATCATCTCACCCGTACCCAGCAGGAAGAGCGCCGAGCCACCAGGCTGCAAATTGTCGCGCACATCCTGCACAAACTTCTTGTCCACGCTTCTGCCCATCGTCGCCGCGACGGCCGCACCGCCTGCTGCACCAATGGCAAGGCCTGCCAGCGGAAAGGCAAAACTCACCAGCAAGCCCAACAGGCCGCCAATCCCCATACCCGCCCACATGCTGCTGCTGACTTCGTTATCTACACTGACTGCACCGTTGGTATCCTTGTAGATCACGGCAGCATCATTCACCTTGAGGAGCCCCTGCTTCTGCGCATCGGCAATCGCGTTGCGCACCTTGCCTGCCGTATCCGTACCATCAAACGTAATCACAACGAGCTGGCTCATCATTCTCTCCTTGCTTGAAGCGGAACAATCCATTAATCACATTGACATCTGCGGATCTTCACGCTGGCATCGCTTCAGTGCGCCGAAGTCTCTTGGACAGCGGCGGAATCACCCGCGAATTGCGGCGCTTCCGCTACGTGGCTGTAGGTTGCGCTCTTGCCGGCCACGGGTACGGGTACGGGTGATGCGCCCTGTGCACCAATTTTAGGCGGCACCGGCCGCGCCTTAACCAGCTTACCGCTCCAGTAAATCACATACGTGCCGGCCATCTTGTCGTGCAGCCCCTGGCGGTCATCGTCAATGATGACCCAAAGAAAGCCAAGGCCCAGGGTAAAGAGCGACACCGTAAACCCCACCAGACGCACAAGCACCGTAACCAGGTGCACCGGCCTGCCGTTGCTGCGCACAATGCGTATGCCCACAATCCCCATGCCAACCGTGCGCCCGGCAAAGAGCCAGAGACTGAGCAGATAGAGCGGCGCTATGGAGAGAACTGCCACGAGCAGTGAGTAGCGCGTGAGGGCGCAAAAGTTCCGAATAAATGAACGCACGTCAACCAGCGGCACAAAATTGGTGCAGGAGGCCAGATCGATACGCATAAGCGTCATCGATCCCTTGACAAGCAAATAGGTAATGCCCGCAGCGACAAGGATAATGACGATGTCGATCAGCATCGCGACGGCGCGCGAAATAAAGCCCGCCTTGATGCCCGTGCGATCTGCCACTTCGCTTTGCGGCGTACTCTCAATCTTTGGGGGCTTTTTGGCCATGGTTATGCGCCCCGCTTGACTGACGGAATGTTCTCAACCGGCGTATCCTCGCGCGGTTTCATGCGCAGGAAGTTGCGAATGGCCGTCTCGAGCTTCACATCGCCGCTGGCGCTACGCTGGCGCACCTCGGTGATCACATCGCCGGTAATGCTTGCCGTCTGTCCTGCCAGCAGATCCTGCACATTGTCGGGATAGACGCGCAGGTACTCCAGATACTGATCACCCACCACCTGCACGAGCGCGTTGATCTGCGCGGGATCCTGGCGCGTCTGCGCCATAAAGCGCTCGGCGGCGGCGGCCACAACGCCATCCAACTGGGCGGGATGCTCCTGCAGGTGCACAATGAAGTTGGCAGCCACATTCTCGACAAGGTCACCAGCCAGTTCGGGGTGCAGGGTCAGGTACTCCACATAGCCGCCGGCTACGCCCTTGACAAGCTCATCCACAAGCGCCTGGTTCTCGGCCAGGTATGCCACATAGCGATTGCCAACCGTGCGCACAAGTGCGTCGACTACACTGGGGCGTTCCTGCAGCCAGGCCACGTAGTCGGTTGCGACCACCTCAACCACCCCCGCCACAATCTCGGGATTGCGGCTCAAGTAGTCCACATAGTTGTCGGCAACAGCGCGCACAAGGGGCTGCAGGCGCGTGGGGTTCTGCTGCAGGGCAGCAATATACTGGCTTGCCGCACCCTCAACCAGCGGGCCAATCGCCGCCGGATTTTCCACCAGATAACCGATGTACGCTGCGGCCTGCGCATGTACAAGCTTCTCCACCTGGCGATTGTGCGCGAGCAGAATCAGCAGGCGCTCGGCGTACTCTTCCACAAGTGTCTGGGCTTCATTGTTGTAGAGCAATTGCTCGGCAACCACCGAAACCAGCGCATCGGAGACCTTGCTGACGATGCCATTCGCCGCTTCGCGCGCGGGGGCCATGGGGCGACTCATGACAACAGGGCGCGCCAATCGATATGGCAACATGGCGGCCGCCACGGAGAGGCGTACGGCGTGCGTGAGGCCGCGCACCACCAACCCATCCGGCGGACGCGCAACAGGGCTATGCTGAGCGGGCGCGTCGTGCCCTCCACCGGAGTAGGCAGTGCGCGGTGCTGATTCTGCCCTTGGGCTGTCGTAAGCCGCGCTCGCACTCGAGTGTTGCGCGTCGCTGCGGCCGTTTCCAGGATACTCCATGCAATTTCCTTTGGCAGTCCCGTCGGTATGCGCAAAGCCAGCGCCGAATCAACCGCGTTTCGCTCCATGCGCGCCATATTCTAGCACAACTGGCCATAGGCCAACATACACACTATGTATCCAAAATTGGTGTAGAGGCGGCAAATGCACAATGCCGCAGCAACGACCGCCGCGGCATTGTGCATTGACAAGAGCCAGTCTATGGGGAGACATGCGGCGTGGCGGGAGCCGGCTGTGGGGCGCGCCGATTGCCGCCATGCGTCCCCAATATGCGCCGTGATCTGTAGACGCCGCGCGCAATCATCTGCGTTCGTGCTTGCCTTACTGCAGTGAAGCAAGCGCGGCACGCGCAGCAGCCAGCGTGGGCTGCGCGTCCGTGCCGCCCGCACCCTGGGTCGATAATGAGCCGCAAGCCGATGCCAGCGCGACTGTATCGGCAAGCGGCCACTCCTGCAGGAAACCGTAGACAAAGCCCGCGTCAAATGAGTCACCTGCGCCGGTGGTGTCAACAATGCGCACAGGCAACGCCGGCGCAACGGCTTCGTCATCACCGGTGCGTGCACGCGCCCCCTCTGCGCCCATCTTGATCGCCACAACGGGCACGCGTGCGGCCAGGTCCGCAAGTGCCTGGCCCACATCGCGCGCGCCGGTGAGAGCCAGCGCCTCCGTTGCATTGGGCAAAAAGACGTTCGTAGCCGCCAGCGTCGCGTGGACGTCCGCGCCCCACACTTCGTCAGGATCATAGCCGGTGTCAAGCGAGGTTGTCAGTCCCTGCTGCTGCGCCGCTGAAAAGAGGCGCGCCACATCGGGACGCAGCGCCTTCTGCAGGAAGTAGCTGCCCACATGCAGATGGCGTGCGTGGGCAAGCATGCCCATGTCGAAATCGGCCAATCCAAAGACTTCCATAGCGCCCATGTGGGTGAGCATGGCCCTGTCGGCGCCGCGGATCAGGTGCACGGTTAGCCCCGTCTTCAGAGCAGGGTTGACGACAACGCCGCTTGTGTCGACCCCCCGCTGAGCGAGCGCATCCAGCATGAAACGCCCGAAGACGTCATCGCCCACCATGCCGGCGAATGCCACGTGCAAACCGAGCCGTGCCGCCCCGCACGCAAAAATCGCGGATGAACTGCCCGCAGTCAGCACGGCGTCATCAAGCACCTTCTCCACCTGGCCGAAGGCAGGCGTCACGTCGCCGCTGAGGATGATGTCAACACAGACTTCGCCCAACACAAGTACATCGTATTTTGGTGGCATGGTAGTGCGGGTGATTGGTTG
>DIAV01000186.1:0-2574 GCA_002415895.1 Anaerolineales bacterium UBA5069 | reverse complement strand
GCATTCAGGATCACACGCTCCGCATTCTCATAGTAGACCTTGCGCAACACATCATCGGGCAGGTGCAGCCCATAAATGGCCCAGCGCCCCTGGCTCGACACGTCGCGCCCGTCATAGGAAAAGTACTCGTCGTCCGTCTCCAGAAAGCGATAGTAGCGGCGATAGGCATCAAGATTGGGCGAAGCATCCGTGCCAAAGAGGATGCGATCGGCATAGTGGATGAAGAAGCGGCGCGCACTGTAGGGCTGGCGGCCCAACTCACCAATGCGCGCGCTGAAATCAATGTAGAGGTTGGGACAGCGATCCAACAGCGCAGCCACCCAGGCCAGGTTTTCGGCATAGCAGCCAACATGCGCGCTAATAAAGGTGGTTTGCGGGTGACGCGCGACCAAACGCGCAAAGCCCTCAAGAATGTGCAGAAATGAGGGATAGGGTGGGCTGGGAAACTGCCAGTCTGGGTGCGCGTGGAGTTCATCCCAGCGCTCGTTGGTGCAATCGAGCGGCTCGAAGAAAGCGACAGGATCGGCCACATGCACAAGCACGGGCAACGCCAACTCGCCCGCCGTGGCCCAAATTGCGTCCAAGCGCGTGTCGTCCACATCGACCAGAGTGCCCAAATGGTCGCGCACGTGCAGCCCCAGCGGCTTCCAAATCTTCAGCCCCTGCGCGCCCCGAGCAACCTGCGCGCGCAAGCGCAGCGCGGCTTGTTCGCCAAAGCGGTTGCCAAGCACGGGCCACGCTTCCCATGCCACGCCGCCGAAGATGCGAAAGCGCTCGGGGGCGCGCGCCTTGAAGTAATCAAGGTGCGCTTCAAGAAGAGCCTCACCCCAGCCGCCGTCAAGATCCACATAAACCCGCACCTGGGCTTCATCCAGGAGATCCAGCAGCGCAGGCAGCGGCTTCTTGTCCCAGCCTCCGCCAAAGGGCGTGCCCAGATGGTTGTGTGCGTCAATCACCGGGAAGCGGGGTTTGAGCACCTGCGTTGTCTTTGTCACCAGCGCCGAGCGGGGCCGGAAGTCGGCTAGTTCCATGTGCAGGGGCCGTTGTGTGATGACAGGCGGGTTGGTGCAACAACCGAGGTGTATTGCTGCGCGACGATGCGGTATCTCCAGAGAATGTATCATCGCGCAGGGGGCGTGTCAAAGCGAGGCTTCGACGGCGCGAAGCCTCGCTTTGGTCTTCTCAGCGCGCGGGTGGTTATGTCAGCCGCGGCGTAATCTGCACTGGCCGCTTGCTTGCCGCAGACGCATAGACGGCCAGCGCCGTGCGCAGAAACTCACGGCTCAGTTCGAGCGGAACCAGAGGCGGCGCGCCGTCCAGCACGCACGCCTCCATCTGCTCCACCTCGCCCAGGAAGGGGTTGCGCGCCTCCGTGCTCACGCGCTTTTCCTGTTCCTTCTCAAGCTCGGTGACGGTAAAGTAACTTTCCTTGTTGTCCACACCTGCGCTAAAGGGCACCGGCACGTGCACAACTGCGTTGTCGCAAACGATGTAGAGATCGTCGCGCGCGGCCGTGCGGAAGCTGCAACTCATCTGTGCCACACTGCCTGTGGCGAAGTGCATCTGCACATTCATGGAGATGTCCACGCCCGAATCAGCCTTGTGCTGGATGGCATAAACTTCCACGGGCGCAACCCCACCGCTGATGGAGATGGCATAACCCACTGGATAGACGCCGAGGTCCCAGTAGGCGCCCCCGCCCAGCTGCGGCTGTAGGCGAATGTTATCCTGATCCTCGGGCGGCAGATAGAAGTGCAGCCAACCCTGCATCATTTGCAGCTTGCCCCACTCGCCACGCTGCAATGACTGGATAATCTTCCACGTTTGTGGATGATGCAGGTATTTGACGGCCTCAAAGACAACCTTGCCCGACTTCTTCTGCGCTGCCTCAATACGATCGAGCGCGGCCTCATCAAGCACCAGGGGCTTCTCGCAGAGGACATGCTTGCCCGCCTCCAGCGCCGCCACCGTCCACTCTTCATGCAGTGTATTGGGCAGCGGGTTGTAGATGACGTCAATCTCGGGGTCATTAAGCAGCGTCTCGTAGTCGCCATAGGCGCGTTCAATGCCCTTTTCCTGCGCATAGGCCTGCGCCTTCTCCAGGCCTCGGCTGGCAACAGCCACCAACTTGCTGCGCTTCGCATCGCGCAGCGGGCCAATCACGGAGTCATTGATTTCGGCTGTGGAAAGAATTCCCCAGCGCAGTTGTTCGGCCATGTTGCTCTCCTTTTCCATTCATCTTGGTGTCACAAACGCACGAGTCTGCACGCCAGCATACTTCTCCCACTTGTGCTAAACTGAACAAATCAAGAGGGCGGCAACACATTGGCCACACTAAAGTGATACCGCAGTGAAACCCACAGCCGAATCGCAACGCAAAGTCACAAAGGAGCGCTAAGCAACGCATAGCAAGGCCACAACCATGAACACAGATAACAGCGGAACAAGCATAGATACACGCAGATATCCGCAGTGACCCCTGCAGTTTCCGCCGTTATCTGTGTTCCGCGGTTGCTGTTCTATTCGTTGCTTTGCGCACCTTCGCCACTTTGCGTTGCGATTTGGCTGTGGGTT
>DIAV01000076.1:11439-16972 GCA_002415895.1 Anaerolineales bacterium UBA5069 | reverse complement strand
TCGGTGATTGCCGCCGACGCCTTTGCCGGCGAGCGTGAGCGCAAGACGCTTGAGGCGCTGCTGTATACGCCGACAAGTGATTTTGAACTGCTGCTTGCCAAGATGCTCGGTGCCCTTGTGCCCGGCGTGCTGGTGGCGTGGCTGAGCGCTGTCATCTACTGGATTATTGTGGACATTGGCGCGTGGCCCATTTTCGGCCGGCCCATTCTGCCCGATGCCACATGGCTCTTGCTGGCGCTCTGGGTGGCGCCGGCGGCGGCCGCCATGGCGCTGGGCGCGACCGTCATTGTCTCGTCGCGGGCCAAGAGTTTTCAGGATGCGAACCAGATCAGCGGCCTGGTTGTGTTGCCCATTGTCGTGCTCATGGTGGCACAGGCCTCGGGCATTACATTCATGGGCGTGTGGCTTACTTTTGTTGTTGGCCTCGTCTTCTGGTTGCTGGCGGCGGTGCTCTACGTGATTGGCGCGCGCACGCTGCGCCGCAGCGAACTGTTGGCGCGCCTCTAGCGCGTGCCGCGGGGCGCGCTGCGCGCCTACGGCTCAACCCATGCCACGAATTCTTACGTTTCGCACGCTTGTTGTGGCCTTGCTTGCTGCAATCTCCCTGCTGCTGGTTGCGCTGCTCTGGCGCACGCGTACGCCGCCACCACCTGATCCGCGCTTTATCGATGTATCGGTGCGCTCCACACTCTTTGCGCTGCCCACGCAAACGCCCTGGGTGGTGGAGGTGACGCGCGTTGTTGAGGTGACTGCGGTAGCCACGCCACAGCCGCCCACGGCAACGCCGACGATGGCGCCCTCTGCTACACCTGCATCCTCTCCCGCTGCCATTGCGACAGATGCGCCCGCCGCGCTCGCGTCCGCCGAACGCCAGGTCGCGCTTGTGGCCGAACTGCCGGCGCCCGTCATTGCACCCGCGCCTGCGCAAGGGCCGCCGCCGCCGCCCGCCGGCTGTCCCACCACGTCCGGGCGCGCTTACGACGCGATTCCCATTGCTTCTGCACCCATCGACCACCCCGATTCAATTCACGGCGACTTGAATTTGTGGCAGCGCGGCTGGTTACCCACCGACGCGCCGCTGGCAATCGTCGACATCAATGGCCCTGCTGACGGCGACCCGCCTGCCTTGGCGGGCATTTTTGGTGATGGCAGGCGACCGGATTTTGTGAGCGCCGCGCAGGTTTATGATTGGAACTGGGGTTGCGGTGGCCACGGCTGCCGCGGCCAACTGCTCACTGAGCGTGCTGTCACCCTCCTCGGCCTGGCAACAAATCCGGGCGAAGCGCTCGCCATCCCGCGCCGTGGGCCGGAAATCTACGGCGGCGGCTTCAAGGCCCTGGTGCTTTACGCGGAAGAACAGCGGATCACGCTCGGCTTCACGCGCGATGATTCTGTGGCCAATGGCTATGCCGTGCACATGGACGGTCTGTGCGTAGACCCCAACCTGCTGGCGCTTTACCGGCAGCGCAACGCCGAGGGGCGCGCCAGCCTGCCCGCCCTGCGCGAGGGCGAGGTGCTGGGCACGGCAACGACGGTGCTGCTCGTGGCTGTGCGCGACCGCGGCGTCTTCCTCGACCCACGTTCGCGCAAGGATTGGTGGCGCGGCTTCTAGAGTGTTACGGGAGTGGAACCTGCATCTGCGACCAAACCGCAGTCTCCCCAGCGTGTGCGCGCTGCGTCGATGAGTGCGAAGAGCGCGCCGTCATCGTCAAAGCTGAGCCGCCCCAGCAGCCCATCGCGCCAGCGCGCAGGCAGTGCATCGACACCGTGGAGCGCTCCCACGGCCGCGCCTACAATCGCTGCAATTGTGTCGTTGTCGCGCGTATCGTTCACCGCGCGCACAATTGCCTCTTCAGGGTCATGCGCGTAGCGTTGCAGAATCAGGAGCGCCGAGGGGACGGTCTCGAGCAGAAAGGCGGCCGAGTACCAGCGGTTGCAGGCTTCAAGCGTTGACAGCGCAGCCAGATCGGGATCGCTGAGGTATTTGTCAATCCACGCGCTGAATGGGAGTTCCATTTGCGGCACGTGGGGCGAGCGCGGCCTGTACGTGGTGTCCACTTCAAGCTGGGTGACGATTTCTACGAAGCGCGTGCGCCACCACGCGGGTGCGGGGGGCTGCGTCATGGCGAGGAGCTCCCACAGCATGGCCGTGAAGGCAACACAGGAAGCGATCGACGCACTGTCGTTGTGCGTAATCATGGCCGCGAGCGCAGTGTCGGCCCACAGTTCGGCGCTGGGCGCGTGGATGTAGGGCACAAGCACGGGCGCAATGCGCATAAGCGCGCCATTGCCGGCGCTGGCCGTTCCCGCGCGCTGCCACGGCTCCTGCTTGTTGCTAAAGGCGTCCACAAATTCGCGCACAGCCTGCCCAATGCCGAAGATCTGGCCGCTGCAAAAGCGTTCGGCCAGCGCCTGTGGAATCAGCCGCCCATCGGCCACAAGCTGTGCGAGGGTGCGGAAGGCAAGCTGCGTATCGTCAGAGGGTACGCCCACGGCGCGCCAGTCCGCATATTGATTGGGCACATAATCGCGGATTTCGCCGCGGGCGGCCATGCGCGCGCCGGGGTTCTGCCCTTCGCTGGCATTGCCCAGTGCATCGCCTATCGCGATTCCCAGCAACATGCCTTCAACCCGCGGCCATGCAATTGTGCAAGCCGGGGGTGGCGTGCGCAGGAAAGGGCTATCAATCAGCTCGATACTGCCGCACTCAAGCAGCCAGTTGAGCAGCACGCGGTTCACGCCAGGTTGCGCCGCGGCGGCCAACTCGGCGCGTATGGACGCCAGCAGTTCGCCCATGCGGTTGACGCCCGAACCATCGCCGCCGTCACCCCAGTAGCTGTCGCGCTTTGTGTGCTCAATCAGCTTCGTCTCACCTGTGGCAAGCAGCGCCATGCCCAGGTGCATGTTCTGGCTGAACTTTGCACGCAAGGCTGTGCGCATCACATCATCGCGCACGCTCTCCCAATCCGCACGAATGGCGGCGTGCTGCCATGCCAGTTGTTTGGCCTCAAATGCGTCGGCGCACGCGCGAATTTGTTCGCGCAGTGCAGCGTCATGCGGGAACTTCTGCGCCTGATAGTAGTGCTCCACGCTGGGCCACAGCAGGCCATCCAGTTCAATTGGCGTTTCAGCATAGTTGGAGAGAAAGCCGTAGGGGTCGCGCGTTCGATAAAACTGGATCATGGTATGCGCCTTCAGTGCAGTGGGTCGCAGCGGGGTTGCTGGCGTGGTTCAAGCGCATTATACATGCAGGGTACGCACGATGGTGGATGCCAGGGGACGCAACAGGCTCTGGTGACCAGGCGGCACACGCTGGCGCTGCCGAGCAGGGCGATCCATTTCGATATGCAGCCGCGCCTCTGCTACAATCACACACCCGCCATCATGTGGGCGGTTTTCATTCTTGCCCGGTTCACGCCGGAGAACAGGACTTTACAGATGGCCACCAGAACGGCCGCACCGCGCGGCCAACCCATTGCCTTGCGCACAGCAGCGCAGGACGAAACGGGCGGCGAACTGACCTTTGAACTCGCCACCGACGCCCGCAGCGATTCCTTCCGCAAATACCATATTTGGACCATTGGCTGCCAGATGAATGTGGCCGATTCCAACCATGTGGCCGCTGAACTCGAAAAAATCGGCTACGGGCCAACTGACCAGCTTGACGATGCCGATGTTGTGGTGATCAACACCTGCGTTGTGCGCCAGGCCGCCGAGGAAAAAGGGCAGGGCAAGGTGGGCAGCCTGAAACCGTGGAAGCAGGCGCGCCCCGATCGCGCGATTGCCCTCATGGGTTGCATGGTCGGCGTCAAGCCCAGCCCGCAATTGTTGGCTGCCTACCCGCATGTGGATGTCTTCATGCCGCCGAGCGAGGCATCGCCGCTTGTCAATTTTCTGCGCCAGGCCGAAATTGACGCCGAGATGGCTGCAATTGAGCGCGAGCAGATGGAGCAGCGCTTCCGTATGCAGGACGCGGTGCAGCCCGTGGGCAGCGCGCAATCCATCAAGCACCTGGCACTCAGCGGCACTGCGCCGGTGGCGGCGTTTGTGCCCATTGTCTATGGCTGCTCACATGCGTGCACCTTCTGCATTATCCCCTTCAGGCGCGGCGTGGAGCGCAGCCGCCCCGTCAACGAGATCGTCAACGAGATTCGTGGACTTGTGGCGCAGGGGGTGCGCGAGGTGACGCTGCTGGGGCAGATTGTAGATCGTTACGGCTACGACTGGCGCGCCGATGGCGCAGGGCGCGGCAACAGCGCGACCGTTACCGCGCACCAGGGTGCCGATGAGGGTGGCTTTGATTTGGCTGACCTCCTGCGCGCCGTGCATGAGATTGATGGGCTGTGGCGCATTCGCTTCCTCACCAGCCACCCCAACTATATGACGCGCCGCATCCTTGAGGCGGTGCGCGACCTGCCCAAGGTGATGGAGCAGATAGAGGCGCCCATCCAGGCCGGTGACGACGCGGTGCTGGAGCAGATGAAGCGCGGCTACACCACGGCGCAATATCGTACGCTCATTGCCGAGATCCGCGACGTGCTGCCCGACGCGGCCATTCACACGGATGTGATTGTGGGCTTCTGCGGCGAAACGGATGCGCAGTTTGAGGGCACGGTCGCCATGCTGCGGGAAGTGGAGTTTGCCAAGGTGCATCTGGCGCGCTATAGCCCGCGCCCCGGCACGGTGAGCGAGCGCCGCCTGGTGGACGATGTGCCTGAAGAGGAGAAACTGCGCCGCCACAAACTGCTCGATGCGCTTCAGGAAGAGATTAGCACGGCCGCGAATGCACGCTACCTGGGCCAGGTGGTGGAGGTGCTGGTCGAAGATACACACAAAGGCAAGTGGCGCGGCCGCGACCGGCGCAACAAACTTGTGTTTATTGAAAGCAATGACGACTTGCGCGGGCGGCTGGTTGAAGCGCAGGTCACATGGACGGGGCCGTGGTCCATGCAGGCGCGCCTGGTGCGCGATGTATCACCGCTGTAATCAACAAACATCCATCTGCCCAATGTGGATGCCCACGGTCATTGTTCTGAGGCGGTCTTTTGCTCGCAAAGGAGAGAAGTATGGCACGCACGATCTTTGTCAATTTGCCAGTTGGTGACGTGCCGCGCAGCCGCCGCTTTTATACGGCGCTGGGTTTTGGCATTAATGAGCAGTTCAGCGGTGATGCCTCGCTCTGTGTCATCTTTGATGAAAACATCTTTGCCATGTTGCTCTCGCATGAACATTTTCAGAGCTTCACGCCGCGGGCGATTGCCGACGCGACCCAGGTGACCGAAGTGCTGCTTGCGCTCTCGTGTGAGAGCCGTGAGGAAGCGGATGTCATGATTGAGAACGCGCTTGCGGCGGGTGGCAGCGAACCGCGCCCCACGCAGGATTTGGGCTGGATGTACAGCCGTGCCTTCGCCGACCCCGACGGCCACATTTGGGAAGTTGGCTGGATGGGGGAGATGCCGCCCGCGGCATGACCGACGCCATGCACAAATCAGGCGCGACGGTGCGCAAGGTGAGCCGTATGAACCACGCAATG
>DIAV01000076.1:2944-11419 GCA_002415895.1 Anaerolineales bacterium UBA5069 | reverse complement strand
TTCCGCTAGCGGAAGCCTCACTGCTTTACCAGGCTGCTATGTGCTGCTGCTGCATCTGGTAGAGGCGCAGCCGATTCAGATTGGGCGGCTTGGATTGATTGAGTTCCCGGCAGGTTGCCACTTGTATGTGGGCAGCGCGCATGGGCCGGGCGGGCTGCGCGGCCGGCTGTGCCACCACCTGAACCCCGTGACGCGCCCTCACTGGCATGTGGATTATTTGCGCACCGTGGCCCCATGTATGGCGGTGTGGTACGCAACGGGTGAGAGCGCTAACGAATGCGCCTGGGCGGCGGCGCTGGCACAAATGCCCGGCGCGGCGATCATTGCGCCCCGTTTCGGCGCGAGCGACTGTGGCTGCGCAGGGCATCTGCTTGCGTTTGTGCAACCGCCGGATGCCTCCCAATGGGCGGTGCGCGCCGGTATCGAGCACTTGCGTGTGCTTAAGGTGTCCGCTGCGTGAACGACATTGATACCTGCATGAAAACAACATCGCACCTTTGGGCTTTTGCGGTGCGATGTTGTCGTGGCTGTGAGTTTCACTGCGGTATCACTTTAGGGTTTGCGGGCAGGGCGCAGATAGACGAACCAATAGACTGCGCCGACAAGCACCGCACCGCCTATGATGTTGCCGATTGTGACAGGCAGCAGATTGTTGATCAGGAAGCCTTGCCAGGTAATGTGCGGAAAATCCGCCGGCGTTTTGCCGATGCTTTCCCAAAAGGAGGCGGGCGCACCCTGCCTAATCATCATGCCCAGCGGCATGAAATACATGTTGGCCACGCAATGCTCGAAGCCTGCAGCCACAAAGGCCGTAATCGGGAAGACAATGGCCATCACCTTGTCGGTGACGGTGCGCGCGGAGTAGGTGAGCCAGACGGCAAGACAGACGAGCCCGTTGCAGAGTATGCCAAGCGCAATAGCCTGCATAAAATCGAGCCCGCCCTTGGCATTGGCGGTGGAGAGGGCCTGCAGTCCCATCTGCCCGCCGCCAAAGGTGTATTGACGGCCCGCAAAGACAAGCAGCGCTGTTGCCACTGATCCCACGAAGTTGCCTGCGTAGACGATGACCCAGTTGCGCGCGAGCAGCCGTGTTGAGACCTTACCGCTGGCCCAGGCCATGACGATGAGGTTGTTGCCTGTGAAAAGCTCAGCGCCGCCAATGACCACAAGGATGAGGCCCAGCGAGAAGACAATGCCTGCGATCAATTTCTGAAAGCCGACAGGCCAGCCTGCTTGCGCGTAGCCCGCCGTGGTGCTGGTAGCGAAAACGCCGCCCAGGGCCACAAATGCACCGGCAAGAATTGCCAGCACAAAGACCGTAGCCAGGGGTGCGTGCGCCTTTTTGACGCCGACGCTCTCGGCCTTGGCCGCCATCTCGGCCGGCAGCAAGGCGTCCATGCTCAATTCGGTTGCCATTGGGAATCTCGTGTGGGTTTGGAGATTGGGGTGGGAAGCGCTGGTATTGCCTATTTTAGCGTGCGATCGCACTTGCGAGCAACCGGCCATGTGGCAGTTGTGCACCTGTGCGCCCATTGAGCCTGCTGTGCAGCACGCTTCGCAGGCGGTCCGCAAAAAGAGCCAGTACACAGATCAATGTGGAAACAGCAGAGACAACGACGAACGCTGATTGCAAGCCGCCGATATCCCTGCTGTGGCCGCCACAATCTGTGTACTGGCTCTTTCCAGGTATTAGGAGAGCGCATCCTTTGCGCTGTTGGCGGCCTTGGCGGCAGCGTCAGCAGTTGCGTCGGCCGCAGACCTGGCCGCGTCGACCGTGGCGTCAGTCGCGCTCTTCGCCGCGCCCGTCACCGTGTCCACAGCCGACCTGGCCGCGTCTGACGTGGCGCTCGCTGCGGACTTCACGGCGTCGACAGTGGCATCGGCCGCGTCCCTGGCCGTAGCCGTTGCTGTATCTGCTGCGGACTTCACGGCGTCACCGGTCGCACCGACAGCGCGCGACGCGGTGCTTGAAGCCGAATCAGCCGCAGACTTGGCACCGTCTACAGTGGCATCAGCGACGTCCTTGACTGCCGCCGTTGCAGAACTGGCGGCGTCGCCTGCCGCAGCGACAGCCTTTGATGCAGAACTTGTAACCGAATCGGCCGCAGACCTGGCGGCATCCACAGTTGCATCGGCGGCACTCTTCAAGGCATCACCGGTGTTTGACGCAATTTCAGTGGCCTGCGCGCCCAGTGAGGCGGCCGCCGCGCCGACCGTGGCCACGGCTTCGCCTGCTGTCGCCTTCGCTCGTTCCGCCGCGGCGTCGAGCTTGCTCATGGCTTCGGCAGGCATGATGAAGGTCATGGCATTTTCGGCGCCCAGCGTCTTCAACTGGGCGGCTGTGGCAGCCATTTCGCCCTCATCGCACATGACGACCATGGCAGCCTTGCCGTTCTGCAGCCAAACCTCCACCTTCTTCAGGTCGTCGTCGGAGATATTGAGGCCGGACTTGCGCAGCGAGCCAAGCACGCCGCCCGCAATTGCGCCGCCCACGGCCCCGGCAAGCAGCGACAGCCCGCCCGTGAAGATGCCCGCGACTGCGCCAACAATGGCGCCCCACTTGGCGCCGCTGCCCGCGCCGCTGGGCGCGGCGCTGCGGTTTTCAACCTTGCCGTCCTTGTTGGTCGAAAGCACTTGAATTGCGCCCAGCGCCACGCCGGCGTCGGACTTATCCCATGCCTTTAGCTTCTCGGCGGCCATGTCGGCCATGTTGGCGCTGCTGAAGAGTCCTACGACGACGCTCTTGTTCTCATTGTCACCCATATTTGCCTCCTGGCTTGGTCGTGATGATACGCGTGTGGCACATGCCATAAAACTATCTCTGGACAGGCTACGATCAGTGCAGTGCACGGTTCGGGCGAACCACCACTTTACCCGAAACCTGCATTCGAACCTAACGTTGAGAAATCGCCACCGCCTGGGCTATGGCTGTGGTGCGACAGACACGCAGCGCATTGCGGATCGCCTGGCAATTTAATCTGCGAGCAGCGCCGCGCGAATTGCAGCGATGTCACGGGGAGTTGTGCGGCAGCAGCCACCGATGAGCCGCGCGCCTGCCGCGCGCCACCTGTGCGCTGCGGCGCCGAAATCCGTATTGCCACTTCCTTCAACCCAGCAGGCCGCGGCCGCGTTCCACGCTTCACCGCTGTTCGGATAGCAGAGCAACGGTTTTTGCGTTGCAAGCGTAGCCGCTGCCAGCAGCGACTCAATGAAGCGCGGCGCTGTGCAGTTGACGCCCACAGCAACGACGTTGGTCGTTGCCTGTGCCAGTGCAGCAGCCGCGCGCATGGGTTCGCCATGATTGAGCAATTTGCCATCGCGGCACGAAAAGCTGAGCCATGCAGGAGTGCGGTATTCGTCAATCAAGCGTGCGATTGCCTCGCCCTCCGCAAGGCTGGGGATGGTTTCGCAGGCCAGAAGATCGGCCCCGGCTGCGGCCAGAACTTCAAAGCGCGGGCGGTGCCATGCCACAAGTTCCTGAACGGAAAGGCCATAGTCACCGCGATATTCGGAGCCGTCATGCAGCACCGCGCCATAGGGACCCACCGATGCCGCAACCAGCGGGCGCAGGCGGCCGCGGCTTTGGGGAGCGGCGAGAAAACGGCTGCGCGCGCGTATCGCCAAACGCACGCTGCGGCGCATGCGTTCCGCTCCGTCGGCGCGCGAAATGCTGCGCGCTGCAAAGCCTTCAAAGGAGGCTTGATAGGAGGCGGTGATCGCAACATCCGCGCCGGCAGCGAAGTAGTCGTAGTGTACGGCTTCGATGAGTGCCGGTTGTTCCAGGAGCACACGCGCCGACCAGAGCGGATCGTTGATGTCTGCGCCCCGCTGCTCCAGTTCCGTCGCCATGGCGCCATCGAGCACAATCACGCCCTGCGCATTCAGAAACTCGCTGAGCACGTTTGGGGTTGCAATGTGGGTATCGTTCACGTATATAGCTCCCTGGAGTCACTGGCGTGGCGGCTGCTCATTCGCCACGCGCCGGAGAACTCGCAGGGCGCGCAAGGTGACCCATTTGCTGGGTTTGCCCACAGTCCCAAAGCGCGCCAATGCCCGGCTGCCGTAGCTGAATTCGAGGGGCCAGCGCCCGTTTGCATCGCACTTGGCGCGAATCAGCGCCAATGTTGACGCCAGGCGAGGATCGCTGCCATAGCCAAGCAGTACAAGCGACTCGGTCACCTGGAGCAGGTCTGCACTGTAGAAGACGGGGAAACCAAAGCGCCACCATTTGGGGCTGGGGGCGCTGTCGTCGTGTGTAGGCCATGCTGCCGTGGTTGGCTCAATACCAAGCAGGAAGGCTGCACCCTGCTTGCGTGCGGCGATTACCTGCGGTGTGCACCGCGCGGCCGGCACGATGGACAAAGCGAGCATCACCTTGGCTGCGCCCCACGCGCATGGTTTGCCGCCATTGATTATGCAGGCGAAATTTGGCCCGCATTTGTAGGGCTGGTAGCGCAGCGGCTGGCTCGCGTCGCTGGTGGTTTTGCGATTTGTGGGCGGCGCACCAACAAGGGCGGGCGCAATACCGTCGCCGGTGACAGTGCGCGCCATCCAGTCAATGGCGACATCAAGCCGTGGGTCGTCCACGCCCATGGCAAGCAGAGCATGGCAGATATTGCCCTGGAGGCAGTCGATGGTATGCGAAGGTAGGTCATTGGTGGCAATCTGGCCTGTCGCATTGAGGTTCTGCGACACCATGCGCGCACATGCTGTAGCAATGCGCGGGTCATCGCTTGCGTGCACACCAAGCTGGGCGAGGAGCATCATACTCCAGTAGGTGCCGGTGTACTTGGGCGCATAGCTGTGGCCGGCGTGCACCCAGTATCCTTCGGGGGCCATGGCATTGAGCACAGTGGCCATCGGGCCGCTGTGCAGGCGTGCGACACAGGCTGCGCGATAGTCGGGATCATCGGGCGGGGCGTCGAGCAGGTCGCGCAGCGCAACCGCGCGCACCGCCGGATCGTCCGCCTCCAGCAGCCAATTGAGAACGCCGGTCGTGGAGGTGGACTCTGCCTGCAATGAATTCGAAACCATCGCCTGCCTCACTTTTTCCACTGCACTGCATTGCGATGCACCAGCGTGGGCGCCAACTACCACTGTTCCGGTGCGTCGCGCCAGGGCGCAATGAGCGGCGCGCGGCGGTCAAGCCAATGGGGCGTGCGCCCCGTACGCAGAATCATCACAGGTTCATCGGGTGTGGCTACAAGGCCCGTAGCCGCGCGAATGAACGTGGGGCCGCGCCACGCTTCCCAGCCCAGGCGTTCATAGAAAGAGGGAGTGGCCGCGCACAGTGCGCCCAGGTCGTAATCCCACATTTGTTGCGCGATTACGCCCATGACGGCGCTGCCGTGCCCTTGCCGCTGAAGCGCGGGTTCGGTGGCAACGCCCTCCACATAGGCTGTGCGCAGCGGCGGCATGTCGGCCTGTTGCAGCAGGCGCGCCTCCCAACAGGCGTGCGCGGCCAGTTCATTGCGCGCATACATGAGGACGTGCGTGCAGCGCGTATATGAATCCACAAAGGCGTCAAAGGGCTCATCGTAGGCGCGTGTGCACAGATCGATGATTGCGCGCCGTTCTCCTGGCGAGAGGCGACTGTGCTCGATGAGATGAAAGGTGATGTAGACGGGCAGAATCATGGCGCGCGCATGAGCTCCGATTGACGGGCGAGGTGAAGGCAAGGCCTCTGTGGGACCCTGCGGTCGGGTTGAACAGCCCCATTATAGCGCAGTTCGCCGCCCTGAAGATGGCAGCAATCGATTGGATTACTCTTCCAGGATGGCGGGAGCCATGTCCGCAGCCACGAGTTTTACGAGTCCCGCCAACTTTGGGACATATGTCACGCGCGCAATACAACAAATTGCGCGATAATTGCAGCAGGCGTTAACGGCTGCGGGCCGCGCAGCAGGCTTGACGCTACCCCCCATATTATCGTGCATCAATGATGATGCGCACGCCAACTGCCTCGTTTGCAGCCAGCCGCGCACGTCCTTGTTGATGCGCCGGTGCGAACGGGGCGTTCCTGTTCCCCGTTGTCTGCACCAAACAGTCCCGTCCTGATTGTGTTGCCCGCCCTTTCGCTGCATGATCGTGAGGCGCTCATGGCACGAGGAACCGTGCAGATTGACAGCCAGCGCTGCAAGGGCTGCGGACTCTGTATCGCCGCCTGCCCCCAACACGTGCTGGCTTTTTCCCCGGATTTGAACGCGCAAGGTTATCACCCCATCACGTTGATTGAACCGATGGGCCGCCTGGCTGCTTTGCCGGTGGACGGCGTGCGTGGCTGTACAGGCTGTGCGCTCTGCGCATTGGTTTGTCCCGACACGGTTTTTCAGGTCTACCGCGAAATTGTGCATCGCGGTGATCGTCATGCGCGCGCCACAGGCGGGGCAGGTGCACCCGTGGCCGCTGGGCAGGAGATCAGCCATGAAGGAGCTTTGGAAAGGGAATGAAGCCATTGCCGAGGCGGCTGTGCGCGCGGGCGTGGATGCCTATTTTGGCTACCCCATAACGCCGCAAACGGAGCTGCTCGAGTATATGGCCGTGCGCCTGCCCCCGCTCGGGCGCGTCTTCGTCCAGGCCGAGAGCGAAATTGCAGCCATCAACATGGTCTACGGTGCAGCCTGCACGGGTGTGCGCGCCATGACCTCCTCGTCCTCGCCGGGGATTAGCCTTATGCAGGAGGGGCTGAGCTACATTGCCGCCAGCGAGGTGCCGTGCGTGGTGGTGGACATGATGCGCGGCGGGCCCGGCCTGGGCAACATTCAACCGGGCCAGGCCGACTACTTCCAGATTACGCGCTCGGCGGGCCACGGTGATTTTCATCCCATCGCGCTTGCACCTTCCACTGTACAAGAAGCAGTTGACTTGACGTACAACGGTTTTGAACTGGCCATGCGCTATCGCACGCTTGTCATGATTGCGGCGGATGGTGCGCTGGGGCAAATGATGGAGCCGGTCACCATGCCGCCCATGAACACGGAGAGCGTGCCGCCGCAGACATGGTCGCTCACAGGCGCTGATGGCCGCGAGGCACGCGAAATCACATCGCTCCAGTTGCAGCCCGAAGCGCTGGAGGCCGTCAACCTGCGTCTGCAGGCGAAGCTGCAACGCATTGCTGCGGCTGAAGTGCGCTACGAAAGCTATCAGACGGACGATGCCGAAATTCTGGTTGTGGCGTTTGGCACTGTCGCGCGCATTGCGCGCAGCGCCGTGCGCCGCGCGCGCGCCATGGGCATTCGCGCCGGTCTTTTCCGCCCGATTACGCTGTGGCCCTTCCCCGAGGCGGCGCTGCAAAGCGCGAGCCGCGACGTATCGAGCGTGCTGGTGGTGGAGATGAACGCTGGGCAAATGGCCGATGATGTACGTCGTAGTGTTGCCGGCTGCGCACCTGTTCACTTCCGCGGGCGCATGGGCGGCATGGTGCCCATGCCCGACGAAATTGCGGCTGAATTGGCCTACTTGCGGCGCGTGCACACAAGGCAGCCCGCGCGCCAGAACGTGATGCACGCTGCCAATACCTGAGGCTCCGGTTATGCCAACGCCACTCTATCTGCCCGCAGCAGCCGCCGGTGCAATCGTCGGTGCAATCGCCGGTTCACAAAGCGTTGTCGCACCTGTCAACGGACACGGGCCCCATGTGCCCCCGGATTGGGAGCAGGTGGTGGCGCGCCCGGAGAGCCTGCGCGCTGTGCCCACGACCTATTGCCCCGGTTGCACCCACGGCGTGATTCATCGGCTGATTGCCGAAGTGATTGATGAAATGGGGATTCGCACGCGCACGATTGTTGTCGCGCCGGTGGGTTGCGCCGTCTTTGCCTCCAAATATTTCAATATGGATGGCTGCGTGGCCGCGCATGGGCGCGCGCCTGCCATGGCCACAGGCATCAAACGCGCGCTGCCCGACCGCTTCGTTTTCACCTACCAGGGTGACGGCGATTTGGCTTCAATTGGCGGCAACGAAATTCTGCACGCTGCGGCGCGCGGCGAACAGATAACCGTCTTCTTCATTAACAACACGGTGTACGGCATGACAGGCGGCCAGCTTGCGCCCACCACGCTACCTGGCCAGGTGACAAGTTCGTCGCCACAAGGCCGTTCGGCGGCCACGCAGGGCTACCCGCTGCATATGACAGAGATGCTGGCCACTGCCCCGGGCGTGGCTTATGCTGTGCGCCGCTCCATGCACGCGCCGGCCGAAGTGCGACGCACGCGCAAGGCGATTCGCATGGCGTTTGATGCGCAGGCGCAAGGGCTGGGGCTGGCGATTGTCGAAATTCTGAGCAGTTGCCCGACCAACTGGCGGCTGACGCCTGAAGCCTCGCTTGATCACATACGCGACCATGTCATGCTGGAGTACCCGCTGGGCGATTTCAAGGTGCATCCGGCACTCATGGCATAGGCGCACAGCGCCATCGCAATGCGCGGAGCTGGCCGGCCATGCCGAGCGGAATCGCCAACATGCAGCAACGCCCACAT
>DIAV01000076.1:0-2839 GCA_002415895.1 Anaerolineales bacterium UBA5069 | reverse complement strand
AACGCCCACATTCAGCAACGCCCAAATGAAGGTTAGGGGCATTATGGAGACGTCAGTCATTTTTTCGGGCTTTGGCGGACAAGGTGCGCTCTTTGCCGGGCAAATTCTTGCCTATGCAGCCATGGAAAGCGGCCTGGAGGTGACGTGGATTCCCTCCTACGGCCCCGAGATGCGCGGCGGCACGGCGCACTGTACGGTGATTGTGGGGGATGAGCCTATAGGTTCGCCGCTGGTGCAATCGCCCGATTACGTTGTGGCCATGAATCTGCCCTCGGCCACTGTCTATGAGGCCAAAGTGAAGGCCGGCGGGCTGATTGTGTGGGATAGTACGCTGGTGACGCGCGCGCCTGTGCGCAACGATATTCGCTGCATTGCCATGCCCGCCAATGAACTTGCCACCCGTCTGGGCGATGTGCGCCTTGTGAACGTGGCCATGCTGGGCGCGCTCTGCGCCGCCACACGCATTGTCTCAATTGAGCATGTTGCCCGAGCGATTACCAGCCACCTGCCTGAACGCTATCAGCATCTGCTGAGCGCAAATCTGGCGGCGCTGGGCGAAGGCGCGCAGTGGGGAGCGGGGAGTGCGGCAAACGAGGCCGATGCAGGGGAAGAACTTGACGATTTGCAGGCCGTCCGTTAGCATGGCCGGGCGTCAGCAGACGCCTGAAATTGCCATGTTATGAGAAGAGCTATTGATGATTGAGCAAGAGACAGTGGAAGCGCGTGTGGCGGCCTGCCCACCCGCGTTGCAGGAGATTATCCGCGAGTTCCAGAACGTTGAGCCGCGCGAGCGGCTCGAATATTTGCTGGAGTACGCCATGGATTTGCCCGACCTGCCGGCGCGCTTGCACGCTGCGCGCGACTCCATGGAGCAGGTGCATGAATGCCAGGCGCCTGTGTTCCTGCACACGGAACTCGAGGATGGCGCGCCGCACATTGATCTGGACATCCCGGTCGAGTCGCCCACGGTGCGCGGCTATGGCTCCATCCTCGTCAAGGGGCTGGCGGGGGCGTCGGTGGAAGCAATTTTGCAGACACCGGAGGATGTATACATGCTGCTGGGGCTGCATGAGGCGATTTCGCCACAACGTTTGCGCGGCCTGCATGCACTGCTGGTCTACATCAAGCGGCAGGTAGCTGCACTGTAGCGGCTGCCTGCAAATGGCTTAGGGGACGTGCGGGGCCAGCAGAAAACGCAGCGCATCGGGCAGGCGGCGCGCCCAGTCGGCCTCGCTGTGGCGGCCCGCCCTATCATAGACATAACGCAGGGCGGCATCCGTGTAACCCTTGTCGCGCAGTAGATCGACCATGCCCCGCGCCGATGGCTCGTGTGCGCCGTTGTCAATGTAGAGGCGGCCCGGTGTATAGGGCGCGCGCCGCACCATATTGTTGATTGCGCCGTGGGCGGGCCACAGCGCGGGCGACATGACGCCGGCCGCGCCAAAGACATCCGGGCGGTGAAAGTAGGCAAAAAGGCTGATCAACCCGCCCATGGATGACCCCATGATGGTGGTATGGTCACGGTCGGGCAGTGTGCGAAAGTGCGTGTCGATGCGCGGCTTAATGGTATTTGCAAGGGTCGCCACGTAGGCTTCACCCAGGTTGGACGCGCCGAACGGTGTCATTTCGCGCACGCGGCGCGCCTCGCCGTGGCTTATGCCGACGACAATTGCTTCAATGCCTTCTGCGGCCAGCCCCATCATCGTCTCGTCCACCTGCCACTCTGCACCGCCAAAGGCAAGCGCAGCATCAAAGAGATTCTGCGCGTCGTGCATGTAGAGCACGGGGTAGCGGCGCGCCGGTTGACTTGCATAGGAAGTTGGCAGCCAGGCGTAAAGGGGACGCGCCCCGCCCAGCAGAGGATGCGGGGCGCGCGCATCAACAAGCAGCGTGCCTGTTACAGTGTGAGGCGCTTCGGCAGGATAGGTGCGCCATCTGGTGGTCGGCGCAATTCGTACTGTGGAACGCATGTAGATCAATCAGCTCCTGAATTCACATCAGTCTGCGGCACAGCGCGCCGCGGTCGCTATGCTACACTGAAGCGGGCCATCTGCAAGAATGGCAGTCAGGGCGCGCTACAATGAGATCACAGGGGATTCCCAGAGACGCACAGGAGAAATTCTGTCATGAGCGATATGCCAAAAGAGACAGTGGCAGCCACCGAGACCGTGGTTGTCAGCGATGAAGGACGCGTGCGCGTCATCCGCATGAATCGCCCTGCCAAGAAGAATGCGCTTACGCAGGCCATGTATGCGGCCATGGTGGACGCGCTGGCCCACGCCGAGGCGGACCCGCAGGTGCGCGTGATTCTCTTAACGGGCACGGATTACATCTTTAGCGCGGGCAATGATATCAGCGATTTTGCCACCAATTTCTCGCTGGACGAGAGCAGCCCCGTGTCGCGCTTTCTCTATGCCCTGGTGGCAGCAGAAAAGCCGCTGGTGGCGGCGGTCAATGGCCCCGCCGTGGGCATTGGCACGACCATGCTCCTGCATTGTGATCTGGTCTACTGCGGCCGCACGGCGCGTTTTCAGCTTCCCTTTGTCAACCTGGGCCTTGTGCCCGAGGCGGGTTCGAGTTTGATCCTACCTGCACTTATGGGACGGCGCAGGGCGGCTGAACTGCTCTTGCTGGGCGACCCTTTCGACGCCGACACGGCGCGCGAGTACGCCATTGTGAACGCAGTGCTGGCCGATGGCGAGGTCTATGCCCATGCGCTGGCGGTGGCGCAGGCGTTGGCGGCCAAACCGCCGGCTGCGCTGCGTCTCTCGAGGCAGTTGATGAAGCGCTGGAACGATGAGGCGCTGCGCGCGGCCATGCGCGAGGAAGCGGCGCAGTT
>DIAV01000152.1 GCA_002415895.1 Anaerolineales bacterium UBA5069 | reverse complement strand
GTGCCGCCGCCAACGGACACACCTGTGCCGCCGCCAACAGACACACTTGTGCCGCCGCCAACGGACACACCTGTGCCGCCGCCAACAGACACACCTGTGCCGCCGACGCCGACACCAACGCCACGCTGCCGAATCTGGATTGATGTACCGCCTCTTCCGCCGCGCTGTATCCGCTATTATTGATTTTTGGCGGCTCGCGCACATGACGAGGGGGCGCATCACTGCGCGCCCGCACGGCTGACGCCTTCTCAACAAGCCGTGAGCGCCGACAATGACGGCGCTCACGGTTTGTCCGCTGCATGTCGAACTTTTCCGCCTGACACAGGAATCAAATGCAAATCCGGCGTGCAACTTTTGGGTACGCCAACGCGCTTATATTTGTGCGGCTCGCCTACGTCTGCTGTACGCGCGACCAATGCGTAACTTGCGCAAATTCAAAGTTTGGCGAAAATAAGCGTATATACCACAGTGCCCATCATCGGTGCACTTGTTCAACCAGGCTCCCCCCCCAAAGTGCAGCCTGCGCTGGAAGCCGCTTGTGCGATAAATGCAAGCGGCCGGTTTCGCCCATTGGCAGTGCTGCTGCGTTGTGCTTGCTGGTTTAAGGCACTGCACAGGCACGCACCGGGCAATGGTATACAGTCGCTGGCTCCCCCAGGCCAGGGCGCGCGTTCGTGCCATGCGAATGGCGATACGCGTAGCCGATACGTTCGTGCCCTGCTTCTTGTCAATCGCCACACGAAACCCCACGTGCAAGTGCGTGCCCGCGACAAAGCAAGCGCATCCACGAACCCGATCCACCGCAACCATTTCGCACTCAACAGAATAGAATGCAGCATCCGCCATTGCGGCGTTGCTGCTTGACTTGTGGCTTGCCACGCATTTGTGTACCGTACCTCTGCGCGCACTGTGCGCACGCGCATGCACCCGGCCGCTCCGTGACATCCGTTGCAGTATCTATCTCAAGGAACTGAGCTCAAATCTATGAAGACCGAGAAACGCACGCATCGACCCATCACCGCACGCGTTCTTTTGGCAGTCGCGTTGCTGCTTGGCGGCGCGCTCCTGCTTGTGGCGCGGCCCACGCTGGCTGCCGGAAGTCCCAACCGCATTGCTGCGACACCAGCCGCAACGCCCGCCGCCGCGCCCACCAAGGCTGCGCCCGCTGCCACCGAGAGTGCAACCGTGAGCGAGACGGAAGCGATTACGGCAACAACTGCCGTTACAGGGACCACAGCCGTAACCGCAACGTCTGGCCCGCCGGCTGATGCGCTGCCCGTTATGGCCGCACAGACCAGCGCCACGCTGGGCGACATGGCCGACTTTGACGGCAAGCCTGTGGGCTTCACCGATGCCGGATTTCCCTTCATGGGCGATCCTGATGCACCCGTCACCATGGTGGAGTACAGCGACTACCTTTGCCCCTTCTGCGGGCGCCATGTGATGGAAACGCTGCCCACGCTGATTGACGAGTACATCCTCACCGGCAAGCTCAAGCTTGTCTTCCGCGACTTCCCCATTGCCTCGCTCCACCCCAACGCGCCCCAGGGCCATCAGGCCGCGTGGTGCGTGGGCCAGGAGGACCCGGTGGCCTACTGGGCTATGCACGACCAGCTCTTCTTCCGCCAAAGTGAGTGGAACCAGGTGGCCGACCCCAGCGAGTTCCTGGCCGATGCGGCCGCGGAAGTGGGCGCAGATGCCGCCGTCTATGCCGCGTGCATGGAATCCGGCGAAAACATTGCCGCTGTGGATGAGGGGATTGCCGAAGGAACGGCGCTGGGCTTTAGCGGCACACCCAGCTTTGTGCTCTTTACCGACACGCTGCCCGAGACCTTCACGGTTGTCGGTGCATACCCCATTGACTATTTCCAGCAGTATATTGACGCCTTGCTCGCAGGTGAGGCGCCGCCGGCCGACCCGCAGGCGCAGCAGCAACCGCAGTTGCCCCCCTGGGCCCAGGAGGAGTTGCTGGCTTCCGACCCGGAGAACCCGGGCTTCAACCTCTATGGCGACCACACGCTGGGCAGCGACGATGCGACGTTGACGATCATTGAGTTCAGCGACATGCAGTGCCCGGCCTGCGCACAGCACGCCACGCAAGTCGCGCCCACCATCTTCAAGGATTACGTGGAGACAGGCAAGGTGCGCTGGGTCTTCAAGCACCGACCGCTGCAAATGCACCCCCTGGCGCCGCTGGGCGCAGCCGCCACCGAGTGCGCTTCGGACGAGGGACAGTTCTGGACAATGCATGACGCGCTCTATGCCAACCAGGCCGATTGGGCTTCCACTGATCCGGCGTGGACGGCGGCTGATGCGGAGAGCGCAATTGTGGCCATCGCGAAGGATTTGGAGTTGGACGTCGATTCATTCAGTACATGCATCAATAGCCGGCAACCGATCGAACGCGTCCTGAATGATGTCTTTGATGCTGAAGGCATTATCAGCAGTACACCGTCGTTCGTAGCCATTTTCGGCGGAGAGGGCACATTGCTTGCCGGCAGTCGCCCTGTTGCCGATTTCGCGCAGATGCTTGACAGCCTCATAGAAGCCGCCCAGTAGTCCAGCCGCGACGGTCACCCCCCTTGTTTGCGACACGTTCTTTGTCGCGGAGGATGACCGTCGCGGTTTTGTATCAGGGTCGTATTGCGCGTGCGCTGACGCTGCTCCAGTGTGACTCATAGGGGCTTGTCGGTTGCAGGCAGCGTGGATAGATGAAGATGCAGTTTGATAGCGTGGTGTGGCTTTTTGGCGTGGCTTGTGAAGTACATGGGCGTGTCCAAAAATAATTGGCAGAGCAAACAGCAGTAAACCAGTTGAAGGGGAACAAAATGCAGAATCCTCAGGCTGCACGAAATCATTACGGACCGACGCAGAGCCACCCTATGTTGTTGCGTGGAGCGACTTTTGTCGTCGCGCTCTTCTTCGTTGTGCTCGCGCTCTTTGCCACGGCGGAGCGGGCGTATGCGCAAACCAATACCAGCGGAATCCCAGGCGGGTTGTGCATGCAGCAGGCCTACGACGCCGCTGGAGGCTCGAGTACGCTCAGCTGCAATTCAAATGACGTGAAGTTTTCGCAGTTCACAAACCTGACGTCGGTAACGTCGTGTCTTGAAGGTGAATCCCTGAGCGTTACGCTGCGTGCAGAGGTGAAGTCGAACGCCACAACCAAGTATGACGTGGGCATCTTTGTGGGCGAGAACGGCGGCAGCGCGCTGGATGGAGCGACCTGCTACCGCGACATCTTGTCGCCGAGAATTACGCCGATCAACACGAACCCGACGACTACGCAACTGCAGAACGGCTTTGGCCCATACCGCAATCAGGATGGCGATTCCTGTGGCGACATACGCAGCACAGACGCGATTTCATTCAAAGTGCTTCAGCCGATTACCGTTGTCTGCCGCGACAGCAACGCCACTGATGGCGTAGACAGGTTGACGGTGAGCGCAGGCACATCCTGGGATGTGAACGCGGGTGCAGTCTGCAACACGGCGTTGAACACAGCACCCTCTTCATCGCCGAAGTGTTTCTACGGTAATGTCAACGTTGCCAACATTGTCTTTCGGCGCTCCGCCAGGGTAGAAGTCCGCAAGGACGTTGTCTCGGCGCTGCCCCTTGCACAGGAGACTGGCCGCTTCAACCTGCTAATAAACGGTACCCAACGTACGGCCAATGCCTATGACACCAACCTGGCGGCCGGCATTTCGGGTCCCATTACCAGCACCGGTAGCCTGCTTGTGGATGCCGGCACGAGCGCCACACCAGGCGCCACAGTCTCAGTGGGCGAGAGCGCCGGCGCCAACAGCACCAACCTGGGTGACTACACCAATTCCATCACCTGCGTCAAGCGCGGCTCGCCAACCACAGTGGTGGCTGGCCCTGTCACCGCGACCTCCGTGTCATGGAACATCCAGCCCAATGACGACATCATCTGCACCATCACCAACACCCGCAAGACGGCGACCGTTGAGGTGAAGAAGGTTGTCACCCCGCTGGGCGACCCTGGCGCCTTCAACCTGACCATTAACGGCCCTGGCGACACCTTCGACTACACGGCCCCCAACCAGCCGAATGGTGGTACGACCGGGACGCGTGTTGTGACGCCCGGCGCTTTCTCCTTCTCCGAAACCGGCGGCGCCTCTCCGGCCACGAACCTGCTCAATTACAACGCAACGTATGCCTGCACAAACAAGGGTGTGGCGCTTGTTCCCCCGGTCTCCGGCACGGGTGCAACCATTAGCCCCATTACAGTTGCCTCCGGCGACGTCATCGTTTGCACCTTTACGAACGCGCGCAAGAGCGGCAGCCTGGTCATTACAAAGGTGGTGGCAGGGCCGAGCAACACCCCCAATACAAGCTGGAGCTTTGGCGTAACAGGGCCGACACCGTCGACACAGCCGCTCGCGGTAACGGGGCTCGGCCAGAGCAGCACCCTCCCGTTCAAGGTCAACTCGGGCACTTATGCGATTGCCGAGTTGGGCGGCTCAAGCCCGGCGACTGACCCAGCGCTCTTCAACACAACCGCTCTCTGCACGGGTGCAACGAATGGCAACAACGGCACCTACAACAGCAGCACGCGCACAATCAGCGGGCTGCAGATTGCCAATAACGACAACGTCACCTGCACCTTTACCAACACGCGCAAGCAGGGCAAGCTTGAGGTCAAGAAAGCAATCCCAAGCCCGGACGGCAGCCTGTGGACGCTGGTGATTGACGGCGTGATTTCGAAGCCGGACCAAACGCACGGTGGCAGCACCGGCGAGCAGGTTCTGGCCACTGGTCGCTATAACATTAGTGAGAGCGGTGCGAGCGCGGCCAACTACAACTCGACGCTGGCCTGTGTGCTTGACGGCACAACGCAAGCAGTCGACGTAACGGGCAATACAGGCATTGCCGGTACTGTCGCCGTGGGCGAGGGGCAGGACATCGTCTGCACCTTCACCAACACGCGCAAGACGGGCACCGTTACTGTGAACAAGGTTGTTGTGGCGCCTGCCGGTTACACCGATGCGGGCAGGTTCAACCTGCAGATTAACAACGTGACCTTTGCATCGAATGTGGGCAATGGCGGCTCTACAGGCGCACAGACCATCAACACGAATCCGCTTAGCGTTGGCGAAACGCCGAATGCGTCAACAGACATTGCCAACTACAGCACCGCGATTGTGTGCAAGAAGGGCGATGTGGTCATTGCTCAAAACAGCGGGCAACTCAATCTCGGCGGCATGACGCTGAGCGAAGGTGATAACGTTGTTTGCACAATCACAAACACGCGCAAGACGCGCACCATCACGGTT
>DIAV01000127.1 GCA_002415895.1 Anaerolineales bacterium UBA5069 | reverse complement strand
GATCGACGTGCGCGAAGAGAGCGAATTTGCCGCAGGGCATCTGCCGGGCGCGATCAACATCCCCCTGCGCACAGTCGCGCAGAACCTGGACAAAATTCCCACCGACCAGCCTGTGCTCGTTTACTGCGCCAGCGGTCTGCGTGCAGGTACGGCGCTGGCTGCGCTGCGCACGCTGGGCTTCGAGAATGTCAAGGCCTTCCCCGGCGGCTTCAAGGCATGGAGCGGTGAAAGCCGCGAAGTTTCCACCGACGCGGTGGAAGCGGCAACCTTTGAGCCACTGGCCGTTGATGCCGAACTGCTCGCACAGGTGGACGGCTTCCTTTCCAACATCCCCGAGGGTTTTAACAGCGCAGGCGATGTGGAGAAATTGCAGGCCGCCATGGACGCCGGCGCCGTGCTGATTGACGTGCGCGAGGAGAGCGAATTTGCCGAGGGCGCGATCACGGGCGCCGTCAACATTCCCATTCGCACCCTCATGCAGAACCTTGACCAGGTGCCCACCGATCAGCCTGTGATCGTCTATTGTGCATCGGGCCACCGCGCGGCCATGGCCGGCGCTGTTCTGCACATGGCGGGCTACGCCAACGTGCGTGTCTTTGCCGCGGGTTATGGGGCATGGGCTGCGGCGCAGGAAGAAGCGGGTGATGTCCCCGCCGAAGTGGCCGCCGCTGTGGTTTCCGACTTCGACGTTGTCAATCAGGTGGGTGCGTTCCTCGAGGCTATCCCCGAAGGCTACTATTCGGCGGGCGCCATTGAGAAGTTCCAGGAGATGATGGATGCAACCAGCCCTCTCCTGATTGACGTGCGCGAGGCCAGCGAATACGCCGAAGGGCACATCCCGGGCGCAGTCAACATTCCGCTGCGCACGCTGACGCAGAATCTGGACAAGATCCCCAGTGATTCGCCCGTGGTCGTCTACTGTGCATCCGGCCATCGTGCCGGCACAGCGCTGGGCGCGCTCAAGCTGCTTGGCTATGAGAATGTGAAGTCCTTTGCGGGCGGCTGGAAGGCATGGAGCGGGGCGGGCGCAGAGGTCTCGACTGAGGCAACTGAAGCTGCCGTCGTGACGCCCAAGGATGTGAATCCCGAAGCGCTGGCTGCGGCCGACGAATTCCTTGTCAACATTCCCGAGGGCTTCTTTGCTGTGGGTTCTGTGGAAAAGATGGCCGAAGCCATGGACGCGGGCGCAGTGATCATTGACGTGCGCGAGCCGGATGAATTCAGCCAGGGGCACATTGCCACAGCGGTCAATATTCCGCTGCGCACGCTGGCCGCCAGTATGGACCAGATTCCCACGGACCAGCCTGTCATCGTCTATTGCGCATCGGGCCACCGTGCGGCGCTGGCCAACAGCGCGCTGCACATGATGGGCTTCAGCAATGTGCGCGCCTTCCCCGCCGGTTATGGCGCCTGGGAAGCGGCGGGCGAAGCGACAGAGTAAGCAATTCGCCACGCGGCTGCAGGGTGCGACGCCTACAAAGCACCGCACCAGATACCCTCCCCCGAGGACAAGAATGCAAGCAGAGGCCCGTGCTGCCATCGTCAGCACGGGCCTCTTTGCTACAATTGATCATTGATCAGTTGCGAATTGATGCGTCCTGCAAGTACGCATCACTAATTGTGTGAGGTGATACCATGACCGAAAGACTACCCACTGCCTACGAACGCTTCAAGGATGAGTTTCCCGACGTATGGGGAGCGTATGATGCGCTGGGCGTTGCGGCGCACGCCGCCGGACCGCTCGACGCAACACAGCGCCAGCTCGTCAAACTGGCGCTGGCCGTGGCCGCCCGCTCGGAGGGCGCCACGCACGCGCACACGCGCAAATGTCTCGAAGCGGACATCGCGCCCGAGGCCATCCGCCAGGTTGTGCTGCTGGCGATTCCCACGATTGGCTACCCGGCCGCCATGGCCGCGCTGACGTGGGTGGATGACATTCTGCGCGGCTGAAGCATGAGCGTCCCGACACACGCACACCCGTTGGCACTCGATATGTTGCTGGCCGAATCTGCGGCGCTGCACCGCCACCTCTGCCCGCGCCAGGTGATTGGCGTGCGCATGGGGTTGCTTGCTGCGCGCCTGCTGGATTTGGCGCTGCCGCAGGAGGATAAACGGCTGCTCACCATTGTCGAATCGGACGGCTGCTTCTGTGACGGCGTTTCTGTAGCTACGGGCTGCTGGGTGGGGCGGCGCACACTGCGCGTTGTTGACTACGGCAAGGTGGCTGCCACCGTCATTGACACGCAGGGCGAACGCGCGTGGCGAATTGCGCCCCACCCGGACGCGCGCGCCGGCGCGGCGACCTATGCCCCCGCTGCGCGCAACAACTGGCAGGCCATGCTGGAAGGCTACCAGCAGATGCCTGATGACGAGTTGTTCACGTGGCAAGCGGTGACGCTCACGCAGTCACTGGCCGAAATCCTGAGCAAGCCAGGCTGCCGTGCCGTGTGCGCGCGCTGTGGCGAGGAGATTCTCAACGAGCGTGAGCTGCTGGTTGGGGGCGAGATTCTGTGCCGCGCCTGCGCTGAGGGAGGCTACTGGCGCGCCGGATAATGGATTCAACCGAAGACGCACCGGCATGAAACGATAACCCACCGCAAAGACGGAGAGCGTGCCAGGAAACGCGCGTAGGCGACGCAAGCGCGTCCTCTGCCCACCTCGCGCGCTGGCGTCCTTGCGTCCTTGCACCAAAAAGTGCAGCCCTCACGGCTGCTGCTGCGCTGTGCTACAATCCCAACATGCTCGAGGCGATCACTTTCGACTTTTGGGACACCATTGCCATAGATGACTCGGACGAAGCCAAGCGTCGTGCGCGCGGCCTGCCCTCCAAGGCAGATGCGCGCACAGCCATGTTCGTTGAGTATATTGGGCGCAAGCACCCGCGTGTGGCGGCAAAGCGTGCCGCCGAGGCCTACGCCGCCGCCAATGCTCGCTTTGGCAATGAGTGGCACAACGGCCACCACACGCCCGCCGTCTCCACACGCCTGAGCTATGCGTTCGAGTACCTGGACCTGCTTCCCGGCCCCGGCCACTACACGCGCCTGCTGGCCGAGATTGACGAACTCGTGCGCGAGATCGAGGTCATGGAAGTGCGCATTCCACCCGACATTGCACCCGGCGTGGAGAACGCGCTCTACCTCCTCTCGCGCGAGTACAAGCTGGGCATCATCTCCGACACAATCCACACACACGGCCGCGGCCTGCGCCACCTGCTCAACCAGCAGGGACTACTGCCCTTCTTCAGCGCCTTCATCTTCTCGGATGAGGTGGGTGTTTCCAAGCCCGAGACCGCGATCTTTCGCTATGCAGCGGAGGCGCTGGACGCACCCCCGCGCGCCATTGCGCATGTGGGCGATCGTGAAAGCAATGACATCATCGGCCCGCGCATGGCGGGCTTTCGTACAGTGCTCTTTACGGGCATTGTTGACCGTGGCTCCGCGCGCACGCGCGCCGACGCCATCTGCCGCCATTATATCGACCTCCCCGCCATTCTCCAGCGGCTGCGCTAACGCCCCATGCCGCCGCCCTCTGCTGCCACCTCTGCCGTACCTCAGGCCACCTATGTCGCGCTGGCCGACCGTTTTCTGGCCGATTTCCCCGCAACACGCCAGAAACCGCGCACTGTGGGCCGTGAACTGGAGATGCCCCTTGTTGACGCGCGCGGTAATGCCGCCGATGTGCGCCGCCTGTGGGATCTGCTGCTTGCCTACGGCGACCTGAAGCCCAAGAGCGACGTGGGCAATGCCAACCTGATTGTGGAAGCCGCCGGGCGCGATGGCGGCTATGCCATTGAGGTGGGCATGGGCACCCTGGAGATCAACACGCGCCCGTGTCAGTCGCTGCTCGAGGTGAAGGCCATTGCCGAGGCGATGGTGGCGCGCCTGGTGCATGTGGCCGCGGCCTATGGCTGGGTGGCGCTGGGCTACGGCGTGCAGCCCGTTTCCGCACCCACGCTTGGCCTCATGACCCCCAAACAACGTTACCAGAGTCTTTATCGCGCAATGGGGGCCGAGTGGCTCTGGTATACCGTGACCGCCGCCGACCAGGTGCACGTGGCGATTACCCGCGCCGAGGCCATCCCGCTGCTCAACTTTGCCAACCTCATGGCACCGGTGATCATTGCCCTGTGCGCCAACTCACCCGTCTACGCCAATCTGCTTAGCCCCTATTGCAGCGGGCGCGAGGCGCAGCACGTTCTCATCCACGCCAACGAGTTTCGCCACGGTATGCCCGTGCGCCCCTTTCGCGATGCGCTGGATTTTGTGGAACGGGTCTCCCAGGCCACCTACCTCATCCACCGTGAAGCGCGCCAGGATGCAAGTCAAGGGGCTGTGATCCCCAGCGGCAACCCTTTTACCGCGTTTCTGGTTGAGCATGGCCCCGACTACGACGCCTTTCTCTATCACGAGCATTACGTGTGGAACAGTGCCCGCGCGCGCGCCGCCTACGGCACAATTGAGGTGCGCCCTGCCTGCCAGCAACCCTGGCGCGAGCACATGGCCGCGGCGGCGCTCAATGTGGGGCTGATCGAGGCCAACGCGCCCGTTCAGGCCTATGTGGAAGATGTGCTGGGCGCGACGTATTGGGAGGAGATGCGCACCTTCCACCGCCAGGTAATTCGCGACGGCCTGGCTGCGCCCCAGCCCGCGCCCGGCTTTTTGGAAGACATTGCGCGCCTTGCCGAAGAGGGGCTACGCAGCCGCGGACTGGGCGAGGAGAGCCTCATGGCGCCGATCTTCGAGCGCCTGGCGCGCCACGAGAACCCTGCCCAGCGCGCGCGGCGCATCTATCGCACCGACGGCATGGCGGGCCTGCTCGCCGCCACTGCCATCCGCCCGAGCATGATCAACCGATAAGAGCCGATTCCGGCGCTGATTCTTGGGCGCGCGCCGGGCTATGATATACTCGTGGCGGGCATAAGTCTGTGGTGCGTCCGCACCCTTTGGGCGGGCGTGCGTCTTGGCGCGAAATGCGTCTGCCCAGGCAGCCACGTGTTGCCGCCAAACCTGGCCCGGAAGAACGCAGCCCCCGGGTGCTGCCGGAGATTGAATTCGCGTGAACAACCCACTTGACTGGCTCCTGGGCCTTTTTTCGCTCGATATCGGGATTGACCTCGGCACGGCGAACACGCTCGTGCATGTTAAAAACCGTGGCATCGTCATCAACGAGCCATCCGTTGTCGCCATTGACAAATCCTCGCGCCAGCGCAACCGCGTCAAGGCGATTGGCCGCGAGGCCAAGGAGATGGTGGGCCGCACGCCCGCGCACATTGTCGCCATCCGCCCTTTGCAGGATGGTGTCATTTCCGACTTTGACGTGACCGAGCAGATGATTCACCACTTTATTGGCAAAGTGCACGGCAACCGTGCCTTTGGCACAGCACGCCCCCGCGTAGTCATTGGCATTCCCTCGGGCGTAACGGAAGTGGAGAAGCGCGCCGTGCGCGACGCCGCCATTAGCGCGGGCGCACGCGAGGCGGGCCTGGTGGAGGAGCCAATGGCCGC
>DIAV01000289.1 GCA_002415895.1 Anaerolineales bacterium UBA5069 | reverse complement strand
GTGCGAGCATGACGGGCGCGTGCTATGCATGGATGGGCCGGTGCTTGCGGGCGCGCGCTGATCGTCCTCGTCCGAGAGGCCGGCATCCACGTTGCAATAAAGACCGGCCGCCCATGCAGGCGGCCGGTTTCTTGTTGGGCATGCATACAGCGCGCGCTTAGGCCGCCGGTGCGTCAAAGGGCACTGGGCGCAACTGAACGCCCTCGGGTGTGTCTATGTAGCAAAGCAGCAGTTCGGGGCGCTCGCCCAGCAGCGACTCTACGGCGTGGCCATAGCGACGCATAGCCACGTCGAAGCCGTGGTGTGCAACGGACTGCGCCACAAGATGCATTGATGGCATGTGGCTCGTCTTGAAATCCACGACACGCCATGTACCATCGGGGCGCGCATAGAGCAGGTCGATGCGGCCATTGTCGGGCAGGTTGTCGGCCGTGGTGCACTGGTAGGGCAACTCGTGGAAGCGGCGCGTGGCATTGGAAATTTCGGCGTACAGCGCGTGGCTGCGCAGCCGGCGCATGTGGCTGATCATGGTGGCGACGGCGCGCGCACACAGCGCACTGTCATGCACGCCGCGGGCCTTAGTGCGTGCCGTCGCCCATGCGCCAAATTCGGGGAGCAAGCCATCATCAGGGAAGCGCCATGCGGCGATGGCTTCGTGAACAATTTCACCGATCACCCAAGCAGGCGCCTCGCTGGCCGTGGGGTCGCTCGCCACGCGCCACGCGCGCATGGCATATTCCCTGGGCAGCGCCTTGCTGGTGACGGGCGCCACCATGCGTGGCGCCCAGACGGCGTCATTGTGCACGGATTCATCTGCCCCGTTCGCTGAGCGATACGCATCTGCAGAGACTCGCGTAGCCGCCAGGTCCGCATCTGCACTCGCGCGCGTGTGCACAATGCACGCGTAGCGACCACACGCGCTGGCACAGGGCGTGCTTGCGGACGTGAGCGCACGGTCAAGCAGCGCCTGTACGCTGGAATTACCGCTCAACGCCTTGAGCCAGCCGGAACTGCCGCATGTACCATCCGCTTTCTGCGATACGTTGCCGCTGAAGATCAGCATGTCGCGCGCACGCGTGGCCGCCACATACAGGATGCGCTCGCTCTCAGCATCGCCATGAAACTTGGCGCACGCAGTGGCCTGTGCGAAGAGTATCCCCTCTGCGCCTTCGTCTTCCCTGGTTGAAAAGAAAACGCCTGCCTGCTCATCAACCAGGAGCGCGGGCATATGGCTGCCGCCTGCACCGCTTGCATCGCCTATGACCACGACGGAGAATTCCAGCCCCTTGGCGGCGTGGATGGTCATGATCTGGACGGCCCCGCTTTCATCGGCACGCGCTTCTCCTTCGTGCGTTGTCACGGCACGCACCGCGGCGATGCGCTCGAGGAAGTCGCGCACACTGGGTGATGGCGCGGCGCGCGCTTCATCCATCAATTTGGTGAGGTTGCGCGCGGAGCGCGCTTGCCCTGCCTGCATGAGCGCGACGCCGTAGGTGCTGCGTGTGAGGAAATCCTCGAGCAGGACGGCCACGCTCACACGGCCGGCGCGCTGGTTCAGTGTACGAATGAGCGTGACGGCCTCTTGCGCGCGGGGTTCTGCCTCAAGTTGCAATTGCGTCCAGAGCGCGCCGGCTGCGGGTCTGTTGCGCTCGCCCTTTGGGGCCGCGTCACAAAGCTGCATGATGGCGAAGTCGGTCATCCCCACGGCAGGTGAGCGCAGGAGACCGACGAGCGCGACGTTGTCAAAGGGATCGGCGATGGCGTGTAGCGCGTTGAGAATGTCGCGCACTTCGGGGCGGTCATAGAAGCCGCGTCCCGCGACTGTGACATTGGGGATGGCTGCGCGCTCGAGGGCATCTTCATAGTGGGCAAATGCGCCCGATCTGCGGCAGAGGATCGCCATTTGGCCCCACTCAACGCCCTGATTATGTAAAGCGTGCAAGCGTGAGGCAAGTCCATCAGTGGCGCATGGCATGGCGCCGCCTTTGTTGCCTGCCGCCAGGTGGAACTCGACAAAGGGGGCCGTGAGCTGACTGCTCGCCTCTGCGCGGTTGGGTTGGAGAGGGCTGAAAGGCGCGCGGAAGTCCGCTGCGCTGCCGCCGTCGAATATGGGCCTGAGCAGCGACTCAGTGGCCGCGAGCAGGGCGCTGTGGGTGCGATAGGAGATGGCTAGTTCGTAGGGTGCGCCGCCTTCCGACTCGACGCGTGCGCGTTCGGCATGGAAAACGCGCAGGTCGGCCCCGCGGAAGCCGTAGATGGATTGCTGCGCGTCGCCCACCATAAAGACGCGCCCCGCGCCGCTGCGCAGCAGGCGTACAAGCTCAGCCTGGCGCTGATTTGTGTCCTGGAATTCGTCAATGAGCAGCGCGGCCACCTGCTGCTGCCACTCTGTGCGCACGCTGGTGTGCGTGCGCAGCAGGTTGAGCGCGCCCGCCTCCAGGTCGTCAAAATCGAGTGCGCCGAGCTCTTGTTTGGCGGCCTCGTAGCGCGCCAACGCATCGTTGTAGATGGCAAGGGCAAGCGGGCGCAGGGCCAGCAGGCGCTCATCGGCGGCAAGGTCGGGGAGTTTGTCACCAAAGCCCGTGTCAATCGCAACCTGCATTTGCTTGATCACGGCCTTGGGGTCAAGGCGATCCCAGTTGGCCTTTACGCCAACTTGCTTGAGGCAGGCGCGCAGTGCGGCCAAAGCGCGCGCCATAGCTACCCAATCCGACTGCCGCTCGCAGTCGGCTAATGTGCGGAACTTGTCCAGCGCAGCGCGCACGACGGGCGCTGCGTTGTCAGCGCGCGCGCGTTCGTGGCTTTGCGCATAGTCAGTGCACTCAGTCAAATAGGCTATCCAGTCCGCCATTGCGTTGCTCTGAATGAAGGCGCAGACCGACTCCACCCACGCCTCAATTTGGGCGCGCGCGGCGATGTCTGCGCCATCGCCCAGTGCGCTCACTGCCGCCACGGCGAGGCGATTCTCGAGCATGGCGTTGACGATCTTGCGTACATCGTCAAACTTCTTTGTGGCAAAGAGCGGTGCACATTGCTCGTTCACCACGGCAGCGGCGAGGGCGTCGTCAAGCGCGTTGGCGCGCAGCAGCAGCGCCTGCGTGGCGTCCAGCACGGCGAACCTGGGGTCAAGCCGCGCCTCGGCGGGATGGCGGCGCAGGATTTCGGTGCAGAGCGCGTGGATGGTGCCAATGCGCGCACTGTCGAGCTCACGCGCAATCCCCTCCCATCGGGTGCGCGTAGCGGTGTCAAGCTGTGGCTCCTGCAGGTAGTCGCGAATGGCGCTGCGCAGGCGGCTGCGCATTTCAAGCGCGGCCTTGTCGGTAAAGGTGATGGCAACCACGGCACGCAGAGGGTTGCCCTCGGCCACCAGCGAGAGATAGCGCGCGACCAGCGTACGCGTCTTGCCGGAGCCGGCGCCCGCACGCACCAGCACATCCACCCCGCGTGTGGTAACGGCGGGGCGCTGCTCGGCGCTGGGGTTTACGTGCTGGACGATGGGATCAAGTTCGACATTTGTTAACAGAGATGCAGGGGATACGCCCATTGCGGTTACCACTCTCTCGTTGCGTAGTGCCAGCAGAAGGCAGCGGCGGCGCAGTACGGCTTGCAGCCACCCTCGGGTGGGCGGGGGCGAAAGTCGCCGTCGCGCATGGCGGCAACGGCTTCACCAACAACAGCAATTGCATCGGTTACACGTGCATCCTGTTGCATGGGCGTGCTGTTGAGCGACCAGTCGGCGGCCTTGCCCTGGTGAACAAAGTAGTAGAGCGCCTGCACGGCCGGCGGCGGCTGTGCGATTTGCGGCGATAATTGCGCGGCCGCGATTGTGTAGATTGCCAGTTGCAGCTTGATGGGTTTCTTTGTGCCGACAGCAGGTTCTTTGTCATAGCCACTGGCGCCTGTCTTGTAGTCAATCACCAGCAGGCCGCCACCGGCCAGGCGGTCGATGCGGTCGATGCGGTCGATGGTCCCTTGTGCAAGCAGGGGGAAGGGCTGCCCGTCTTCGCTGGGCCATGCGCGCGACGAGTTAGCGGGGGGCGCAATCTGCACGGCGCTGTCACCGCCAAAGTGATACTCAAGCGCAATGGGGACGCCGCCGACGGCATCGAGCGCAACCACTGACCGCCGGACATTGACCTCGATCTCCTCGCGCTTGCGCTGCCACGAGGGCGGGGTGCGAAAGCCCTGGGCGGCGGGGGCGGCGTCCAGCACGGCGGCGGCAACGGTGGGCAGCGCGTTGAGCAGCGCATCCAGCGGCGGCTTAATGGCAGGGTTGACATACGGCGCATAAAGCTCGTGCATGATGCTGTGGTAAATCGTGCCGAATTCCGCAGCACCCGGGCCATCCTCCGGCTCGTTGCGTGGCTCCACCTGCAAGCGCTTGTCCATGAAATAGCGCAGGGGGCACTCGATATAACTCTCGACAGCCGTTGCACTCCAGACGTGCGACGGGCCGAAGTGGGTGCGGATTGCCGTGGCGTGGGCGCGGAGGTCTCCATCCCACGGCGTGTCGGTGCGATGTGCGCGGTCGTGCAGCATGTGAGCACGCTCAAGCACGCGCGCCTTGTCGGCGGGATCGACAGCGTTTGCAACGCCATCGTCTGTGGTGGAGGGGGCGGCAGCCAGCGCTTCGAGCAGTTCTGCCTTGGAAGCGGCGCGTGTGGGCGCTACGGCATGGCCCAGGAGTACGGTGTCGATTCGGGCATCGAGACGGGCGCGCAGGTCCTGCCAGTAGAGCGAGGGCTCCCATGCTGCGCCCGTATCCGAAATGCGCGGCCGCACGACCAGCAGCGCGTCCTGGGGGCGCGCAACTGTATCGAGAAAGAACTCCGCCTCTGTGCTTTCGATGGACGACTTGATGCCCGGAAAGTGCGTGCGCAGCGCCAAACGGTCATCCTCATGCAGAAAGGGGTCTTCGCGCATAGGGCTGGGCAATTCGCCTTCCGCCATGCCCATCACGGCAAGCAGCGCAAACGGCGCGCCGCGTACCTGAATCGTATCCCCCACAAAGATGGCATCGGCATCGATATCGGGTGTCGTGAAGCTGGCTGCCTCGACGGCCGCTGCGAGGTCGGCAACGAAGGCGGCAAAGGACTGCTCTGCGGCGCCGACGATCTCTTCGGCCCAAATCAGGCCGCGCATGACTTCTTTGAGGCTGCGCATGGCCGCGCCGTCGCGACGCGCTGTGTCCTGCGCTTTCTTGATCCCCGCCATGAGGTTGAGGCTGGCCGGCGCATGGGCACTGGTGGCTTGTGGCTGCGTAAGGAGGTCTTCCTCCATGTCGTCGCCAATGATGCCCTCCAGCCAGCGCACATGCCCTTCCACAGTCGCGTTGGGTAGCGGTGTTAGGCGTGCAACCAGCGCATCAAACGCAATGGCAAGGCGCTGCGCCGCGGCGCGCGGCAAGGCTGTGGCGGCTGGCTCGTCCAGCGCGT
>DIAV01000037.1 GCA_002415895.1 Anaerolineales bacterium UBA5069 | reverse complement strand
CAAGTGGGAGCGCATCAGTTGGGAAGAGGCGGCCAAGACCATTACCGACGAGTGGAAGCGCATCCGGGAGGCGTACGGCAAGCAGGCTCTCGCCTTCTTCCAGGCGTCAGGCAACATCGCGCTGCTGCACGGCATCATGCCCGGCGCAACCGCTCGCCTTGCCAACATGCTCGAGGGAACCACGCTGGATGCATCGCTCGATGCTGCCATGACGGTAGGCATCAACCGCGTGGTGGGCAATGCCGGCCCGTGGGTGAGCAGCGAGCCCAAGGACTATGTGAACGCCAAGACCATGATCGCCTGGGGCGCAAACGTCACCGACGCCCAGCCTCAGAGTTGGCACTTTGTGGCCGATGCCCTCGAAAAAGGCGTCAAGCTGATTGTGGTGGATCCGGTCTACACCATCCTCGCGTCCAAGGCCAACAAGTTTGTGGATATCCGGCCCGGCACCGATACAGCGCTGACCCTCTCCATGATGAATGTCATCCTGGAAGAGAAGCTGCACGACGTCCCCTTCCTGCTCAAGCATACGGTGGCGCCCTTCCTCGTGCGCGACGACACACGCGTCTTTCTGCGCATGAGCGATCTGGGTGTGGAACCGCAGGAAGGTCCCGCCGACGCAATGGGGAATCCCACCACCGTCGATCCGATTGCGGTGTGGGACAGCGTCGCCAAGCGCGCCGGCGCCATTGACGCCGTGGATGCGCCTGCCCTGGAAGGCTCCTTCGAGGTCAATGGCATCAAGGTGCACACCGCATTCGAACTGCTGAAGGAAGAGATTGCCAAGTGGCCGCCCGAGGTCGCGAGCAAGACGACCGATGTGGACCCGGAGACGATTCGTTACCTGGCGCGCGTCGCTGCCGACAAGCCCGTTACGCACATCATCGGCTGGGGACCCCAGGCGTATGACAACGGTGTCCACACGGCGCATGCCTCGGCAACACTCTGCGCCCTCACCGGCAACGCCGGCTTCCCCGGCGCCAGCTTTGGCGGCAACTGGAACCTGTATCCGGGCATCAACTGGGCCTTCACCATGCCCACCGGCACCGCGACAAACTCCATCTCCCACCTGGTCTACCGCAAGTCCATTGCCACCGGCACCCACATGGGCAAGCCCTACCCAGTCAAGGCCCTGTATGTGAACAGTGGCAATCCTGCCAACACCGCAGTCCACGGCAATGAGTGGATCAACGTCGTGGTCCCGTCGCTCGACCTGATCGTGGTGGCAGACACCGTGATGACCGACACCGCGCGTTACGCCGACATCGTGTTGCCGGTGGCGGGCTGGTTCGAGCAGGAAGACATCACTTCCGCCGGCCAGACGCACTACATCGAGCACAACGAAAAGGCGATTGAACCCCTCTTCGAGTCGAAACCCGATGCCGACATCATTCGTCTGCTTGCCGAGGGAATGGGGTGGGGCGAGTACTTCACCAAAACGAACGAAGAGATGCTCGAGGAATTGCTGGACACTCCGTTCTCCAAGGGCATTGGCGTCACCCTGCAGAGCCTGCGCGAGAAGGGGATGTTCCGCTACATGCCCGACCCCTACATCGCCTGGGAGGGCCAGAAGTTCGCGACGCCGTCCGGCCGCATGGAGTTCTACGTTGAGAATCCCAGCCGCCGCTCGCCCAACGATATTGAGATGGACATGGATCGCGAGCGTCTGCCCCGCTTCTTCCCGCCCACCGAGGCATGGCACGAAAACCCGCTGGCCGAGAAGTATCCGCTGATTCTGCTCTCCACACGCCCGAAGTTCCGTGTGCATAGCCAGTGGTCCACAATCCCCTGGCTGCGTGAGCTGGATCCTGAACCCGACGTGCGCATCAACGTCAAGGACGCCGAGGCACGTGGCATCAAGAACGGCGATTACGTTGAAGTCTTCAACGAGCGTGGGCGTGCAGTGGTCAAGGCCGTTCTAACACAGGGTATTCGGCCCGGTGTCATGGTCTTTGCCAAAGGCTGGAACAGCAACCAGTACATTGAGGGAGACCTTGCCACACTCTCTTCCTCGTCGTTTGATCCGGTGGGTGTCAACTCAAGTTTCATGGACGAACTTGCCGAAGTCCGCAAGTGGAATGGAAAGGCGTAATCATGGCTGGCAAACGATACGTCATGGTGGTAGACACCAAACGCTGCATGGGCTGCCACACCTGTTCGCTGGCCTGCAAGGTTGAGAACAACCAGCCTGACGGCATCTGGTGGAACCGCGTGCTCACCGTAGGCGGCAGTGACATTGATACGCCCTCGGGCGTCTATCCGGAAGTGCGCCTCGAGTTCATCACGCTCGCGTGCCAGCACTGCGAGAACCCCGCCTGCGTCAAGGTTTGCCCCGTGGGCGCAACCTGGAAGGACGAGGAAACAGGCCTGGTCATGCAGGACCCCGAAGCGTGCATTGGCTGTCGTTACTGTATGGTGGCCTGCCCCTACACCGGCGTGCGCCAGTTCAACTTCGACGAGCCGCAGTACAGCAGTGGCTTTGCCGTTGGCTCCGAAGACGCCACGAAGCATGTGAAGAGCACCGTCGAAAAGTGCACCTTCTGCGCCCATCGTCTGGCCAAGGGCCAACTACCCGCCTGCATTGAGCAGTGCCCGGCGCGTGCCCGACACTTCGGCGACCTTAACGATCCCAACAGTGAAGTCGCCCAACTTCTGCGCGAACGCTCGTCCTTCCGGCTATTGGAAGAGAAGGGCACCGAACCTTCCGTCTACTTCCTGACCTGATGCCAAGGAACCCACAATGAGTGCTATCACTTCACCTCGCCCGCAAAACAAAATCGCACATCCGCTGGTCCTGGTGGTGACGGGTCTATTGGTTGTGCTGGGCCTTGTGGCCTGGGCGCTGCAGCTGCGTGGAGGCATGGGGACGACGTCACTCTCCAACCTCAACACCTGGGGCGTCTACATCGCCGGTTTCATCTTCTTCATGGGGTTAAGCGCCGGTTCGCTCGTGCTCGCGGCACTGCCGATTCTCTTCAACATGCCGCGCTTCCGCCCCTATTCCAAGCTTGCCACCTTTGTGGCGCTGATCAGCCTCATCGTCGCCGGGCTCTTCATTCTTGTGGACATCGGCCGCCCTGAACGGTTGTGGCGCATCGCCCGGTTCGGCCAGCTCAGTTCCCCCATGCTCTGGGACCTGCTGCTCACCGTCGCCTACTTCATCATTGCCACGGTCTTCCTGCGCCGCCTGATGACCGCCAAATCCGATGAGAACCTGAAGGTTGTGGCATGGGTCGCGCTGATTGCCGGCGTCGCCGATGGCATTACCGCATTCGTCTTTGCCACCCAGATCGGGCGCGAGTTCTGGTTCTCGGCTGTGCAGCCAATTGCCTTCTTCACGGCTGCATTGGCTTCCGCCGGCGCCATGCTCCTCCTGTTGCTGGTCATTCTCAAGGCCGCCGGCTATTCTGTGCTTGACAGCCGCGACCTGAACCCGCTTGCTGGGCTCACTGCCGCCACACTCACGCTTGGCCTGCTGCTGCTTGTGAGCGAGATCGTTACGCTCTCCTTCACGCGCTCGGCCACGGCCATGGCGCTGGTTAACAGCATGCTCACCTCGCCGCTCTTCTGGATCGAGGTTGTCACAGGCCTTGTGGCCATCGTACTCCTGGTTCTGCCCGTCACGCGCAAATCCTCGGGCTGGGTGGCGGCCGCCTCGCTTATCGCGCTCGTTCACCTGGCGGTCAAGCGCGTTGTCTTTGTACGTACAGGCTTCTCGGTTCCCAACATAGACTATGCGGGTGTCGCGCTGGCCCCCTCCGCCGGTTATGCGCCCAACCTTGTCGAATGGGGCATCATGATCGGGCTGACCGGGCTCTTCCTGTTCCTGCTTGCCCTGGGCTTCCGTGCGCTCCGTCTCGCGCCCCAGCCCGAGTAATCCGCTGCCTTCCTTCCTGTGAGAGGGACGGTTGCTGCGCTTGCACAACCGTCCCTCGTCACTTGCTGCGTCACTGCCAATCACTCATGACTGTTGCCGCTCTCGCCAGCCAACCCCCAACCAAATACCAACGCCAGCTCTGGATCGAGGGCCTTCTCGCCGTCGCCATCCTGATTGTTGCCTGGATCTACGGCTTTCTCGCCACTCGCTCCCCGATTGAACCGCTGGTCTCCAACGTACTCCCTGGTGTGCAGAGTGTGCGCGCCGACGGCGAGATCTTCACCGGCCTCGATGCGCAGGGCAGAGTGGTTGGCCATGCCGCCGCTGCCGACGCCACTGGCTACGGTGGCCCCGTCTACCTGCTCGTCGGCGTGGACACAGCCGGCGACATCCTGGGTATTCAGGTTGTCGAGCAGCGCGAAACGCCTGGCTTCTATGCCCTGCTGCGCGATCGGCGCTTTTTGCAGGGTTTTCTGGGCCGGCCTGCTGCTTCGCCATTTGTGCTGGGAGAGGATGTGGATGTGATCAGCGGCGCCACGCTCACCGCGGGCGCGGTGGCCGAGGCAATCCGCCTGGCCGCCCGCAAGATCGAGGTTGGCGCGTTGGTTCGCACAGTGCCGCCCATCCGCTTTGGTTTTCCCGAAATTGCGCTGGTGAGCCTCTTCGCGGCCGCCATTATGCTCACGCGTGTGCGTGGACCCCGGCGATCGATTTTTCGCTGGGTGATCATGCTTGTCTCGATGCTTTTGCTGGGCTTCTGGCTCAACCAGCCCCTCACCCTCGCCAACTTCGCCTCACTCCTCGTCGGCTATTGGCCCACCTGGCAGGATCACCTCTACTGGTACGTGCTGCTGGGCGGCGTTACAGCCATGATCATGGTGACCGGCAAGAACACCTACTGCTACACCATCTGTCCCTTTGCCGGCGTGCAGGAGTGTTTTGGCAAGCTGGGTGACGCCAAACCCTTTCTCCCTGTTGGCGGCTACCGGCGCCTGCGCAGGGTGACGCGCTGGCTGGCCGTACTGGCCCTGGCGCTGGGGCTTGCCTTTCGCCAGCCTGGCGCTGCCAGTTTTGAGCCCTTTGGCACCCTCTTCAGCTTCTCCGCAGGCTTCTTCCCCTGGATGCTGCTGGTCTTTGTCCTCTTTGCATCCCTGATTATCCTGCGCCCGTTCTGCCACTACCTCTGCCCTGTAGGGGCAATCCTTGACTTTATGCTCTTCCTCCGCAACCAGGGGAAACGACTATGGAAACGCACCAAGGCCGCCCCGGCCGGCTGACCGCGCAGCGTGCGCTCGAGGTCTACGTCGCTATCTGCACCGTCCTGGTGCTCATCGTTCTTTACGGCGCCTTTGCGCGCCCGGATCAAGGGGTTGTCGCGGGTGAACTCTATGTGCGCACAGGCGTCAGCGCCGGCGCTGGAGAATAGCGCAATGAGCCAGCAACGAACCATCACGCGGCGCAGCCTGCTGCGGTCAATTGGCTACGGCGGCGCGGCTGCGCTCTCGTTCGCACTCTGGCCTCGCTTGCCGCGCCAGACACTGCCGGATAATCCCGTTTCCGCCTCTCGCCTCCTCATGGGCGGCGTGACCACTGTCGCTGTTGTCTCGACAGATGTGGAAGGCGCACGCGCGGCCATCGCAGCAGCGTTCGAGACCATGCAGCGCCGGGTGCGTCAGTTCAACCGCTACGACCCGACAAGCCCGCTTGCGGCGCTCAACAGCCAGGGTCATCTGCGCGCGGCGAGCGGCGAATTGGTGGCCCTGCTGCGCCAGGCCCACGCCATCAGCCTGGCTTCGCACGGCGCCTTCGACGTGACGATCCTCCCGCTTGTCAATCTCTATCGCCACGCCGGTTCTCTTCCCGCTCGGGACGCGGTGCGCACGGCGCTGCAGGGCGTGGGCTATCAGCGCCTGTTTATCGACGGCGATGGCGTCGCGCTGGAAGGTCGCGGTATGGGTGTAACGCTGGACGGCATCGCCAAGGGTGCCGTGGTTGATGCCGGACTCGCGACGCTGCGGCAGCACGGATTCGACAACTGTCTTGTCGAGGCCGGTGGTGACCTTGCCGCGCATGGTTCGGGGCCTGCGGGAAGACCATGGCGAGTTGGGCTGCGGCCGCCGCGTGCCGAGGGCGCAGCCATCCTGCCGCGTTTCATGATCGGCGATCGCGCCGTTGCAACTTCGGGCGACTATTTGAATGCTTTCAGTGCAGACTTCAGCATCCACCACATTATTGACCCACGCCGCGGTGTCTCACCGGCTGAGCTTGCCAGCGTGACGGTTTTTGCCCCTTCGGCCGCCCACGCTGACGCCCTGGCCACAACGCTTATGGTGACTGGGTTGCGCAATGGCCTCACGCTGCTCGAACGCTATCCGGAGTGTGACGCGCTCTTTATCGACAAGCACATGCAAACCGTGACGACACCCGGTTTGACCGGTCGCCAGATTTGATGCCGGGTCTGGCGGAATCAGCCGAAGTCCGGCACAGTCATTCCACAAGCATTCCATGGAGCCTTGCGTGAACGTAGAGACAACGCCCCTGAACGCGCAGCCCGGTGGCCCGCCTGAAACCCTGCAGGCCCGCGCCAACCTGTATGCCCTGGTGGCGCGCGGCTTTTTTGACCCCACCGCCGAGCTGGTGGCCAGCCTGGCAGACGGATCTCTGCGCGCCGAAGTCGCCGCCGTCGTTGCCGGCGTGCCCCTGGCTGCTGAATCGCCCACCCTGCACCAGACTCTCGAGTCGCTGGATGCACTCGCGGCGGAGGCCGCATCCAGAGACCCGGATGCCACCTTGCATGAACTCAAGGTTGAGTTTGCACGGCTCTTTCTGGGGCCGGGCCGCCCTGCCGTACTTCCCTACGAAACTTTCTACGGGCGGCAGTACAAGGACTCCAGCCCGACCCTGATGTTAAGTCCCGAAGCGGAGAGTGTCGGACAGGCCTACCGGCAGGCGGGCGTCGCCCTCGCCAATGCAAAGAACGAGCCGACTGATCACTTTGCCACCGAGTGTGAGTTCGTGTACTACCTCTGCACGCAGGAACTCGCGAGTATGGCGCGTGACGACCAGGCCACAGCGGCGCTGTGGCAGGCCAAGCGGGTCGCCTTTCTTGACGACCATCTTGCCCGCTGGTATGGCCGCTTTCTGACAGCGGTTGAGGAAGGCGCACGTGCCGAGTTCTACCGGGTGTGGGCGCGCCTTGCCGCGGCTCTCATAGCCGTCGATCTGCTCTCGCCTGCCAAGGGCTAACCTGTCTGCAATACGCGGCAGGCAGGGGCCCGGAAAGAAGCCGGCAATGCTCTCTGTACCAATTATCCCAATGGCAGCAGCCCCGCAGGAGCTTTTCCCCGACCGCTGCCTCTGGGCGCGCCATCGGGGGGCCGCTTGTACACATTGCGTCGACGCCTGTCCTGCCGGTGCGCTTGTCCTGGCGGATAAGGAAATTGTCTTTGATGTGGAACAGTGCGTGGGCTGCGGCGTTTGCCTTGTCACATGCCCTGTGGAAGCCTTTGAAACAACGGCGTGGAGCGAGCGCAACCTTGTGCGCGCCGTTGAACCGCTGCCGCACGGTGCAAGCGTCGAGATCGTTTGTCGGCAGCATCCAGCACCCCAACTAACGGCAGAAGGAGCCAGCACCGTCCAGGTTAACGCCTGTCTGGGCGCGCTGTCGCCCGGGCTCTGGTTTGAACTGGCATTGAGCCACCGCATTACGGTGCGCCTTGAAGCGTGCGCCGAATGTCCGTACGCTGGCGCGTCGCGGGTTGTTGAGCAGGCTGTGGCGCTCGCCGCAGAATGGCAGGTTTCCTGCGAGCGCCCTGTAACGCTCAGCGTACGTAAAGACGCTGTTGCATCAGCGCCGCGCAGGCCGCAACCTGTATACCGAGCCGAGGAAATTCGCCGCAGCCGGCGCGAATTGCTCTTTTCGTTTGCCCGCAGCGCCGGCCCCCCCGCCCAGGCGCTGGCGTGCCTTCCCACGGCGTTCCAAACTGAAGAGGATGCCAGACGCGCGCCGCCCCACCAGCCCGCATGGCTGCGCCGCCTCGCCGCCCTCTACGCGCGCGTCGCAGCACGGGGCGCCTCTCAGGGTGCACCGCCTGCGCGCGAACCTTCACCCTGTTTCGCCGCCAACTGGCCTGCGCTCCAGGTTTCCGCAGCCTGCACCGCGTGCGGCTCCTGCGCACGCTACTGTCCCTCAGGGGCCCTCTCCACCGGGCGCAGCGGTGATGTTTTCGAGCACAGATTTGTCCCTGGCGTCTGCATCTCCTGCGGCCTCTGCGCCCTGGTTTGCCAGCCCGACGCCATCACCCGCGGCTACCAGACCGAAGAGACCCCTTTTGTCGAGCGGGTGGTTGCCACGCGTGGCGTCGAAGCGTGTTGCAAGTGCGGAGGCCACAGTGTGGCCACTGCGGACGGGCTCTGTTACTGGTGCGCCAACGAGCCCCCCATCCGCTCCGTGCTGGAAAACGCGCAGCGCCTCTTTGCCAGGCGATAGGCCTTCGGCACCAGCCTGCGCGCAGTGCCTTCCNNGCCTGTGCATGCACCGCCCTCATGACCTTTGAGAAGCCCCGCAATTCCGAAACCCGCGCTTGATCTTGCAACCGCTTTATGTTATCTTTGGAACGTTCCAATTCGTCACGAACTTCATCTGTTGGGTCTGGGCAACCCCCCTTGCGGGTGCTTTCCTCTATCGATTTGTCATTCCCCTGTGTGTCGTGCCTGACCTTGTGTACTGTGGAGGCGCTTTGATGGCCGCAACTTTGGTTGAAGTTGCAAGGCGCGCGCAGGTCTCCAAATCCACTGTTTCGCTCGTCATCAACGGCAGCAGCCTTGTGCACCCCGGCACCGCGGCACGGGTTATGGAGGCCATTGCCGAACTCAACTACGTGCCCAACCGTTCGGCGCGCGTGCTCCAATCCGGCCGCAGCCACCTCATCGGCATCATTGTCTCCGACATTACCAATCCTTACTTTGCCGAACTTGTGCGCAGCGTCTTCACCACCGCCAAAGCCGAAGCATATGACGGCTTTGTCTTTGATACGGACTATGACCCCGAGCGCCTGTTGCAGCACTTGGACCATCTGCGGCCCCATCGCCCCGACGGCATTCTGCTGCTGACAACCGAGCAGAGTGAAACCGCGCTGGCGCGGCTGGAGGAGATCAACCTGCCCGCGGTCGTGCTCAATTGGGGAGTGACTGGCCGCCGTGTGAGTGAAATTGCGGTTGATTATGCGCTGGGCATGACGCAACTCATCGATCATCTGGGCGCACTGGGCCATCGGCGGCTGGCCTTTGTCGGCGGCCTGCGGGAATACCATTCGACCTATGCGCGCGAACAGGCATTTCAGCACGTAATTGCAGCACAGGGCGCGCGTTTTGAAGCGCCCATCCTCTGGCGGGGAGATTTTCGTCCCCAGATCGAAACCGGCGTACGCATTGTGGAGCAATGCAAGGCGCTGCCCCCGGCGCAACGCCCCACAGCCATTGTTGCATCCAGCGACCTGATGGCGCTGAGCATTTTGCGGGCGCTCGCGACGGCCGGCGTACGCGTGCCCGCAGACATAAGCGTTGCCGGCATCGACGACATTGCCCTGGCCTCTTTTGTCACGCCTGCGCTCACCACGCTGCGCCTGCCCCGTCGCATGATGGGTGCATGGGCTTTTACCTTGCTCAAGCAAATGATTGATGATCCGAAGCTGACACCCGCTGCCTATGTGGCGGAGCCGCGCTTGATCATGCGCGAATCAGTGGCGGCTGCACCGCACTAAACTCGAATCCGTATGAAAGCAGCAGTTTCGACGCAAGGTGCGCAGGGACGCAAGGAAACCAAGTGCAGAAAGGCGTCGGCTCCAAATGCGTGCAGTTGGTTTACCTGCCGTGGCTTTCTCCTTGCGTCTTTGCGCACCTTGCGTTGAAACGATCGATCTGAATGTGATTTGAGTTTAAGTGCTGCGTCCTGCCAGTCCACGCCGCGTCCGCAAGCACGGCGGCTTGCACCGCCGCTACGCAATCCGGCGCGCACTTGCAGCACGCAGCATTCAATACGCTGTGGGATATGTGCAGAGGCATTGCGGCGGAGGCATTACCTGCAATGCACGCCGCGCGCTACACCTTGTACTGGCTGAGCGAAGCGTCGACCGCTTCCGTCACCACCGGATACATGCTGGTCATCCAGTGATGGAAGTTGTCATGGCCGGCGCGCAGGTCTGCATAGAGTTGGCGCAGCAGCACGCGCCGCACTTCGGCATAGGCCGGGTTTTCAAACTGGTTGGTCATCTCAAGCGGGTCTTGCACAAGGTCGTAGAGTTCATCAATGTCGGGCGGGTTAATCACCAGTTTGTGCGTATGGGTGCGGATCATGCGCTGCGGGTAGGGAAAGTGATGGCCGTGGAACTCGGCGATAATATGGTCCCGCCAAGTGGGAGGCGGGTTTTCGCCATACAGCAGCGGTGCCAGCGTACACCCATCAAAGGCCGCGGGAACCGGATGCCCGGCCAAATCCACATAAGTCGCAGGCAAGTCCACCAGTGTCACCATGTGATCGTCTGCAACGCCCGCACGGCCAGCGGGCGCGCGCACAATGAAGGGCACGCGGTAGGTGTCGTCGTACATGGCAGGGCCTTTGTCCTGCATGCGATGGCTGCCCACAAAGCCGCCATGGTCGGTGGCAAAGATGACGATAGTCTCCTCGGCAATGCCCAAGTCATCCAGTGCGTGCAGCAGCCGCCCCACCTGCCTGTCCAGCAGCGAAACATAACCCCAATTGGCGGCGATGATCGTGTGCCAGTCGGCCGGCGAGAACGAATCGAAAGCCCAGTGCGCAGCATAGTGCGCCTGTACGCGCGGCTTGTCTTGAAGTGTATCGGCCATGGTGGGCGGCAGCGGAATCTCGGCGGCAGCATAGCGCTCAAAATCGGCCCGCGGCAGGAAGTAGGGCAGGTGCGGCCCGAACCAGTTGCACGCCAAAAAGAAAGGCGCATCCTGCGCGGCATACGTGCGCAGTTGCTCTATGGCCCGTGTCGTGATGAACGAATCGAAGAGCCCTTCCTCCGGCCCGTCGTAGATGCCTGCAATGACATTGCCGGGCATGCCGTTGGGGAAGCGACCGCGCACCAGATCGTGGGGCACAAAAGGCGGCAGGTGGTTTTCGGCAAGGTATGCCTGATAGGCCGGATGCTGCACCGGCGGCCCCCAACCCGGAAAGTGCGGGCCGTCAAAGCCATAAGCCTCGGGGCCCAGATGTTCGCCAATATGCCACTTGCCCATTGTGCCCACGTTGTAGCCGGCAGCGCGCAAATAGGTTGCGTAGGGAACCGTCTCGGCGGGCAGTTCGGTCAGGTAGCCAACGTTGCGCTCAAAATTCGCCAGCAGGCGATGGCGGTGCGGCATCATGCCCGTGAGCATGGAGCCGCGCGCCGGGGTGCAGATGGAGGTGGGTGTGAACGCCTGCGTAAAGCGGACGCCCTCTGCAGCAAGGCTGTCAATGTGCGGCGTTTGGCAGATGTCATTGCCATAGCAGCCCAGCGAATCGGCGCGCTGCTGATCGGTGCAGAGAAAGAGGATGTTGGGTTTCTTGTTCACAACTGCGCACCTCTGCGCGGTGACTACGCGGTGATTACGCCCTGCAGCCACCCAATTGCGCGCGGCGGCAACTGGAGCGTAAGTTCGTTGCCTGCCTCCGGCAGTGGCTGCGCAACAAATGCAACCCGCTGAGGAGCAATGGGCGTGTTCATTGCGCGCATGTGTCCAGTCATGACCTCGAACGTGCGGGGGCTGAAGGTTGCGCCGCCTGCAAAGCGCACGGAGAAGTCCAGCGCTTTGTGGGCATGGCGGTTGACGACAGCAATCGTCACCGTGCCGCCGAGCAGGCGCACGGCCACAGCATCCAGCCAGGGCACATCGGCAATGATGCCCATGTCCGACGCGGCTGTGTCAACATCATAGGCAGGCCCCACATACGCAATGGGCAGGCGCACGCCATCTTGCAACGTTGTATAGCGGCGGATCACGTCCACCTGCGGGTCTTCATAGTGAAACGGCCCGGCTCGGCGCAGAGCACCGCCATGGAGCAGCGCCGTGGCATTGGCCACGCGCACATGCTCATGCATGCGTATGGCCATGTTCAGAAAGAGCGCTGCGTAGACTGCCCCGCCCAGATTGCCGACCTGCGGCCGCTGCGTTTCGCCCAGAATACCCCACTCTGTAATCGCAATATCCACGGCGCGCGCGGGTACAAGTTGCTGCGCCAGTGCGCGCAGTGCGGGCAGGTCCACCCTCTCCCAGCGGTGGGGATGGGCCATCAACTGCTGCCACAGCGCGACAAGATCGCTGTGCTGGTCCAGCTGTTTGGTATTGCCGGGCAGCGCGTGCAGCGCGATGGAGCCAACGTGCGGCCCCCCGTCCCTCAGCAGCGTCTCATGCCAGTGGTGGTGCGGCTCGGTGAAATCGGCATGATTGCCCGTGGCGATGAGTTCAAGCGTAGGGTCCACGGCGAGCATGGCCTCTGCCCATATGCGATGGCGGCGCGCGTTCTCTTCGCTGCCACAGTGGCCCGTTTGCCACACGCCATAAATCTCGTTGCCAATCTCCCACAGGCGCACGCCATACGGCTCGGGGCGCCCATCGGCGGCGCGGCGCGCGCCCCAATGGCTGGTCGCGGGGCCGTTGACATACTCCACCCACGCCGCGGCTTCCTCTGCCGTGCCGCTGCCCATGTTGACGCAGAGATGCGGCTCCGTCTGCACCAGCTCGCAGAGGCGCAAAAACTCGTTGATGCCGAAAGAGTTGTCCTCAATGCCGCCCCAGTCCAGATTGGGGACTGTCTGGCGTTCATCAAGCGCGCCAATGCCTTCGTAGAAGTGGTAGGTGCTGGTGAAGTTGCCCCCCGGCCAGCGCAGCAGCGGCGGGGCCAGGCTACGAATCTGCACGAGCATGTCAGGATCAAGCCCATCCACATGATCGGCAGGCAGCAGCCGCGCCTGATCCACCCACACCAGGCCGCTGCCCGCAGCAACAATGCAGAAGTCCACAGGCTCCAGCGGTCGCAGGCTGCCGGCGGGTAGTGTCAACTCAAAAGCGCACTTGCACCAGCCGGCGTCTGTGCAGGGGGGCAGCAACGCAGCGGCAAGCACCTCCTGTCCTGCCGGGCCGAGACGACGGCGCAACTCGACGCGCAGCGCGACATCACCCGCCACCTTCACCCACAGATGGCCCACATAGGTAAGTTCGCGTTCGTGGGGCGGGAAGACACCCTGCGCCAGCAGCGCTTCGCCGCCCGCGGGGGCCAGGCGGACAGACGGTCCAATGCGGCCGGGCTGCATGCCGGAAACGGCGCCCTGCGGCGACGCTGTCCAGGGCAAGGGTATCCCGTAGGCGCTCTGGTCATCCAGAATCATCACCCCAAAGCCTGTGACGCGCAGATGGGGCCGCCAGCCGGCAAACGCCGCCTGCGCGGGCGCGTCCAACCGGTGCAGGCGCTCGGCGATGACGCCATTCTCGCGCAGCTGGGCCAAATCGGCCGCGGGCAGGTTCTGGTTAGGGAAGCGCGGGCTGGCAAACAGGGTGGGGTTGAGCAGCAGTTGGGCCTGCACGCCTCCCTGAATTGCATACCCCAGATGCTCCAGAAAGTTGCCGAAAATGCGCCCATGAATGGGTTTGGGGTCGGCAGCACCCGGCTGCACTTCAAGCTGGGGCGCAGCATCATCGCGCCGCGTGATTGAGAAGAGGTTATGTGCATTTGCGTTTGCGTTACGGTCGGGCATTGGGCGTGTGTGCTCGCTTTCGTCAATCACGGGCAGATCACCGTGTAGAGGGGTATAGGGTGGCGTGACAGGGTTATCCCTTGAGGCCGGTTATGGAAATACTCTGCAGAATTTGACGCTGGAAGATGCCGTAGACGATGAGAACCGGCACACTGGCGACCGCAGCACCGGCCATCACGATCCCTCGTTGCTCGGCCCCATAGGTGCCATTCAGCACGGTGAGCCCCACGGTCAGCGTGCGCATCTCCAGCCGGTTCAGCACAATCAGCGGCCAAAAAAGATTGTTCCAGGAGCCGAGAAAGACAATGATGGTGACGGCAACCAGACCGGAGCGCACAAGCGGCAGCGAAATCTTCCAGAAGATGCGCAGCCGCCCGGCCCCGTCAATGATCGCGGCTTCTTCAAGCTCGCGCGGCACGCTGAGAAAGAATTGGCGCAATAAGAAGACACCAAAGACGCCGGCAATCTCGGGCAGCACAACGCCCTGGTAGCTGTCGAGCCAGCCCAGCCAGCGCACGAGCAGGAAGGAGGGAATCAGCGTGACCTGGCTGGGCACCATAAGCGCAAAGAGCAGTGCATAGAAAATTGTATTGCGGCCGGGGAACTCGAGGCGCGCAAAGCCATAGGCCGCGAGGCTGCAGACGATGAGCGTGAGCAGCGTTTCGGCTGTTGCCACAAGGACACTGTTGGCAAACCAGCGTTCAATCTGCAGATCGGCGCGCGTAAAGATCTGGACATAATTATCCAGCGTGGGCGCAGAGGGCAGGAAGCGCAAGGGCCAGCGGTAGATCTGGCTTTCGGGCGTCACCGAAATCAGCAGCATCCAGTAGAAGGGGAAGCCGACAACAACCGCCAGCGCCAGCAGCCCGGCGTAGAGGCCCGCTGCCGGCCACGACCCGCGCGGCCTGCGGCGCACTGGCGGCGTGGCAGCAGCGACCGGTTGCGCAGTGGGTGGCAGTTGCGAAGTCTCAAATGCGCTCATGCATGGTTCTCCGTCATTCGGCCTCATCCCCGCTGCCGCCAAAGAAGCGCAACTGGATCAGCGTGAAAAAGAGGATGACCAGCGCCAGCGAAACGGCAATGGCCGCGCCATAGCCAACGCGATAGAAACGCCAGGCTGTCTGATAGAGATACATGATCACCATGAATGACGAGCGGCCCGGACCGCCTTCCGTCATGATGTAGGGCTGGCCGAAGATCTTGAAGTGGGAGATAAGCTGCGTCGTGGCCACAAAGAAGACAATGGGGCGCAGCAAGGGCAGCGTAATATGCCTGAAGAGCTGCCGGCGGCCTGCGCCATCAATGCGCGCCGCCTCATAATAGACATCTGGAATGTTCTGCAATCCTGTCAGATAAATGAGCATGGGAAAGCCGAAGGTCCACCAGACGGTGGCTGCGCTGAGCGTGGGGATGACAAGGCGCGGGCTGGAGAGCCAGGGCACAGGCGCAAAACCGATCCAGATGAGCAAATAGTTCAGCACGCCAAATTGCGTGTTGAGAATCCAGCCCAGGATAATTGCCATGACGGCAACCGAGAGCACAACCGGCGCATAGAAGAGCACGCGAAAGAAATCGCGGCCAATCACGGGCTGATTCACGGCCAGCGCCACCAGCAGCGCGAAGATGGAATTGCCCGCAGCCGTGAGAAAGGCAAAGAGCATTGTGTTGCGCAGGCTGAGCCACCACAGGCTGTCGTTCATCAGGTCCGCGTAATTTTGCAGCCCAATAAACGGGTGGCTTTTGGCCAGAATCTCCCAGTCAAAGAGACTCATGTAGATGCTGTAGAAGATGGGCCCCAGCGTAAAGATACTGAAAAGCAGCAGAAAAGGGACAACAAAGAGAAAGTTGCCCAAATACCAACGCCGGTTTTTCCACGTGCCCGCAGGCATGGCCGCTGTTGCGGTTGGATTTGCACTTGGTAATTGCGTGGCCATGGCGCCTCTCGCAATGCTGAAGAAGCCGAGGGAATTACGGGTAAGCACGCACACATACCCAGGCTGCGGGTGTGGCCGGTTTCCCGGCCACACCCGCTCTTCGCCACATGCAACGTGCGGCTGGGCGTTACTGGCCGCGATCCAGAACTTCCTGAACGCGCCCGTTGGCAACCTTCAGCGCGTCTGCAGGCGTGGCCACCTGATTCCACGCGCCATCCACCTCGGGCTCCCAGGCGGCGGCAATTTCCTGCTTCAGAGAATGAGGCGTTTCCAAACGTCCCTGGCGATTGAAGCTCTCGGCAAAGACGAGCACGGCGCGATCTGCTTCGGGATCAAGCTGCGCCTGCACCGAAATGCGCGCGGGCACCTGGCCGGAGCTGGACCATGTCAGGCCATTGTCAGAAAGATAGGTGATCAACCGCTTGGCTGCGTCCAGGCGGTCACCTTCCAGGGTGGCGGGCATGTGCAGAACATGGCTGCTCATGCGCGCCGCCGGTTCGGGGCCAACCTGGATCATGGGCCAGACATCCCAGTTGATCTCGCTGCCCTTCATGAAGTTGAGCCCCCACGTGCCGTAAGGCAGGATGGCAAGCTGGCCTGCCCCAAAGGCCTGGAGTGCATCAAAGCCGGCGGAGGGCGGCGCAACATATTCGGTGTAGATCAAACCGGTGAGGAAATCGAGCGCT
>DIAV01000175.1:4459-14595 GCA_002415895.1 Anaerolineales bacterium UBA5069 | reverse complement strand
GGGGGGCCGGGGGTGAGGTGCCGTTTACGCGTGCAAGCGCGAATCCCTGACTTTTCAGAAGCCCTGGTTTACTCGAGAAACCCTCTTGACACCGCACGCGCGCACGTGTATATTATGAGCGTGAGAGGCAGTAAGTTCTGTGATGGTGGCTGGTCCAACCGCCCAGGCTTATATGTTCGGGCGGTTTTTGATTGGCCCTGAACCGACGGCGTTGCCTTTCAATCAGCCTTACCTTCCAGCAGGACCCAGTAGGACAAGGAGAATTCGTAGCATGAGTAACCGCGAAACCGGCATCGTCAAGTGGTTCAATGATGCCAAGGGCTTCGGCTTTATCGCGCGCGACAGCGGCGGCGATGACGTGTTCGTTCACTATTCTGCGGTCACCGGTGCGGGCTTCAAGAGCCTGGCCGAGGGACAACGTGTCGAGTTCTCCGTCGAGCAAGGGCCGAAAGGCCTGGCCGCTGCCGACGTCAGAAAAATTGAGAGTGACTGAGAGATTTCATGACTGAAGCGTCTGTGAGCGAAGCCCCGGAGGGCCGGGTTGTGGCTGATGATTTGGTGGTGAGCCTTGCGTATACACTGCGCGACGATGAGGGCGAATTGATTGACAGCGCGCCCGACGAGGAGCCTCTCGAGTATATTCAAGGCTATGGCCAGATCATCTCCGGCCTCGAGGAAGAGTTGTACGGCATGGCTTTGGGCGACGAGAAGGATTTGATCATCGCGCCAGAGAATGGCTACGGCGAATATGACACCGAAGCGACTCAGATCGCGCCGCTCGACGCATTTCCCCAGGAGATGCAGATTGAGATTGGCCTGCCTGTGGAAATCTACGGTGAGGATGACGATGATCCGATTGAAGGATTCATCGCCGACATCTACGACGACAGCGTCCTGCTGGACTTCAACCATCCACTTGCAGGTGAGACCCTGCACTTCCACGTTAAGGTTGTGGGTTTGCGCGACGCCAGCGCAGAGGAGCTTGATCACGGTCATGTGCATGGCGACGGCCACGACCACTAACCGCAGCGCGGCAGCAGTATGTTGAGATGAAAACGGGGGGCGGGCGCAACCATGCGCTCGTCCCCCGTTTCTTGTTACGCGCACCTGTTTGTGGCGCGCAACGGGGCAGCGGCCTCACATTCATGAGGCTGCTGCCCCGTCTGTTTATCTACTGCTTACAATTCACCTGCGTATGGACTTGTCTGATTACTTCTTGCTCTTCTTGGCAGGAGCCTTCTTGTCGGCAGGCTTCTCGGCTGCGGGCTTGTCACCGCTGTCCGCCTTCTTGAGGACCGGCAGGCCGTTCTTGGTCAGAGCAACCATGTAGCCGGCGGGGAGCTCATCCATGGCCCCATCCTTGATGTCCTTGGCGAAGAAGTAGATGGTCTGCTTCGTGCCGTTCTTCAATGTCGTCTGACGGCCGTGCAGATAGTAGACTGTGCCCTTTTCGTTGGTCTTTGAGAATGCCATTGTGATACGCTCCTTGTTCGGTTGCCGTCTCTTACTGCGGAAGTCGGTCTGTTAACGAATACCTACGGTTGAACAGGCGAATGCGGTTCATCATGGCGCCACGTGCGCTGATGAATAGGGGAAGCAAACTGCGCTGCCTTCTCGAGGGGCGTTGTGCTGTGTCCAGCGCATTTCTCCGCTTACTCGAGAACTCCTCTGGTAGATATAGCACGATCCTACTCGAGTGTCAACCGTGTAGCACTCGAGCGTTCACCGTGGCGCACTCTGAAAGCCTGACGTTTGCCCTGCGCTTTGGGTAATTGCGCGCACTTTGCCCGTTTCCCCGCATCTTTGCCTAAAGTCCAACCCATACTTTCTCTTTGTGGCTGCGGCGTACGGCGTCGAGTGTGCGCTGAACGACAAGGCCATCGTAAAAGCTGGCCGCCTCGGGCAGCGCCGTTTCGCCCATGGGCAGCGAAGCCGCCAGCGTTTGCGCCAGATAGTAGCTGCCCACGGCAAAGGGGTTGTTGGGGGGCAGGGCGCGTAAATCGGCTACAGGATATTTGCTGCGCACCGGCTCCCAGTTTGCACCTGCGCCCAGCAAGCCCTTTTGCAGCCACAACTGCTCCTGGTTGTCGAGTTTGATGGCCCCTTCGGAGCCAACCACCAGCGTGCTGATGCCATAGCCGCCCGGCGTCATGCCGCTGGCCACAATCAGCCCCTGAATGCCGTGACTGAAGCGCACAAGAATGTCCGCGTGGTCGTCGGCAGAGACCTCGCGCATGACGCCGTCACTATCTTTGCGCGTGTAGTGGCCCACCTGGAGTTGACCGGCCACGCCGTCAATCCGCCCCACCAGCCAGCGCGCCAGATCGATGAGGTGACTGCCGACGGCGTTCAGCATACCGCCGCCACGCGCAGCATCCGCCCACCACGAGAAGGGGCGTTCGACATCAAGGCGATCCGGCCCCAGGCGCTGGATTTCCACGCGTATGACGCTGCCGATCATCCCGTCCTTGATCATTTGCCGCATTTGCATGCGCAGGGGATGGAAGCGCAGCTCGTGGTCAATGATGGCAAGCTGGCCCGGGGCCGCCTGCGCAGCGGCGAACATCTCTTCGGCCTCGCCCACATCCATGGCCATGGGTTTTTCGCAAATCACGTGCTTGCCCGCTTGCAGCGCTGCCACAGCAATTTCCTTGTGTGTATCGGGCGGCGTCACAATGCTTACAATGTCAACATCGGGCGCGTGGACCAGTTCCTGCCACGAGTTGTACACATGGGGAATATTGTGGGCGGCTGCAACGCGCTGCGCGTTTTCTATGCGGCCCGATGCAATGGCCTGCGGTGTGAGGCCGCCAAGCGTAAACGCGGGAATCTGCACGCGGTCCGTCCAGCCCGCGCCAACATACCCAATGCGGGGGGCTTGTTCTTCGACCATGCTGCGTCTCCTGTCGTGGTGTGCGTAATGGGCTTAGTGGGGCGCTGATTGTCTGAGTTCAGTGTACAGGTCTTCCAGGCCCTGTACAATCGGCGCCCAGCCCGAGTTGTCTTCCACAAAGCGGCGCGCGTGGGTGCTCAGTTGCGTGCGCAGGTGTGCACTTTGGGGGGCAAGCAGCTTGAGCACGGCGGCGGCGAAGGCTTCGGCATCGTCGGCGAGGAGCATCTCGCGGCCATCGCGTACGCCCAGCCCTTCCACGCCCAGGTTGGTGCTCACAATGGGGCGGGCCGCCGCCATCGCCTCGAGCGCCTTGAAGCGTGTGCCGCCGCCCACGCGCAGTGGGATCACATAGACCGCCGCATCGCGAATGAGCGGGCGCACGTCATCGACTGCGCCTGTGAGCGTTACGCCCGGGCGCGTGCGCAGCGGCTCCAGGCGCGGGTGCGGGTTGCGCCCCACCACCAGAAAGTGCGCCTCCGGGGTTGTGCGCTGGATGATGGGCAGGACGCTTTGGGCAAACCAGAGCACAGCGTCAATATTGGGTCGGTAGTCCATTTTGCCCGTAAAGACGAGTGTGGGGTTGAGCGTGGGTTGTGGCGTTGCAGGTGTGTAATAGTCGAGATCAATGCCGTTGGAGACGACGTGAATGGAGGCCTGGGGCGCAATCGCGCGCAGGGCATCGGCATCGGCCTGGCTCACAGCCGTCACAGCATCCGCCCGCTTGCAGAGCCACGCCTCATAGCGGCGCAGCTTTTGCCATTGCGCCATGCTGTAGAGTGCGGCGGGCCAGCGTGCAGGGCGGCGCAGGTCCGTCAATGCGTTACGCCGCTGCATCACATATTCGCAGTTATGGTCATCAAAGACAAAGGCCGCGCGGCCATCGGCAGTGGCTACAAGGCCATAATGCGCCATCTCAATGCCTTCGGCCTGCACAATGTCATAACCGCCTGTGCGTGCAAAGTGCCGCACGCGTGCCGCCATCTCTGCATCGGCAAGGCGCAGCGCCATGTCGGGTTGCGCCGATTGGAGCGTGTCGCGCATGCGCGCTGGCGTGCTGCGCTGGGGCTGCGGCAGCGCTTCCACACGGCGGCAGATCGCATGTAGCGGATTGTCCGCCGTCAGGGTTTCATCGGGCGCGAGAAAGGTCAGCAGGTCCACGGTGTGGCGGCGCGCCAATTGATCAATCAGGTTGAAATTGCGGATCGCCGTTCCCTGGCGGGGTGGGTAGGGAAGCTGGGGCGTCAGCAGCAGGAGGTTCATTGTTCTTCTGTGGCGGAGACGGTTTTTCTGCCGACAGTTGCGCGCTGTGCCAGGACGTTGTGATAGACCTCAAGCGTTTCGACGGCGGCGCGCGACCAACTGAAGCACTGTGCGCGCTGCAACCCCTTCTGGCGCATCTCGGCGTGGAGAGCATCGTCGGTGAGGAGCCGGTTCATGGCAACTGCGATCTCCTCGTGGCTGTTAGGATCCACCAGCAGGGCCGCATCCTGAACCACCTCGGGCAGGCTGCTGACGTTGCTGACAATGGTGGGGGTGCCACAGGCCATGGCCTCCAGCGGCGGCAAACCGAAGCCTTCATAGTGGGCGGGGTGGACGTGACAGCGCGCGCCCACATAGAGCTTGTGCAGCGCTTCGTCACTCACGCGGCCCAAAAAGCGCACGGAATCCTTGAGGCCCAGCCGGGCCACTGTCTCGGTCACCTCGTCATAGAGCCAGCCTGTGCCACCTGCCAGCGCCAGCACAGTATCGGGTGCGCCGTAGCGCGAGCGCAACAGGGCGAAGGCGTGGAGCAGGCCGGTTATGTTTTTGCGCGGCTCAATTGTGCCGACGCAGAGGATATAGCTGGCAGGCAGGCCATGCTCGCGCTGCACGGCTGCGCGTGTCTCTGCAATGGGCAGCGGCACGAAGACTTCTGCGGCGGCCTCGTAGATGACGTTGATCTTGCTGCGCGGCACGCCAAGCATGGCCACGAGGTCGTGCAAGGTGCTTTCGCTGGGGACAATCACAGCGTCGGCGGCGCGCACGGCGCGGTCAATCTGCCCGTAGAAGGCGGCGCTGCTGGCCGTGAGAAAATGGGGATAGTGGAGGAAGGCAAGGTCATGCACGGTGATGACCGTGGGCACGCGCGCGTAGAGCGGCTGAATGAAATCGGTGGTGTGCAGCAAATCGAGTGGGAAGCGCAGCAGCTCCAGGGGGAGCATGTACTGCTCGAGGCGGGAATGCACGGGCGCATAAAGGGTGGCGCGCCGCATATTGCCGCGCGTCAGAATCGGCTCGCGCTGTTCTCTGTGCTGGAAGATGATGAACTCGTCGTCGAGATTCAGATTTGCGAAGGCCTGGAGCAAATGCCAGGTGTACTTGCTAATGCCTGCCTTATGATGGTGCATCAGGCGGGCGTCGACGCCTATGCGCATTCGCCGTCTCGAATTGGGGTTGGGTGTATTGCGGGAAGCGTGAGTCATGGTTTGCGACACGGATTGGGCCATTGTACCGGTGGTGTACGCGTCGGTCAAACGCGGCGGCCTGTCGGCAGTAGGGAACGAGGTGTCGGAAACAGCAACTGGGAGCATCCGCCTCCCGACACCCCGCTCCCAAGCCGCTTCGCGCAATGCATACTCCAAATGGTATAATCGGCACGAAAGTTCCACGCAGCGGCAGGCGCAGGCGTGGGTAGACGGTGAGCTGACAGGTTACGCAAGTTAGGGTGGGTAGGCATGGACATTGCACAACTCGCGCAGATGGTGAACTGGCTGGATGAAGAGCACCGCCGCGATCGCGCCGAAATTGCGCGCTTGCAGCAGCGCATTGAAAGTCAGTCGGCCGACAACATCGAAATGGCGCGCCGCATTCAGGAGTTGGAAGGGCGATTGGCGCAAACGCAGGCAGGTCTCTCGCGCTTTGCGCAGGTTGAAACCGCGATCAACAACACCAAAGTGGAACTGACCGCGCTGGTTGATCGTGACACCGAAGCACGCACAACCTTGCAGCGCGAATTCGAGCGCACGCGCATGGCGGACCGCGAAATTGCCAGCCGCGAAGTGAGCGAGGTGCGGCGTGAGCTGCCGCGCATTGCGCGCCTTGAAGAAGCGATCGAGACGCGCGCCGTGGAAGACGTGCGCCTCTCCGAGCTGATAATGGGCGTGCGCAACCAATTGGGCGGCCTTGCCAAAGAGATTGAAGAGCGCACGCGGCAGATTCCTTTCCTCTCCGAGCAGCGCACAAGCGACACCAAGCGCATTGCGCAGTTGCAGCAGGAGACCGTGGAACTCTTCAAGCGCACGGAGGCGCTGGGCGGGCGCCTGCCAGTGCTGGAGGAGACACTGCGCAAGGGGCTGGCCAATGTAGAGAAGTGGCCGGCGTTGATTGAACAGCAGCGCGCCGAGAGTACGGCCTTCATGGAAAAGGTGCGCGTTACGCTGGTTGATCGCGAGCAGGTCATCACCCGCTGGCAGGAGCAGATCAACGAGCAGAAGACGCTTGTGCAGCAGGGCAACGAGCGCATGCAGACCTATGCGCAGCAGATTGAAATCAGCCGGCGCGCCGTCAACGAGATGCAGGACTTCAAGGACATGGTGATGCGCGAGCAGAGCCAGGTGCAGGAGTTGCAGCGCCTTGCTGAGGAGCGCATTCGCCGCGAGATGGACGAGTTCCGCGAGGATTACGAGAAGAAGCGGCGCAAGGGGGAACTGCGCCAGGAGCACCTCTGGTCGGAGCAGGATAAGGCCAACCGCGAGCTGATGGAACGCTTCCCCACGATGACGCACGACCTCAAGGTGCACGAGGCGATGTTGCAGCACATTTGGAAGCTGCAGGAGAGCTACAGCAGCTACTTCCTGACCAACGCGCAGGCGTGGCTGGAAGGCATGCAGAAGTCTGTGCGCGAGCGCGACGACAAGCTGAAAACAATGGAAGAAGAGTGGCAGCGCCAGCGGCGCAACACCGAACTCTTTGCGACACAAACAGCGGCGCGGCGCACGCCTGGCATTATGACGGGCGAACCGCCCGCACCCAACGGGCCCAACGGCAAGTCCTGAACGCTCTGAAAACAACATCTCAACGCAAGGGCACGAAGGACGCAAAGCAGCGCAGAGGAAAAGCAAGGGCACAGGGTGCGCCTTGTTGCCGTCCTGTGCATTTCCTTGCCTCTTTCATGTTCTTGCGTTGCGTTGTGGCTTTCACTACGCCAAATTGTGCTGCCCCAACCCACGTCCACGAATGCAACTAATGCGTGTCATTGGCACGGCAGGCCACGTTGACCACGGCAAATCCACCCTGGTGCGTGCGCTGAGCGGGATTGATCCCGACAGGCTCAAGGAAGAAAAGCAGCGCGGCATGACCATCGATTTGGGCTTTGCCTGGATGGAACTGCCTGGTGCTGATTTCGGCGCGTCCGCCATACCCGATGCGCAGGCCGCGCCGGAGATGGTGGGCATTGTCGACGTGCCCGGCCATCTTGATTTCATCAAGAACATGCTCGCCGGCGTTGGCGGCATTGACCTCGTGCTGCTCGTGATTGCGGCAGATGAGGGCGTCATGCCCCAGACGCGCGAGCACCTGGCAATCATCGACCTCCTTGCCGTGCCCACTGGTGTGGTTGTGCTCACAAAAATCGATCTGGTCGATGATCCGACGTGGCTGGACCTGGTGGAGCTGGACGTTGCCGAGTTGGTGGAAGGCACGCGCCTTGCCGGTGCACCGATTGTACGCGTGAGCGCAGCCACCGGCGCGGGTCTGGATGCGCTGCGTGCGACACTGGCTGCACGCCTTGCGCAGATGCCCGCGCGCCGCGACCGTGCGCGCCCGCGCCTGGGCATTGACCGCGCCTTTACGCTCAGTGGCTTCGGCACCATCGTCACCGGCACCCTGCTCGACGGCACGCTGGCTGTGGGCGACAGCGTGGTACTGTTGCCGAGCGGGTTGCCGGCACGTGTGCGTGGCCTGCAAACGCACAAGCAGAGCGTGAGTGAGGGGCAGCCGGGCAGCCGCCTTGCCATTAATCTGGGTGGGGTTGACGCGGCAGAAGTGCAGCGTGGCGATGTCGTTGCGCGCCCGGGGTCACTGCAGCCCACACTGCTGCTGGATGCGCAGGTGCGTTTGCTGGCCGATGCGCACGGTCCCCTTAAGCACAATGCGCGCGTTGATTTCTTTACGGGGGCGAGCGAGATTCCGGCGCGTGCGCGCGTGCTGGGTGCCGAAGCCATCGCGCCGGGCGGCGTGGGCTGGGTGCAACTGCGCCTTGAGCGCCCAGCGGTTGTGGTGGCTGGCGATCATTTCATCCTGCGCACGCCTTCGCCCAGCGCTACACTGGGGGGCGGCGTGGTTGTGAATGCGCAACCCGGCCGCCGCTGGCGACGGCACGATGCCGCCGTGCTCACACGGTTGGCGGCGTTGGTGCGCGGCGCGCCTGATGAATTGGTGCTCGATGCGCTCATCCGCGCACCCTTTGCCACGCCCAGGCAGGTGAAAGAGCAGGCGAGTCTTGATGACGCGGCTGCGGATGAGGTGCTGGCGCAGTTGGAAGCACAAGGTGCAGTGCTGCGCCTGCAGGCCGGTGGCGAGCAGGTGCTGTTGGCGCTGGACACGTGGCATCGCTTTGCGGCGGCGCTGATGCAGATGGTTGAGAACTTCCACGCGCAAAATCCACTGCGCGCAGGTATGCCGCGCAGTGAGGTGCGCAGCCGCCTGCAAGTTGTGGCAGGTGATGTTTCGCTCACCCCGCGCCTGCTCAATGCACTGCTAACCCATGCCACCCAGGCGGGTTTGATTGAAGGCAGTGACGCGCTGATATGGCGCGCCGGCTACGTGCCCGCGCTCAACGCTGCGCAATCCGCCGCCGTCACGCGTACGCTGGCCGCGTTTGCCGCTGCACCCGCCGCGCCGCCGAACCCCGGCGAGACGCTGGCGCTGCTGGGCGGCGATGGGCCTCTCTTTGAGATGCTGCTCGAGCAAGGGCGCCTGGTGCGCCTGGGTGGCGATGTGCTCTTTCGCCCGCAGGATGTTGAAGCGATGGCGGCGCAGGTTGGCGCCCATATTGCAGCCCACGGCAGCATTACCATGGCCGCAGCGCGCGACCTGCTGAACACAAGCCGCAAGTATGCGCAGGCGCTGCTCGAGGAGATGGACGCGCGGCGCGTCACCCGACGCGAAGGTGATCTGCGGGTGCTGCGGTGACGCCTTCATCCACAACCGCGCGCAAAACGCCCATTTGGGTATGGCTGCTTCTGGTTCTACTGCTGACAACGTTCGCTGTCATGGCGCTGGCGGCATCGCCGCGCAAATCGGCAGCGTTTGACGAGCAGTATCATCTCGCCGCCGGCTACAGCTACCTCAAGACGGGCGACTTTCGCCTTGCCACCACACACCCGCCGCTGGTGGGGCTGCTGGCAGCGCTGCCGCTGGCGCGCGACACGAGCATCAACCTGCCGCTGGCTGACGCAAGCTGGGAAGCGCGCGACCGTTTCGCCTTCTCGGACGTTTTCCTCTGGTATGCGGGCAACGACGCACCACGCCTGCTGGTGCGTGCGCGCGTGTCCATCGTTGTGCTGGGGCTGCTTGCTGTGGCCGTCGTCTTCCTCTGGGGGCGGCGGCTCTTTGGCGTTTGGGGCGCGCTGCTCGCGCTCTGGCTGGCCGCGCTGGACCCAAACCTGATTGCCAACGCACGCGTGATTACTACGGACATGGGGGTTACCCTCTTCCTGCTGCTGGCGCTGTGGCGGCTGTGGGCGTGGCTGGAAGGGGGCGCCGCGATTCATGTGTTGTGGGCCGGGCTGGCGGCGGGCGCGGCGATGGGCGCCAAATATAACGGTTTGCTCATCTGGCCGATTGTGCTTTTCGTGCTGCTTCTGCATCCCAACCCACAGGCGGAAGCGGGGCCGCGCCGCAGCGTTGGCGCACGCGCGCTTGTGCTTTTGGGCATGGGTGCGGCGGCGCTGGCCTTTCTGTGGGGCCTCTACCGTTTTGATTTTGGCCCTGCCACGCTGGGCGGCGTCACCGTGCCGCTGCCCGCACCCTTTTATTGGACGCACCTGTGGGGCACGCTAACCGGACTGCTGGAGCAGAGCGGTGTGAAACCCAACTTTCTGCTGGGGCAGGTGGGCACAGGCTGGTGGAGTTACTTCCCCGTGGCAATTGGCGTAAAGACGCCGCTGCCGCTGCTGTTGCTTGCCACAAGCGGAATTGTGGCCATGGTGCGCGGCGGCCAGGCGCGGCGGCAGGTGGCGCTGTGGGCCGCGCCGCTGGCCTT
>DIAV01000175.1:0-4368 GCA_002415895.1 Anaerolineales bacterium UBA5069 | reverse complement strand
AGCTACTTCAACGAAGTGGCTGGGCGCTGGACAAACTGGAGCAACATCCTGGTCGATTCCAACCTCGACTGGGGGCAGGACCTGCCGGCGCTGCGCGACGAAATGGCGGCACGCGGCATTGAACGGGTGAACCTGGCATACTTTGGCAAGGCTGCGCCAGAGGTGTACGGCGTGCAATACAGCCCGTTGCCCGGCTACTTGCGCTTTATGAATGGGCGGGAACCGGCGGCCTTCAATCCCGTTGCGCCCGAGCCGGGCTGGTACGCCATCAGCGCGACGAGCCTGCGTCTGGGCACGCTGGACGCGGCAAGTACGGACCTTTACGCATGGTTCCGCACGCGCACGCCGGATGGCCGCGCGGGCTACTCAATCAACCTCTACCATGTCACCGATGCACAGGCGACGCATGTCACTGATGCCGTCCTTACGGGCGATGCTGTTTTCAAGCGCGCAGCCAGTGAACTTGGCGGCGACGGCACGCGCACACAGGCACGCTGGCGGCAGGGCGAGCAGACGTTGATTCTGCCCAATGGGGACGGCTTGACGCTGCCGAGTGAGGCAACCTATACGGCTAGTGGCTATGACAGCAGTGTCTTCAAGTTGCTGGGCTACACATTGGCGTCGGCAACGCCCAAGCCAGGTGAAACGCTGCACATGCAGCTTGTGTGGCAGCGCGGTGCTGCGCCCATGCCCATGCCCTCCCCCATACGGGGCGAGCCGATATCGGCCTTTGTGCAGGTGGCGCAGGGCGGGGGCGGCATGGTGATGGCCGGCTTCGACGGCTGGGACGTGGCCCTGCGCGGCCTGATGCCGGGGGATGTGCTGATTCAAGTGGTTGACATTGAACTCGCCAAGGATTTCCCCGTGGGCGCGTACAGCCTGTTTGCGGGCATCTACTCGCCGCAGGATGGGCAGCGCCTGCTGTTTACACTCGATGCGGAGACGCAGCAGGGGCCCACCGATATGATCCCGCTGGGCGATGTCGAAGTGCGTGGATGATTGCAACGCTACCTCGTGCCGTGAGCACGCCAGGGATTCACGTGAACACACGTGTGCCGTATGCGCCATCAAAATGCAGGGCAAAAGGAGGCGCTCAGTGAGCCTCAGGTGGCGCGCGCCGCTGTTTGTGGCCGCACTGTTGGGCATGTGCGGGGCGCTCCTTTATGCGCCTTCAGCGCCGCTCATGCTGCGCGCACCCGCAGCGCTGCTGCTTTGCCTGCTGCCGGGGTGGCTGCTGGCCGTCGCGCTGCTGGGGCGTGCCGGCTCTGCTTATGATCGGCTTGAGCGGCTGCTCTATGGGCTTGGCACGGGCTATGGCATCACCTTTCTGGTGATGTTGGCGCTTGCGGCACTGCCGGGCGGCGTGACGCGAGTTGCCTTAACAGGAGTGCTGGCGGCCGTGAGCCTGCTGCTCTCCGTGTGGGTGGGCCATTTGCCTGCGGCGGTGCATGGGCCGGCGCGCGCACCGGCCCGAGCCTTCTGGGTTGTGCTTGCGGGTCTGTTGCTCCTGGGCGGCATTCTGCGCCTTTCCCATTTGGGCTACAGTGAATTCCAGGGCGACGAGGCGCGCGTGCTTCTGCGCGCCGGTGAAGTGCTGGCAGGCTTCCCCAATGCGCTCTATGTGCACCAGAAGCCGCCGGGCGAGATTCTTATGGTGGCGGCGCTCTACGGGCAGGCGGGCGAGATCAACGAATTTTGGGCGCGCATGCCCTTTACATTGGCCGGGCTGGGCACGCTGGTCGCCGCTTTGTTGCTGGGCAGGCGCTGGGCAGGGCTCGCGGGGGGTGCAGTTGCCGCTTCGCTGCTGGCTGTGGATGGCTACCTGATTGCCTTTGCACGCATTGTCCAGTATCAAAGTATTGTGATCCTTGCCAGCCTGCTGCTGCTGCTGCTGCTGGAGAGTGCGCGCGCCGATCAGCGCCGCCTGACGGGGCGGCTGGCGCTGGCGGGTTTTCTGGCCGCGACCGGTTTGCTGGCCCACTACGATCTGCTGGCGGTTGCGCTGCCCGCGCTCTATTTGCTTGTAGAACTGGCGCGCCGCCTGCGCCGCGGCCTGCGCGCGCTGTTGCCCGCGCTGGCCCCTGGCGCGCTGCTGGCTGTGGGGTTGCCTGCGCTCTTCTTTGTGCCGTGGATGCGTTATCCGGGCTTTGGCGAGGCCTACCGCTATGTGGTGGACGAGCGGCTTGGCCTGCAATTCCCATACAACAACCTCTTTGATTTTCTCCAGCGCACGCTCATCTATGCAAGCGTCTATGCCATTGCGCTCATGGGCGCGATCGCGCTGATCTACATGGGCGCGCTCTACCGCAGGCGCTTTGGGGCATGGGCGGGCGCGCTGGCGGTGCTTGTGGTGGCGGGCGGGATTGTGCTTGGCATTGCGCAACCTGCATGGATGACTCTGCGCGGGCGCGACCTGACGCTCCTCTGCACGCTGCCGCTCATGGGGGTGGCGCTGTTGCGCACGCTGCGCGTGGGCGAACGCGCGGCGTGGCTCTGGTTCAGCACTCTTTTTGCAGCGGCGATCTTCCTCATTGGCAAGCCCGATTCGCATGTCTATGTCTTCTTTGTGCCGTGGGCGCTGCTTGTGGGGCTGGGGACACACGCTGCTTTGCAGGCGTGGCAACCGCGGCCGCTGCTGCAGTGGGCAGCGGGTGCTGCGGGTGTTGCGCTGCTGCTCTTCCTTGCCGGTTATCCGTGGCTGATATTTGCCGACGCCCCGGCCGAGCGGCTGCGCACGTGGCAGACGTCGCGGCCGCACGCGTACTGGTATCCCTTTGCGCAGCCGCCCGAACGCGCGATTATGGGCTTTCCGCTGCGCAACGGCTGGAAGGCGGTGGGCCTGCTCTTTGCACAAGGCACGCTCGCGGGCGGCGTGGAAAGCAATGCGCGCCCCGAGGTGGCCGACTGGTACACGCGCGCCGCGGCGGCCTGCCCCGCGGATGCGCAGAATTTCTTCCTGACGGCCACGGTGGAACCCACGGATGATGATCGCCTGCTGCAGGTGCGCCAGCAGGTGGAGCAGGAAAAGCAGCTTTCCGGCATTGTGACCGTGGCAGGCGATGAGCGGCTGCGCATTTACTCAACAAGTGATGCGGGCGAAGTCGCGCGCCATCCCGTGGAAGAGGCCGAGGCTGCGTTTGACGCGTTGACGCGCCAACTGCTGCCCGCGCGCCGTGGGCGCGTGCTTGCCTTCAGCGACGCGGCGGCTGTGGATGCGCGTATCGGTGCGGCGATTCGCCTGCACGGGGCCGGCGTTGCGCCGCGCAAAGTCGCTGCGGGTGATAGTATAGAGGTAATATTGTTGTGGGAGTCCATGCAACCCACAATATATGCCTACACTGTGTTTCTGCATGTGGTTGATCCCGCCACCAATGCCAAGGTTGCCCAAAGTGATGCGCTGCCCGTTTGCGGACAGGCACTCACCTGGCAGTGGAACCCCGGTGACAAGATCGAGGATGCGCATCGTCTGTCTATTGCACCCGACGCCCCGCCAGGAGAGTACCGTCTTTACGCGGGGCTCTACCGTGTGGAAACCGGCGAACGCGTGCCGGTTCTCGACGCCGAAGGCAATCCCACGAGCGACTTCGTGGACCTGGGCGAGATTACAGTAGCCGCGCCAGAGTGAGGCATGATCATTTGTTGAATACCGCAGTTAACCAGCCACCCATTCACACCAATTCAAATCATTCCACAACCAGTTTTCATTGAGGAGCATTACCCATGAAATTCCGCAGGTTGGGACGCACCGGACTCAAGGTTTCAGAGCTTTGTCTGGGCACAATGCAGTGGGGTTGGACGACCGACGAGGCCAACAGTTTCGCCGTGATGGATGCCTTTATGGAGGCGGGCGGCAACTTCATTGACACCGCCGACATCTATACATCATGGGCTGAGGGCAATCCGGGGGGTGTCTCCGAGGAGATCATCGGCCGCTGGATGAAGGCGCGCGGCAACCGCGACGATGTAGTGCTTGCCACCAAGGTGCGCGGCCGCATGTGGGATGGCCCCAATGGCGAGGGGCTGAGCCGGGCCCACATTATGCGCGCGTGTGAGGACTCGCTGCGCCGCCTGCAGGTGGAGACCATCGACCTGTACCAAACGCACTGGCGCGACAAGGAAACGCCGATTGAGGAGACGCTTGAGGCGCTGGATATCCTCGTGCGCCAGGGCAAGGTGCGCTATATCGGCTGCAGCAACTATCCCGCGGCGTGGCTTATGGAATCGTTGTGGGTCAGCGACAGGTTGCGGCTGGCGCGCTTCGACAGCGTGCAGCCCCACTACAACCTGGTGCACCGCCATGAATTCGAGCGCGAAGTGCAGGCTGTATGTGTGCAGTACGGCATTGGCGTCATTCCGTGGAGCCCGCTG
>DIAV01000094.1 GCA_002415895.1 Anaerolineales bacterium UBA5069 | reverse complement strand
GTTGCTGCTCCAGCCGGCCAGGATGATGCCGTAGGCTTCCACACCTGCAATCATGAGCAGCCACAGAAAGCCAATCGGCACATCCGCAACGGCGGGTATGCCCTTGGCTACGGGGATGACGGCCCAGATCACCAGCGCGGGGATCATGGCCAGTGCGGGGGCCATGACGTAGACCCACTTGTCCACATGGCCGGGAATGAATTCTTCCTTGAATATGGCTTTGACGGCATCGGCAATGGGTTGCAGCAGCCCTTGCGGGCCGGCGCGGTTGGGGCCCACGCGGACCTGGAAGCGCGCGATCAGCCGCCGCTCATACCATGTCAGGTAGGCAAAGCCCGTCAGCAGCACCAGCAGCAGAATGATGATGCGGATGAAGGGGAAGATGAGTACGTTCCACCAGTCCATAACAGGTCCTAGCAGTCAATCGTGAGCGACGCCGTGCCACACGCAGGCTGTGGCGCCGCATGCTGGTTTACGCGGCCGACTTGGGCCCCGGTGTGATTTCTACATGGGGTACGGCTGCGCCGTTGCGCAGTGCGCCCACGGGTGCATTGGGCAGGCTCTCAGGAATCCACACACTGCCTGCGCGCACAGAGGGGTCTACACGTGCGGCAAGAATTAACTCGCCCTGTGCGCTGCTGACCTTGAGCAGGCTGCCTGTCTCGATCCCCATTTTCGCTGCGTCGGCGGGGTTGATGCCCACGGCCGCGCCAAAGGCCATGTTCTGCATGAGCGGCGTCTTGGCAAAGAGATCGCCATCGTCATAGAGGACTGTGCCGCCGATCACGCTGTAGCCATCTGTTGAGATTGTTTCTTGCGTCACTGGCTGCATGGTTGGCTTGGCGCGTGTGATTGCGGCGGCATCCCACTGCACGCCCTGGTCGCCCAGCGCGTCCCAGGTCAGGCCGTGGTAGGCGGGGATGACCTTGGCGATCTCGGCGGTGACGCCGTGCACATTTGCAAAGGGCCACTGGGCGCCAAGCCGCGCGGCCAGGTGATCGAGAATCATCCAGTCGGAGGCAGCTTTGCTGTCGGGGCTGCGCACGGCTTTGGGCGCACGCTGGACGCGCCGCTCGAGGTTCGTAAAGGTGCCGTCTTCTTCCGCCCAACTGACGGCGGGGAGCACCACGTCGGCCAGTTGGGCCGTCTCCGTGAGGAAGAGATCCTGCACCACAAGGAAATCGAGCGCATCAAGCTTTGCGGCCCACGCCGGGCGCTCGGAGGCAGGGTTGGCACCCATGATGTAGAGCGCCTTCAGATCACTGCCTGCACCGTCAAGCATTTGCGAGTAGCTCTTGCCGGCTTTGGTGGCAATGGGGCCGCCCCATGTCTTCTCAAGGGTTTTGCGCAGTTTTTCGTCGCTCAGCGGCGCGTGGCCGGGCAAAGCGTTGGGCAGCAGGCCCACGTCGCGGCAGCCCTGGCTGTTGGCTTCGAGGCCCACATAGGCAAGGCGGCTGCCGTGGCCCGTGATGAGCGCCAGGTTGGTGAGGGCGTTGCGCACCTGCTTGCCCTGCTCACCCTGCGCCACCATGGGGCCGTAGATGATAACGGCGTTCTTGGCTTTGGCCAGGAGTTCGGCGGCGCGCTTGGCCTCGTCCACATCCACGCCGCAGACCGTGCGCAGCGCTTCCTTTGTGGCATCCGCCACGAAGCCTGCGGCGTCGGCAGGGGCGGTGTGGCTGTTCTGCACTTGCTTGAGCGCCAGCTTGGCAATGCCGTTGATGAGCAGCGCCTCGGAGCCGGGGCGGCAGCCCAGGTACGGGCCATTATAGCGGGTGAGTTCCACCTTGCGCGGGTGCACGATAATCAGCTGCGTCTTGCCGCGGCGCACGGCGCGCTTGAGGTGTACGTCAAGGATGGGCAGCTCTTCGCTGGGGTCCACACCCACCAGCATGACGACGTCGGCCTTGGGGTCGGGGCCATACTGGGGCTTCATGAGGTCGACCAGCGCGGGCAGCCCTGTGGGCAGCGCGGCAACATCGGCGCCGGCGCGGTGGTCAATGTTGTTGGTGCCAATTGTGCTGCGGAAGAGGCGCTGGAGCAGATAGTTGCTCTCGTTGCTCAGCTTGGCGCTGCCAATCGCGCCGATGCTCTCTGCGCCGCTTGTCTTCTTGATGGACTGAAGCTTGCTCGCCACCACCTCGAGTGCTTCGCTCCAGCTTGCGGCCACAAGGTTGCCGTTTTTGCGCACAAGCGGTGTTTGCAGCCGCTGCGCGTCGTTGATCCAGCCGTGGGCGAAGCGCCCCTTGTCGCAGAGCCATTGGTCGTTGACGGCCATGTTCTCGCGGCCAACAATGCGGCGCACGCTGTGCGTGCGGCTGTCCATGCGCAAATTGCAGCCGATTGAGCAGTGGGTGCAAATGCTGGGCGTGCGGTCAATCTCCCACGGGCGGTAGGCAAAGCGCGCCACGCGGTTGGTCAGCGCGCCCACGGGGCAAATGTCGATGATGTTGCCGCCGGTCTTGGCATCCACCGGCTTGCCGGGCTGAATGTCAATCAGCGTGGCGCCGCCGCGCTCAAAGAGGCCGAGTTGCGGCTTGTCTTCCCACTCTTCCAGATAGCGAATGCAGCGCCAGCAGACGACGCAGCGCTCCTGATCGAGCACAATTGTGTCGCTGATCAGATACTGCTTGTTCTTGTGGCGCTTGGGTTCCACCAACTGGCTGATGCCGGGGCCATAGCGCATGGTTTGATCTTGCAGGGGGCACTCGCCGCCCTTGTCGCATATGGGGCAATCGAGCGGGTGATTGAGCAACATGAAGGCGAGGTTCGCCTCCTGCACAGCCCGCACCTGCTCAGTTTCCGTGCTCACAACCATATCGGGCGCGACAGGCACCGAGCAGGCGGTTTGCAGCATGGGGCCACGCGGGCCGGAGATCTCCACCAGACACATGCGGCAGCAGGCCACGGGGTCCAGCTTGGGGTGGCTGCAAAAGACGGGGATCTCGATGCCGAGCTTCTGTGCGGCGTCCACAACCAGCGTGCCTTTGGGCACAGTGACGGAGCGGCCATCAATCGTCAACGACACATCGTTGGGATTGGCGGGCGCTTCGGGCTTGGCGGGCACTGCGCCGCCGCCGGCACCGGGCGCACTGGCCCCGCCCGGCTTGTTGGCGGGGAGAGGCTCCTTGCCGGTGGGGGCAGGCTGGCCGGGGGAGTGCTTCATTTCGGGCGCTTTACCGCTCGCTTTATCGCTCATAATCAAGTGAATCCGTCAGTTCGTAGCGGCGGCTTCAGCCGCCGTCGTCAAGGACGCGTCGCGTTGTGGGCTACGGCGGCTGAAGCCGCCGCTACGCAGAGCCGGCTAATTGTCGGCGCCACTGGTGTGAATGACATGGTCGCGCAGGAGCGGTGAATCGCCATGAGGCTCCAGCGTACTTTCGCGCAGGCTGCTGGGTTGTTCAACGTCGGGCCGGTAGACGGGGCGAATCGGCACAAGCGGCCCCAGTTGGTCGGGATTGGTCAACTC
>DIAV01000271.1 GCA_002415895.1 Anaerolineales bacterium UBA5069 | reverse complement strand
AAACTGAAAGAATAACTGCGGCTATCTGCGTCTATCCATGCTGGTTCCGCCGTTATCCGTGTTCTTGCTTCTGCATTTCCTTTGCGTTTCTTTGCGTTCTTTCCACCTTGGCGTTGAGAAGTTGCTTTCATGCCAGCGCCACTTGTAGCGGTTAGGCCGGGCGCGAGGTCACCGTAATAGACTGAATGTGGTCGCCCTGGCGAATCGAATTCACGACATCCATGCCGTCCACCACCTTGCCGAAGACGGTGTGCTTGCCGTTCAGGTGGGGCTGGGGCGAATGAGTGATGAAGAACTGGCTGCCGTTTGTGCTGGGGCCGGCATTGGCCATGGAGATGACGCCAGCATCATGCACCAGCGGATTGCCGCGCGTCTCATCCTCAAAGGTGTAACCGGGGCCGCCCCGACCGGAGCCTGTGGGGTCTCCCCCCTGAATCATGAAGTCGTTGATCACGCGATGGAAGGTCACGCCATTGTAGTAGCCATCTTGCGCAAGAAAAACGAAATTGTTAACGGTCTTGGGCGCATTGGCAGGATAGAGATCCAGCACGATGTCGCCCTTATCGGTGGTAAGAGTCACCGTATACACCTGTGTCGGGTCAATTGCCATTGCGGGAGGGGTGCTCCACTGTCGGGATGCTGCCATGGGATAGCCTCGTGATCTGGTTGGCCGCCACGCCGCGCGGTGGCGGAGGGCGAATGTTGCGCATGCTTCGGGAGGTCTGCACCCATTGTACCATCACCTGTGCAGAGCGCATGAGACAATTAAACAGAGTGTAGCAATTTGCCGATGCCTTGTGTGCCGACGCACCTGGCTGGATGGTGTAGAATGGCGGACGGCGCGCACGCTGCGCGCGAAGGGGAGACAATAGCAATGGTTCCGACAACTTTGCCGCGGCTAACCGCCACGCGCTATGTGACGCCGCTGCGCGAGGGTGGTTCGCTGCCCGCGGTGGTGGAAGCCGAAGATGGCGCGCTCTATGTCATGAAGTTTGTTGGCGCGGGCCAGGGGGCCAAGGCGCTGCAGGCGGAGGTGATCGCCGGAGAGATCGCCCTCCATTTGGGGCTTGACCTGCCCAACATGGTGCTGCTCGATCTCAACGCCGAGATCGGCCGCTCCGAGGCCGATCAGGAGATCAGCGATCTGCTGCGCGCCAGCGTGGGCGTCAACCTGGGCTTTCGCTTTCTGGAGGGCGCATTTGCCTACAACGCGCTGCAAACGCCACCCCCCAACGCTGACCTGGCCTCGGCTATCGTCTGGTTTGATGCATATGTAACCAATGTTGACCGCACGCCGCGCAATGTGAACATGCTGATGGCTGAAGATCGCCTGTGGCTGATTGACCACGGCGCGGCGCTCTACTTCCACCACACGTGGACGGATGCCGCCGGGCGTAGCCGCAGCCCCTTTCCGCTCATCAAGGATCACACGCTGCTGCGTCAGGCCACCGCGCTGCGTGCGGCCGACGCGCGCCTGCGCCCACTCCTCACGGATGAGCTGCTGCACGCCGTCGTCGCGCAACTGCCCGAGCCATGGCTGCGCTTTGAAACGCGCTTTGACACGGCCGAGGCCCAGCGCACCGCTTACTTTGATTTTCTGCGCAACCGCCGCGACGCCGCCGACATCTTCCTTGAGGAGGCGCTTGATGCGCACGCGCGACTCCTATGAGTACGCGTATCTGCGCGTGGTGCCGCGCGTGCAGATGGGCGAGTTCATGAACGTGGGCGTCATCGTCTTCTGCCGCACGCAACGCTACCTGGGGTTGCGCGTGGTCTATGACGCTGCCCGCCTGGCAGCCTTCGTTGCGCCGCTGCGCCTGGATGCCGTGGAGGCGCAACTGCACATGGTGCAAGCAATTGCACAGGGCGCAGGGCCAATCGGCGCGCTGGAGCAGGCCGAGGTTTTTCGCTGGCTGGTGGCCCCGCACAGCACTGTGATGCAGGCCTCGCCCGTCCACACGGGGCTATGCGAAGCGCCTGAGCTGGCGCTCGATGCACTGGCCGCCGCATTGCAGCGCATTCTGCGCGCCACACCTCAGTAAGCCGCTGCACTGCGCTGCGCACAGCCTGCGCACAGTCTGCGCACCGTTTTCGCCCCACCTGATTTGACCATTCGACGCCAACTAACGTAAAATCCGGATTGCTTCAGGGCCAGAAGCTTCCGGTGTTGCCGGTGCAGTCCATGTGGCGCATTCGTCTAGTGGCCTAGGATAATGCCCTCTCAAGGCATAGACACGGGTTCGAATCCCGTATGCGCTACCATACAGTAACAACCACCCGTCTGCGTGCAGACGGGTGGTTTGTTGTGGGTTGATTCGCTTGGCATTGGGCGAATCTCGAAGGTAAACACCGAACGTAATGCCCTGGCTCCGCAGCGCAGTTCACTGTGCGATGTCGCATTTGGTGGTCTTCATCACTGCGCTCGCGCGCTGTATGGGTCTATGCTTGTGACGATTGGCGCGCGGAACAGCCTGTAGCGCGCCAACGTTCGTCGTACAGCGCCTCATCTCAAGCAACATCCAATTGGCAGCGCATGCCACAAACACAAGGAGATTTCCCATGGCAGTCCGCGGCGCAGAAGCAACCTGGAACGGCACGCTGAAGGAAGGCAACGGTGTCATGAAGCTGGGCAGCGGCCTCTTCGAGGGGCCCTTCACCTTTGCTTCGCGCTTTGAAGAGGGCAAGGGCACCAACCCCGAGGAATTGATTGGCGCGGCGCAGGCCGGCTGCTTCTCCATGTTCCTCGCATCCCTGCTCACCAACAACGGCTTCCCGCCTGAGTCCATCCACACAACCGCCACCGTCCATCTCGCCGCGGGGCCAACAATCAGCAAGATTGAGCTTGTCACACGCGCCTCTGTACCCAATATCTCCGCGGAGGAATTTGCCAATCATGCCGCCGACGCCAAGGCAAAATGCCCGGTCTCCAAGGCACTGGCCGCTGTAGGCGAAATTACGCTCGACGCTGCACTCGTATAACAGTATGCCGGCAATCTGCACAGGATGCCGGCACATATTTGCATTTTGCGGCAATTGTATGAAAGCGACCGATCGTTCTTGGCGATCGGTCGCTTCTTCTGTTACCATCCGTTATCCTTTCACACTTCTTAGACATCACTGTATACAAACTATCCCATGAGCCATTTCTCACGCAGGGCGACCGATGACCGCTGAGGTGGAACGCGTTCGCCTCGGCGCACCGCCGCAGGTAGAGCGGCGGCTGATGACAACGCTCTTTTCGGCGCAAAGCATTTACAACGCAGCGCAAATCATTGCATTTACCCCCCTGCCCCTCGCCGCTGTCTATCTCACAGGGGGCGAAGCCGCAGCCGGACTGCCCTCGACGATAACCCTCGCGGGTCGCGCGCTCATCGCCTACCCCATTGGCTGGCTCATGGGCAAGCTGGGGCGGCGGCTGGGGATTACGCTGGGTTGGTCCCTCTCTATCGCGGGCGCGCTCCTGTGCGCCACGGCCTTGCTGCGCGGCTCTTTTCCACTCTTTCTCGTGGGCGCGCTTATCAATGGCTTTGGGCGGGGCGCCGGCGAGCAATCGCGCTATGCAGCGGCCGACATTGTGGCGCCGGACCGGGGCGCGCGCGCCATTGGCACCATCGTCTTTGCCGGCACTGTGGGTGCGCTCATTGGGCCACTGTTGCTGGCCCCTGCCGAGCGCGCCGCCACCGCGCGCGGCCTCGTTGCTCTCGCCGGCCCTTTCTTCATGACGGCTGCGTTGTGCTTCATTGCCACGGTGATCATCTTTCTGTTTCTGCGCCCCGAGCCGATGGGCTTTGCGCAGCATGAACATGAAGAGCACGCCATCGTGCCGGGCCGCCCCATGCGCGTGGTCTTTGCCGACCGCACCGTGCAATTCGCTGTGCTTGCCCTGGGCATTACCCAGTTGGTCATGGTGATAATCATGGTCATCACACCCCTGCACATGGCGCACGAGCATCACTCCACACAGTCCGTGTCATGGGTCATCATGGCGCACACGCTGGG
>DIAV01000377.1 GCA_002415895.1 Anaerolineales bacterium UBA5069 | reverse complement strand
TACTCATTGCAGATTGAAAAATGGGGGCGGCTCGTATGCAACGAGCCGCCCCCATTTTTCAATCTGCAATGAGTACTTCTTGTCTTTCACGCTCCACTACCTGCATTCCGGTAAATATTCACCGCATCGCGCAGCATGGCGGCGGCGGTGGGCAGCGGCTCCCGCTCCCACACCTTGTACATCTGCCTGCCGTAGATGTCACTTAGCACCTCAATGCCCATCTCCCAGCTTGAGCAGCCCCCCAGGAAATCGTCCAGCGCCACCACTGTGGGCGCGACGCTAAAACGATACGCGCTCGCCCCGTGCTGGCCAGTCTCGCGCTGCGCAGTGGCCACCAGCTTGATCGTATTCCCCGCGGCGCGCGCGGCGGCCAGATCCGCTGCCGTCACCTTGCGCATGCCCGTCACCGCCACATCCTCGAGCCGCGCCGAGACGCCCAGCGCAGCGTTGGCAATGATCACCAGCTTATTGGCCGTGTCCCAGCCATCCACATCGAGGCTGGGATCGGTTTCGGCCAGGCCGCGCCGCTGCGCCTCGGCCAGCGCATCCGCAAAGTCGCGCCCGGCATCCATCTCGCCCAGGATGTAGTTGGAGGTGCTGTTGAAGATGCCGCGCAGGCCGCGGATATCGGCAGCAACAAAATCGCGCTGCAGGATGTTGATGACGGGCAACGCGCCGCAGACGGTGGCGCTGAAGGCCAGCTGCGCGCCGTTGCTGCGCGCCAGTTTGTGCAAATCGTCAAACGCGAGCACAAGCGGGGCCTTGTTGGCCAGCACCACATGCGCGCCACGGGCCAGCATGGCGCGCGCTGCACCCAGCCCCGGCTCGCCCGTTTGCAGATTGACGGGCGACGCCTCGAAGAGCAGATTGCAGTGACAGATGGCTAGCGCCTCGGCGGGTGAGTGGTTGGGCAAATGGCCGGGCAGCTCGTCCATATGGCCGCCCAGTTCCTTGGTGCGGCGCAGCGCGGCCACGTCAAAGCCTTCGGGGTTCACGGCCACGCCGCTGCTGTCGGCGGCAAGAATCACGCGGAATTCCAGCCCGTACTCGCTGGCCAGACGCGCACGCTTCTCCTCAAGCAGGCGCAGCACGTTGCGCCCCACGTGGCCCATGCCCACCATGGATACATTGACAGTGCGTACACCATTGGACGCTGCGCTCATACTGGTTTCTCCTGGGGGTGGTGGCTTTGCATCTGCGCCCTGTGCGCGCCCACCAGTGCAGCAAAGCGGGCAAAGAGCAGGTCGGCGTCGTGGGGGCCTGGGCTGGCCTCGGGGTGGTATTGCACGCAGAAGGCAGGCCGATCGCGAAAACGCAGCCCCTCCACGGTGCCATCGTTAAGATTGCGGTGCGTCACTTCCACACGGGGCGGCAGTGTCGCCTCATCCACGGCGTAGTTGTGATTCTGCGCCGTAATTTGCACGTTGGTGGCGTCGACATCGGAGACCGGTTGATTGCCGCCATGGTGACCAAATTTGAGCTTGTAGGTGCGCGCACCTGCCGCCAGCCCCATGATCTGGTGCCCCAGGCAGATGCCAAAGGTGGGCACGCGCGCCTCCAGCAGCGCCGCCACCGCTTCGGCGGCATAGGGCAGCCCTGCCGGGTCGCCCGGCCCATTGCTCAGGAAGAGGCCGTCCGGGCGCAATGCGAGCACATCTGCCGCCGACGTGTGCGCGGGCACAACCGTCACGCGTAACCCGTGGCTGGTGAGGCGGCGCAGAATGTTATGCTTGATGCCGTAATCGTAGGCCACCACCAGCGGCGCGTCCTCCCACGCAGGTGGTGCGTCACCGGCGCGCGGCGGCTGCCACCCGCCCGAGGGCACGGGTGTCCACTCAATGCGCGTGCCATCCACCCAGTTGTACGGCTCGTGGCAGGTGACTTCGCGCACCAGGTCGCGGCCGTCCAGCCCCTCCCAGCCACGCGCCAGTGCCAGCAGTTCCTCGGCGCTGCGGCTGCCGTCGGTGCAGAGCGCTGCCNNGAGATAGTTGCTCAATGTCTCATTGGCGCGCCAGTTGCTTACCACGGGGCTCACTTCGCGCACAAGCAGCGCAGTAATCTGCGGCGCGTCGCTCTCAACATCCTCGGCGTTGATGCCGGTGTTGCCCACGTGGCTTACCGTCATCGTCACCATCTGGCCGCGGTACGAAGGGTCGGTAATGACCTCCTGGTAGCCGGTGAGTGAGGTGTTGAAGACAACTTCGCCCACAACCGTTGTGGCCGCGCCAAAGGCACGGCCTGTAAACACCGTGCCATTCTGCAGCACAAGCAGTGCGTCACTCATGAGACTCCTTCTCTTCCCCCTGGCTCTTGCGTCGGTAGGCAAGGCGCAGCGGTTGCCACTCTTCCCACTTGAGCAATGACCCCCACGCCCCCGCCCCCACAACGGGCGCGCTGGGCGGCTGCGCAATCAAATCCATCAGCACGGCCACTTCGTCGCAGCGGTGAAACTTGCGGCAGTAAATGCATTCCTGCCATACTTTGGGGCTAATTGACCAACGGTCAACCAACTCAAAGCCGTGGCGCACGAAGAAGTTTTCGCGCAGTGTCAGGGCGCAGATCTGGGCGTAGCCCTGTTCACGCGCCCTCTGCACCAACGCATCCACAATCACGCCGCCCAGGCCTTTGCCCTGCTGGCTCTCATGCACGGCCAGCGAGCGCAACTCCACCAGCGCCTCGGTCAGGGGCACCAGCACGCCGCAGCCCACCACGACGGGCACGCCAAGGGGCGGGTCTTCATCATGCGCCGCCACAAGCCAGTCGGCAATCGTCTGGCGGACACTGTCTTCCGTGCGCGGGAGCATGACATTCATCTCGGCAAAGCGGTTCACAATGCTGAGGATAGGCGGGACATCGGCGGCGGTTGCCGGGCGAATGATGACGGGCATGGCGGGTCCAGTGTGTGAATGGACTGGTTGACTGGTTGATTGGTTGANNCCAATCAACCAGTCAACCAATCAACCAATCAACCAGGCAACCAGTCAACCAGTCAACCAATTACTGCTAAATCTCCTGCAGAATTTCCCCCACCGTCTCCACGGCGAAAGCGATTTCGGCCTCGCTGATGATGAGCGGCGGCACGAGGCGCAGCACGTTGGGTCCGGCATTGACAAGCAGCAGGCCGCGCGTAAAGGCCTGGCTTATGACGGGTGCAGCGTCAATATCCAGTTCCACACCCACCATAAGCCCCTTGCCGCGCACGGCCACAATGTGAGGGCTGTTGAGTTCCTCAAGCATTTCGCGCAGCAGGTTGCCTTTGGCTTCCACTTCAGCCAGAAAAGCGGGCTGCCGGACACGCCCCACCACATGCTGCGCCACACTCGTGACCAGGGGGCCGCCGGCAAAGGTGCTGCCATGCTCCCCCTTGTGCATCGCCTCCGCCACCTTCTGGCGCATGAGGATCGCGCCCATGGGCATGCCCCCTGCCAGCGGCTTGGCCGCCGTCAGGATGTCGGGGGCAAGCGCGTTGGGCTCGCCATCCTGTGACAGCCCCTGATAGGCCCAGAAACTGCCCGTGCGCCCCACACCGCACTGAATTTCATCGTAGATGAGCAGCGCGTCATAGGCATCGGCCAGTTGGCGCAGCCCACGCAGGAATTCTTCGGACGCGGGATAAATACCCCCTTCGCCCTGAATCGGCTCGACAATGATGGCGCA
>DIAV01000378.1:4086-7740 GCA_002415895.1 Anaerolineales bacterium UBA5069 | reverse complement strand
ATGTAGCATTAGCCTGATTTCTACGGCAAGCAAAGCATTCGCCATCATTCGCCAGATGTAGTGAGGTGTCTATGAAACCAAAGCACTCGCGTAGTGCGAACAGCCTGCAACGCGCAGGTGTCATTGCCATTGCAATTACTTGCTTCGTTGCGGTTGCTCTGCTCGCCGGGCGCTTTGCACCGCAGCCGCTCTATGCCGCCGGCCCAAACCAGACGGCCGCGCCTTTGCCCACAGTACCCACAGAGGACCTGAATCGCATCACGAGCAATGGCACACTGGTTGTCGGCACGTCGGCCGACTATGAACCTTTCGCGTTCTACAACAGCAGCTTTGCGCTGGATGGCTTTGACATCAAGCTCATGCAGGAACTGGGCGCCGAGTTGGGCGTCGATGTTGAGTTCAAGACCTTTGCCTTTGCGGGCCTGTTCGACGCTCTGCGTCTTGGCCAGGTGGATGCAGCCATTGGCGCCATCTCAGTGACGCCCGCGCGCCAGGCCATCGTAGACTTCAGCAACATCTACTACATCGACGACTCATCCGCGCTTGTGCGCACCAACGCCGGCTTCACACTCGCCGCTGCAGAAAATTTCGCCGGGCGCAAGGTGGGCGTTGAGGCAGGGACAACCTTCCAAAGCTGGGCGCAGCAACGCCTTGTAGACACCGGCCTCATTCGCCAGGAAGATTTACTCGCCATGAACGATGTCAACGACACAATCACTGCCCTGCGCAGCGGTGTTGTCGACGTCGTCGTACTCGGGTCGCAGGCAGCCTCTGCGCTGGACCGGCGCTACACCGACATAGCCATTGGTGGCACCGGCTTCAACACGCAGCAATTTGGCATTGCTGCACGCAAGGGATCCAACCTGGTTGAGCCGCTCAATCGCGCGTTGATCACAATCCAGGCGGACGGTCGCTACGGCGCGCTGGTGCAGCAATATCTGCGCACAAGCGCAGCACCAACGCCAACCGGCGGCGGCGATTCAGGTTTGATCCCGTTGCCCGTGCCCCCCACAAGCGCGCCGACTGCGACACCTACAGCCCCCGCAGACGCCATCCCCACACTGCCGCCCACGGCCACTGCCCCGGCCGGTGCTGCGCCAACAGTTGCACCGGCGGCCACGTCAACGCCGACTGCAACCGCCGTGCCGCCCACCGCAACAGCCACCCCAACCGCCGTGCCCTGCGTCTATAGTTCGGCCTTTATTGAAGACCTGACCTTTGACGACAATAACATGACCGCGCCGCCGGTGATGATTCCTGGTCTCTCCTTTGCCAAAACGTGGCGCATACTCAACTCGGGCAATTGCGCCTGGGCGCCCGATTTTGCGCTCTTCTATGTGAGCGGCAACCGGCCTGAGGCATCCATGGATGGCCGCCCCGTGCCCGTTGGGCGCGAAGTGCAGCCCGGCCAAACCGTGGACCTCACCGCCAACCTGACTGCGCCGAGCGCCTACGGCGTCTTCCAGGGCTTCTGGCAAATGCGCAACAACCTGGGCAACTTTTTTGGCGAGACGGTTTGGGTGGGCATTGATGTCCCTAATCCCAATCCGCCCACGCCCACGCCTGTGCCCCCGACGCCCGTGCCTGCCCCCACCGCCACGCCCGGCCCTGTAGGCTGGACGGGCAACCCCAATCTGCGCGCCGACAACCAGTGGATCAACCCCGGTCAATGCACCAACATTCGCTGGGATGTTGACGGCGTAAACGCGGTCTTCTTTGTGGATGGCGGCAATGTCATGGGCAAGGGCGGCCATGACCTGCAAACTGTCTGCCCACCCTTCACGCAGACGTACGAACTGCGCGTCGTCACGCTCCAGAACGAAACGCAGTCCTTCTTCATCACCATCAATGTGGCGGGCGCGCCCCAGCCGCCCGCATTCAGCATCAACTTCTGGGCCGATCGCACCGAAATTCGGCGCGGTGAATGCACCACACTGCGGTGGGATGTGCAGGGCGTGCAGGCCGTCTTCTACCAGGATCAGGGCGTGGCCGGGGTCAGCTCCCAGCAGGAATGCCCGGGCAGCGACCGCACCTACCGCCTGCGCGTCATCCGCACAGATGGCGTCGAGGAGCGGCGCGAGGTCTTTGTGCGCGTCATTCAGAACAATGGCGGCGGTGGCGGTGGCCAGTGGACGCCCGATGAGTAGCACCCCTGCGCCGTAACCGGCGAACCAGGTGAACCAGACAAAGCGAGGCCGCTCCCTGTGAGGAGCGGCCTCGCTTTGTCTGGCCCCGCTGTCCTGCTTGGTTGTGCATCCTGCAAGTATGCGAGGGATTGCGTAGCGGTGGCTTCAGCCGCCGTTCTCGAGGATGCGCCGCGGTGCATACCAACGGCGGCGAAAGCCGCCGCTACGCACGATGCCTCCTACTTGCGAGACGCGGCACCTAGTGACTCTTATCTTCAGCAGGAACCTGCTTTTCCAGAACGTTCGGCTCCGGCTCATCGCCCGCCCACGCCACCGCGCACGCGTCGCCCGAGCGCAGGCGCACATCGTCCACGCGGAAGCCGCTGACAAACGACTCATTTGTCGTCGTCGTGAAGATGATATCGACTGTCTTCCCGGCAAGATCGCCCAGGTCGATGTTCTCATTCACATAGCGATTGGTATCCGTATAGTAACACAAGGGATACTGCCACTCATACACAACCTTATCACCCGATTTCACCTGTACCTTGGCAAAATCGTTGCCGCTGTCGCAGTCCGCTTCGTCTGAGTTGCTCAGGTACCAGTAGGAGAGCATGGCATCCTTGTCCTTGGGGATTGTCAGGCGCTGCGTAATGGTTGACTTCTCGTCATTGAGCCCACCCAACCAGGCCACGAACGACCCCGTGCGCGGGTAAGCATTGCCACCACAGCTGTACCCTGTGCAAATCAGGTCAAAATCATTGGAAGAACTCTCCTTCCAAACCGTTGCACCCGACTCAAAACCCCCGTTCAGCACAACGTCGCTGCACGCAAAGGGGGGCGAGGTGGTGAAGCGATTGAAGAGCAGCCGGTTGGGCGAGCCAACGTCAATTGCCGAAAGCCGGCCTGTGGTCGCGCTGCTGATCAGCGCAGCCGCAACCTGCGCGGGCGATGACTTGGGCTTGGTGCCAAGGAAAGTGGCGGCAACCCCTGCCACATGGGGCGAGGCCATCGAGGTGCCCGACAGGTACGCCCAATCCTCATCATGCCCATTATAGGCAGAAACAATGTCCGAACCGGGTGCAAAGATATCTACACACGTCCCAAAATTGGAATAACTGGCGCGCCAGTCGCCATAATCAATTGCACCCACAGTAATGGCTGCGGGCACAGCGGCCGGAGACCGATAGCACGCATCCGAATTCTCATTGCCTGCCGCAACCACATAGGTGATGCCCTTGACAATGGAGTTCTTGACCGCCGTGTCAAGCACCACCGAATTATCGCCGCCCAGGCTCATGTTGGCGACGGCGGGCTTGATGGCATTCTTCGTCACCCAGTCGATGCCGGCAACCACCGAGTCGTCGGTTCCATAGCCGCAGGCATCCAGCACGCGCACAGGGTGAATGGTTACACCACGCGCCACCCCATACAGCGAGCCGCCAATCGTGCCTGCAACATGGGTACCGTGGCCATTGCAGTCGCGCACACCGTTGCCGTCGTCAAAACTGGCATAGCCCAGCCCAAT
>DIAV01000378.1:808-3890 GCA_002415895.1 Anaerolineales bacterium UBA5069 | reverse complement strand
GTAGGTAAAACTGCCGTCCAGCGCCAGGTCGCGCTGGTCAATGCGATCAAGGCCCCAGGAGGAAACGTCATTGATCTCGGCAGGGGCAGCAAGCGCAGCATCGTTGGCCTCCTGCTCAGGATCAATGCGCACCACGCGGTTCGGCTCCACCAGCGCAACGCTGGGGTTCGCCTCAAGCGCCGCTACGCCCTCGGGAGTGAGTACAGCCGCAAAGCCTTCGATGGCAGCCGTGTAGGTATGGCGAAGCTCACCGCCATAGCGCTGCAGCGTATCGGCGGCAAAGGCCTCCGCCGTCATCATGTCGCCAGCCGCGGCGCGCACATCGCTCGCCTGCAGCATAACAATGTACTGATTGGGGATGACGCTGCCGGCCTCGGGCAACGCTGCCGAACTGAAAAGACAATAGCATGAGGGCTCTTCCTGGTTGAGCACCACGGGGAGAAAGGCCAATGGCGCCGATCCCGTGGGTTCAGCAGGCGTATCCTGCGCCAGCGTGGGCAAAAAAGCCACCAGCAGCAACGAAAGAGCGATAGAGCATGACAAGAACAGCCGGAAACGTGCGTGCATAGCCAGTTCCTTTCGCTAGCAAATGGCAAGCTTCGAGAAAACGTTGGCGCCAAATGCCGCTACAGGACGGTGCGCGACCAGATCTGCGAATGGCCGAGGGATCGCCGTTTGTATGGCTTTCTGCGCTTTGCTCCTGTGGATGGTGAAGACAAACTGCCAACCACCAAATGGTGCGTCCTGCACGTTCACGCGGTTTACAATTGCACGAATAGCACTGCGCTGCCTGTGTTGCGCCCCAGTTAAACTATCTGCGCCGTTCAGGCAATGCCCAGCAACGACTTGGCCACGCGCGCGGCGCTGCCCGCGTCTGCAGCATAGCCGTCCGCACCCACCTGCTCTGCAAAGGCCGCACTCACCGGTGCACCGCCAACCACAATTTTGAGATTGGCGCGCAGCCCTGCCTGCTCCAGCGTGCGAATGGTCGTACCAATGGCGGGCATGGTTGTTGAGAGCAGCGCCGAGAGACCCAGGATCGCGGGCTTGTGCTCGAGCACGGCCTCCACAAAGCGCTCGGCGTCCACGTCAACGCCCAGATCAATCACCTGAAAACCCGCCCCTTCCATCATCATGCCCACCAGGTTCTTGCCAATGTCGTGTACGTCACCAGCCACAGTGCCAATCACGAATGTGCCTGCACCCGCACTTTGCTCTGTTAACAGATGGGGTCGCAGAACCTGCACAACGCTTTGCATGGTCTTGGCCGAAATCAGCATCTCGGGCACAAATTTCTCGCCCTGCTCAAACTGAAGGCCCACTTCGTCTATGGCCGGAATGCACGCGTCCTGCAAAATCATATCCGCACTCACACCAGCATCCAACCCCGCCTGGGCATGACCAGCAGCCTGGCGCACATTGCCGTCCAGCACATCCTCAAAAATGATATCGAGAATCTCATCCGAATCTGTCACTGCTGCGTCTCCTCCAGATGGATGCGCACGCCCAGGGGAGTGTGCGCTGCGAAATACAAGGGTCAGGCGTGGGTTGTGGCGGGCGCGTTCTCCGACACAGCGTGCACCAACGCCCAAAAGTTCTCCAGCGGCGTATCGGCCTGGACATGGTGGGTTGGGGCGCAAATCCAGCCGCCGCCTGCACCCAGTGTGGCATAGCGCGCCGCAACTTCGGCGCGCACGTCGTCGGGGCTGCCAAAGGGGAGCGTCCGCTGCACATCAATGCCGCCGAAGAAACACAAGCGATCGCCATATTCCTGCTTGAGGCGCGCAGGGTCCATGCTGTCGGGCTGGATGGGATTCAGCACATCCACCCCAATCTCAATCAGATCAGGAATAATGGGGTAAATGGAGCCGTCCGAGTGGTACGCGATCTTGATATCGGGCCGCAGCGCGCGCACCTCCGCAATCAGTGTGGCCATGCGCTGCTTGAAGAAGGTGCGCCACGTTTTGGGCGAAATGAGCATGTTCTTCTGGCTGCCCATATCGTCGCCAAGCCAGATCATGTCAACGCCGCGCGCTGCCATCTGGCAAGCCACCGTCTTGTGATAGAGGTAGGTGATCTCCAGAATCTCGTGGGTCAGTTCCGGCTCCATGAGCAAATCCAGCAACATCTGCTGAAACCCGCGCAGCGCCCAACCCGATTCGAAGATGGTGCAGTGCAGCCTGCCGATGATGTAGTGCTCGGCCTTGTGCTCGGCCACGAGGCGCTCGAGATTTGTGTAGAGCGCCTGGTCATTGGGATCCGGCGGCTGATAGGTGGCCAGCGCGCCCGCATCGGCCAAAGGGTGGCGCTTCATCTCCGTAAAGAAGCCTGTGCCCCAGGGCGTTGCATAGTTCTTGATCGCCCACTCTACGCCCCACGCGTCCACATAGGGTTTGGTGTCAAGGTAGTAGTTTGTCACCCAACCCACGGAGCATTGCAGCGCATCCTGCGCAGTCGCCAGTTCAAGGTCATAGCCGTTCCAGCGGCCGTTGTGCGGATCGTGCAGAGGAATGGGCGGCAGACCCAGGTCGGCGCGCAGGCGCGCGGCAAACTCGGGAACGAAAGTTGCCTGAAACGGGGCGCGATCGGGCTGCTCGTTGGCCAGCGCCATTTCAACACGTACGCGGGGTTTCATCTTCTCTCCTGGGCTGGTTGCGTACAGAGTGGGAGCCTTACCCACGCGCCGGACAACGCCGCGCGTGCAGGCCGATAGGGTCTGTACGCAAGTATACCGCGCCGCTGCGCCACCAGCGCATGACAACACTCACTGCTTTGGTGGGCAAATGCCCCACTGCATAAACACCGCAATTCACGGCGCCAGCATAAAGCCGGCAGCAACGGCCTCGCTAAAGTTGCAGAAGTAAGCGTCGCCCACATACAGACCAATCTGCGTCTCAACATAGCCCGCCTGCCCGGGGAAGTAGTAAACGTGCGCGCCTGTGGCCGGATTGCAAGCGCCCTTGACCGCCAGTTGGTTTGCGCAGAATGGCGCCACAGGGCATGCCCCCGGGCATGAGGGGTTGCGCATGCAGGCGTCCACCTGCACAGAAGCCACCCATGCAGGTGATGTGGCGTATGCAGG
>DIAV01000378.1:0-740 GCA_002415895.1 Anaerolineales bacterium UBA5069 | reverse complement strand
CTGTACAACTGGTGCAGCCAATCTCTGCCCAAAGGAGTTCGCGGGCGCATAGAGCAACTGCGTATTCGCCGGTGGGGCGGCAAAGGCACTGTATGATGTGCTCGGTCGAGACGAAAAGGATGCCAGGCTGCCACCCGCCGCAAGCATCATCAGCAGCACGATGACGGCCAGTACGAGCAGGCCGCCACAGCCATTTGACGAACTGCCCGATGCGCCGGCATAGGTGGCATAGGAACCGCCGAACTGGTCGAGCGCAATCGGCCCGTTGATCGCCGCACTCTGGTTGGCCCACACCTGGTTCGCGCCACCAGCGCCTTTCCCCTTGCCCGTTGCGCCCGTCGGGTAATTGACAAGCACCGCCAGCGAGCCGTCAAATTTTCCATCAAGGCGCAGCGCTATCGTTGGTCCCGCGCTCCCTGCAGTTGTGGGACCGTCAAAGTCCGCGATTGGGCGCGACGGAACGAACACAACGGGTGTGCGGTCTCCGAACAATTCCAGGTTTTCGGCTTTAACTGGTTGCAGAACAATTCGAGGCTCGCCATCCAATGACGCCATTTTGATCTCCCGGGGACAAGATCGAAAGAGGCGGATTGACGCATCGGGGATCAATGCAGGCGGCGAAGATGCGGGGACAACCTGACAACGACGGTTGAGCTGCTGCGCTTGTTCGCTGGGAGGGGTGGAAAGCTGCTAGAATAAACCATGCACAAAAAACAGGCGCGTTACACACTGTACACGGT
>DIAV01000090.1 GCA_002415895.1 Anaerolineales bacterium UBA5069 | reverse complement strand
GCCGTACGGCGTATGCCTGCCGCCGGTCTGCAAAAAGAATGGTCACGTCGCGCGACGTGACCTAATCAACCAGTAAACCAATCAACCCCAACGCGATCCAGCCACCAACCTTGGCATCACTACATGCCGGGCGGCATGTAGCAAATCTGCTCGGCGGCGAGGGCAGGATGATTGTAGCCAAAGTGGTCGGTAATCTGCCATGTTTGCGGGTTGTCATCAAAGATCGTTTGCACAGCGGCGCAGGCGGCGGGAGCGTCTTCGTCGGCAGAATAGCTGTCGAGCCAGGTGCTCGCGGCCTGGGCATAGGCGCTGTCGGGCTGCCCCAGCGCAAGTGCATCGCGCGTGTCAGCAGCGTCGGCGGCGTCGCCCATGAGCGCTTGCACCTGCATGAGCCGGAAACTGGCCAGGCCCTGCAGGTAGATGATCTCCTCAACACCGTCGATGCCAAAAATGCTGCATGCCTTAAGGTCCGGCGAAAGTGCATCGGTGTAGGCGGTGCGTGCGGGTGCAAAGCCAATTGCGGGTGAAGCCTGGAGCAGTACGTCGGCCTCGATCAAGCGCAGACCCAGGCAATCATTGCCTTCAGACTCGCGGTCATAGACCCAGTTTGTCTGCTGGAAGGGAGCGCCGCCCAGGCTCTGCCACTCTTCGCGGTGGGGCACGGTGAGGCCGCCTTCGGGTGTGTCGCTGACGCCACCCTCAAGTACGAGCAGTTTGCCTTTGCCGGGTGCGCCTGCGGGTAGCGCCTCAAGGGTTGCGCTGCCTTCAGCCAGTGTGGCGCCCGGTGCAATTGCGGAAACATATTCATTGCTTGCATTATCCCAGCGCACCATTTGCACCTCTGTCACGCAGAAGGTGCTGCAGCCGATGACCGACCATGCAAGCTCTGTCACGCCGTCGGCGTTGAGGTCTTCCGCTGCCAGCAGGATCGCTTCGCCGTAGATCTCGGGATTGGCAACAAGGGTGAAGTTGCCCGCGCCGTCGCCATGAAAGACAAGCACCGCGCCTTGTGTGCCTTTGGGGCCAAAGCCGATGTCACTGACGATGACGGGCAGAGCCAGCACATCCTGGCGGGCGTCGCCGTTGAAGTCGCCAAAGACAACTGCGCCGCGGTTGTCGGTGAGCGCCTTGCAGTCGCGCAGCCAATCCTCCACCACGACTTTGTCGCGGCCGGCTGTGGCGAGAATGGCGGGCAGTTTGCTTGCGTAGTCCTCGAGTGTATCGGGGCAGGCGGTCGGGTCCTCGTCACTTTGTGCGGCGTCCTCCGACATAGCAACAGGCGTGACGTCAGTCTGTGCGGCGAGGGCATCGGCGGCTGCACCGGCCAGCCCCTCACCTGCAGCGGGTGCATTCGCGGCGGCCGCCGCAGACGCAACGACGGGGGCCGCAGGCGCGGCCCCCGATTCAACATCCAGCACCGGGCAAACGTCGTTCGGGCCAAAGCCGGGGTTGGCATAGCCGTAGTCGGCGAGGAACTCGTAGGCCGCAGGGTTGGCCGCGGCAAAGTCATTGACGGCCTGGCACGCCTTGGGAATGCTGGGGCTCTCGGCATAGGCATCGAGCCACACCTGACCTGCAGCCGAGAAGACGGAATCGGTATAGATTTCGCTGATGCTGCCAATCAGGTCGCCCGCGATCTCGGGCACACCCTGGTAGGCGGCGACCAGCGCCAGACGGAAGAGCGAGAAACTGCGCAGCTCGGCTTCTTCGTTGGGGCGCGTCCAGCAGGTTTCGAGCGTAGGATCTGTAGCCGCTTTGGTGTAGAGGTGCTCGAGGGCAGTCAGATCGGTATTGGGAATCTGCACGAAGGCGGCGTTGGCGTCCAGAACAGCAAAGTAGAGGCAATCGCTCTGGTCAAATGTGCGGTCGACCAGTGTGTAGGGCGCGCCGCCAACACTGCCCCAGACTTCGGTGCGTGCGCGTTGCGGCCCGGCCCCGGCGCTGCCATAGATGCCGCCTTCAAGCACAATCTCTTTGCCCTGGCCGGCGTCGCTGACATCATCCAGATTGTAGTCTGCATAGGCCATGGAGATGTCGCTGTCGGTCCAGTTCACCCACTCAGTGCCATCCCAACTGCGTAGGTGGATGGTGTCAAAGCAGGTGCTGGCGCCACAGGTGGTGTCGGCAAAGACAATGTCGGCCTGGCCATCTTCGTTGATATCGGCGGCGTCGATGAGCGATACCTTGCCATCGGCGCGAGCGCGGAAGGTTTCAATGAACCCACTGTCGCTAAAGGAAAAGAGGATCATGTCGCCGGCTGTGGCATCCTCGCCCGCAAAGGGGTCGGCGTAGAGGACCATGAGTTCATCCGCACCGTCGCCGTTGAAGTCCTGGACGATGATGCCGTCGTCGGTCTCGGCGCCACAATCGCGCAGATAGGAGCGCAGCCCTTCAATGCCAAAGTCGGCGTTGTTGAGCACAGCGTTAATTTGCCCGGGGTATTCGGTGAAGGCGGCCGGGCAATTGATGCCGATTTCGGTCTCGGGCGTGGCTGTTGGCGTCGCCGTGTCTTCAGGTGTTGCCGTCTCTGTGGGTGCCTCCGTGGGCGCCTCGGTTGCCTCTTCGGCCGGCTGGGGCGTCTCGGGCGGCGCCGCGCCCAGGCCCGGGATGCTGGGCGTAGGTGACGGTGTGGGCGATGGTGTGGGTGAAGGGGTTGGCGTTGGCGTGGGCGACGAAGTCGGTGTGGGGGTCGGTGTAAAGTTGGCCCCCTGTACGGCTGTATCGGGCAGCGCATCACCCTGCGCGACAGGCGGAATCAGCAGGGTAACGCCGCGGGCGAGGACAAGGTCAGCGCGCACGGCATCGGGATTGGCGGCGCGCAGCAGGCGCGCGGGGATGCCGTATTTGGCGGCAATGCTGTTCCACGATTGGCCGGCCTGTACAACGTGGTAGACGGGCTCCGGCGCGGCCTGCGCGGGTGCTGCGGCAGAGGCCTCCGTCGCGGCGGCCTCTGTTGCCGCTGTCGTGGCGGCACGCGTCGGCGTGACGGACGTGGCCGGGGCCACGTTGATGGTGAGCACATCGCCCACGCGCAGGACGTCATTGGGGCGGATCAGTCGCGGGTTATCCGCCATCAACTGGCGCACGGAAAGGCCTACTTCGCGCGCGATCACGCCCCAGGAGTCGCCCGCCTGGACTGTGTATTCGTAGCTGCTTGCGGTGGGGCTGGCTGCGGCGCGCGTGGGCGTGGCGGCGGGCGCATCCTGTGCGCGTGCGACATCCATGCTTTCGAGCGCGCCCAGGCCAATCAAGAGAACGAGTGCGGCGGCGATAAGCCAGCGCAGATAGGCACTGTGAGGTTGTTGCGGATCCCGCGGGGGCATTGAGCGCAGCGGCGAGTGGTCCATGGTCGGTTCCTTTGCTGTGACGTAATCGTTGATGTAACCGAGTGGCAGCGATGATATGCGATTGCCGTACTATCCGCGGGGGGTCTCTTCCTGACGATTATGAACCGGATTATCAATTATTCGTGCTAATCAATTAGCGATACTTGATAATTGCTTTCTCTACTGAAACGTTGCATCAGTGATCTTCTGCACCACCTGCACCCAGGTTTGCCCAGGTTTAAGGGGGATGGGGGCATCGCCCGCGCCCAGCCAGCGGGGCGGCGCTTTGTCGTCGGCGCGCCATGTGCCTTCGTAGACCTGCCCGTCGCGCAGGACGCGCAGGTCGCCATACTCAAAGAGTTCAATATCCACACCCAGCGTACCGTTGACGTCCTCGATGATGTTTGTCAACGTATGCGTGGCGGCGGCAATGACAACGTTGCTGGCCACAATCGGCTGGCCCGTGGCGAGATCAAACTGCTGCTGGCCCGCCTGAAAGCGCAGGTATCCACCTGCGGCAGGATCGTACTTCCACTGTACATTGTTGCCGCCCGGGTAGGCGATTGATGCCGTGGTGGAGGCGAGCGCGCTGCCTGCAGGGGGGGTGTCGCTAAAGGGGAACCCAGGGCGGTTCCAGGGTTTTTCCAGCCATGTGCCGTCTGTCCAGTTGTTCAATACTGTGGTGCAGTATTGCAGGTCTGGGTTTTTCTGGCAAGCGGCAAGTTTGTCCTGAATCCAGCGGCGCACGCCTGCCGGGCTGGCTTGCATGCGTGTGCGGTAATCGTTGCCAATGCTTTGGAAGTAGAGATTGGCGTTGGGGTCGTCAATGTCGGAGTCCACGTAGGGGAAGCCGACTTCGTTTTTGAGCAGATAGCGCACGGCGTCGCTTGCGCCCGAACAGGCCAGAATGCCGTCAAAGCTGTAGAGGAA
>DIAV01000263.1 GCA_002415895.1 Anaerolineales bacterium UBA5069 | reverse complement strand
GCGTATGGCGCATATCCGCTCTATCCGCGTCCGTATATAGTGCTGATTGTGGACGAGCTGTCCGACCTGATGATGACCGCAGCAGAGGATGTGGAGAAACATCTCTGCCGCCTCGCGCAACTCTCACGCGCCACAGGCATTCACCTGGTGCTGGCGACGCAGCGCCCCAGCGTGGATGTGGTGACGGGGCAAATCAAAGCCAACTTCCCCACACGCGTTGCCTTTGCCGTCTCCAGCGCAATTGACAGCCGCGTGATTCTGGACACCCCCGGCGCAGAGCGGCTGCTGGGCCGCGGCGACATGCTGCTCATGCGTCCCGACGCCGCCAAGCTGCTGCGCGTGCAAGGTTGCCTGGTGACAGACGACGAGATCGGCCATGTGGTGAGCTTTTGGACGGCGCAGGCCCCACCTGCAGCAGGACCGGTGCGCATTCCCTGGGCCGGGCTGATTGGCCGCGAAGACGACGGCGACGAACTGGTGCAGGAGGCCATTGACGCGCTGGAGGATTTGCAGATGTGCAGCACAAGCATGCTGCAGCGCAAGCTTCGCATTGGCTACCCGCGCGCGGCGCGCCTCATGGAGCAGCTTGAGGAAAAGGGCATTGTCGGCCCCGACATGGGCGGCGGCCAAGGGCGCGAAGTCATCCGCAAGCGCAACAACGAAGAAGAAATCGAGGCACTCGACCCCGAGGACGCCTTCTCATAAGCAGCGTAACGGCGACGCGAAGGCGCGAAGGCGCAAAGAAACGCAGAGAACTGCAACAGCAAAACAGATGTTCCTTGCTGTTGCAGTTCTCTGCGTTTCTTTGCGCCTTAGCGCCTTCGCGTCGCCGTTACGCTGTTGCTGTTACTGTGTTGCTGTTCAGGGCAGGGTGGCAATGCGTTTGGCGTACTCTTCCAGGAAGGCGGCGGCATCCACCGCAAAGAGCATGGACGTTTGCGGCGCACGCTGCCAATGGCCGCGCCAATCGGCAACGGTCTGGCCGCGCGTTAGCTCGCCGGTTGTCTCCACATCCACGCACACCTGCTGCACCGTATAGAGATCCGGCCGCACCAGCGCCATAATCGCGTGCACATCGTGCATGTGCAAACCGGCTTCGCCCTTGCTGTGATAGAAGTTGAGATAGTGCTGCGACGACGCGTGCAGGAAAACGCCCGCCCTGTTGCCAACGTCGCGCAGCCGCTGCAGGTACGCATCGCCAATCACAACCTGACGCGTAATATCCAGCCCGGCCATGGTGATGGCCGGCCACGCCGCAAAGACACGGCGCGCGGCCTCGGGGTCATTGAGGATGTTTGCCTCGGCTGTGGGCGTGGCGTTGCCCGGCACAGCCAGCGCCCCGCCCATCATGCTCATGCGCGGGGCAAGTTGAGCCAGTTCGGGGCAGAGATCGAGCGCCAGCGCAAGGTTGGTCAGCGGGGCAAGGGTAACCAGCGCATCCAGCCCGGCGCGCGCGTGCTGCACAATGAACTCGGCGGCGCTCTCCGCCACGGCCCGGCGCGGTGAGGGGGCTATCACTGCGCCGCCCAGCGCGTTGGCCCCGTGCACATCTGCGCCCACGGGGAGACGGCGGTTGGTGAGCGAGTGGGCCGCGCCCTGCGCTACGGGAATATCATCGCGCCCGCCCAGAGCCAGCAGGGCCAGCGCATTGTGCGTCATGAGGCGCACATCCGGGTTGTTGCCCGCAACAGTCGTCACGGCAACAACCTCCAGTTCGGGCGAGGCCAGCGCCAGCAGCAGCGCCATTGCGTCATCAATGCCGGGATCGGTGTCTATCAGAATGCGCTGTTTGGGCTGCGGCATGAGGAAAGCTCTCTGTTGGTTGTGCGCGCGCTGGCGTGCAGGTGCGGATCGGCTACAATAAAGGCAGCCCTCATCCTACCGCAAAACAGCCAATCGAACATCTCGACAGACCAGGAGCGCAACCATGGCCGATCTCAAGAGCGAATTTGAGGCCGCAGCCGCCGCCTCGAAGAACCTTGCCGCAAAACCGGATAATGATACGTTGCTCAAGCTCTATGCGCTGTTCAAGCAGGCCACTGCGGGCGACGCGACAGGCAACCGCCCAGGCATGACGGACTTCGTTGGGCGCGCCAAGTTCGACGCCTGGGCCAAAATCAAAGGGCTCGACACCGACGATGCCATGCAGCAGTACGTGGATCTGGTTCACGCGCTGGGCGGCTAAGAACCCGCCCCAGCACGACGTGTTATCAAGATGGTGCTGCCGATGATGACGACGTCCTGCACGAAGTGAAGAGCCCAGGCCACGAGTAGCCCTTGCGTTTCGATCAGTGAGAGGGCCAGCAGCCAGCCCAGAAATCCAGCCATCAACACGCCAGGGATACCGCTGGGCGTGCCGAAGTAGTGGGGCACGCCAAAAAGAGCTGCAGAGATAAGCAAGATGGTCGAGACTGTGAGTTTGCCGTAGAGCGGCGCAACAATGGCCAGGCGGAAGATGGCTTCCTCTGAAAAGGCGTTGAGTGCCGAGAAGAACAGCACCCAAAGCAGAACGCTGGGCAGCGCACTGAGCTTTGCCCCCGCGCGCCACAGCCCGAGCGCCATATAGATGCCCGTTGCTGCGGTGATCCAGAAACCCATCACCAGCGCGATTTGCCGCCAGCTTTCCGTGCCATTGATGCCCAGCCAGGCGACTGGACTGATGCGCGCATCAAGGTTTCCCAAGCGGAAGAAAACCTTGAAATTCTCAGGTGCAAGCAGGTAAGCGCACCCCAGCACAAGCCACGCCAGCAGGAACTGTGCAATCTGAAACTTGAGTAGCCCGTCAATTTGCGGGTCTCTATGCGCTTTGAATGGCACGTTGCCTGTCAGCGTGCGCAGCTGAAAAATGCTGAGTGTTGCCAGAACAACCACGAAGAGTGTGAGGCCGATAATCATTGCGGCTCCAGTGCTAAAAGTCCTGGCGGACTCGCTCAATTGTTTCATCCAGCCAACTGACAATTGCCTCATCAATCACTTCACCTGCGCGCCGCGTGGCTTCCCACAACAGGGCGTCCCTTTGCAGATGGGGAGCGCTTGCAACCGCTGTGGCAATGATGGCTGCGGTTTGCGATCTGTATGCGTCCACCAGGCTTTGGTGTAAATCGCGCTGAATGCGCAGTTGCGTCAGCAGGAACTCTTTTTCTACAGGTGCGCTAAAGAAGAGCTTGAGAAGGAAAGGCTCCTTTGATGGGTGAATTTCCGTGTCGGGCGTGCGCAGCCAGCGGCGCAAATCGCTGATCCCCTCTTCCGTAATGGTATACACGCGGCGATCCGGGCGGCTGTCCTGTTCCACCGCAACCGACGATACCAAGCCTTCGGTATGAAGCTTCTTGAGAGTAATGTAGATCTGGCTCAACTCGGCGTGCCAGAAGTTGGCCGTGGAGCTGTCCATGGTCTGCTTCAAGTCGTAACCGGTCATTGGCCTGTATGCCAGGAATCCAAGCAAGGCGAATTTGAGCATAAGTGTCCTCGCATTCTATTA
>DIAV01000355.1:9216-14775 GCA_002415895.1 Anaerolineales bacterium UBA5069 | reverse complement strand
CTTGCCCGTTCTGCCTGGGGCATTTGCACCCCTAGGCCCTCCAGCGCCGACTGCGCTGCATAGTAGCCGCACATGCCGTGGACGCCGCCGCCCGGCGGTGTGGAGGACGAGCAGATATAGAGTCCCGGCGTGGGGGTGCGGTAAGGGTTGAGCGTGGGCACCGGGCGCATGAATTGCTGGAGCAGATCCTGCACGCCGCCGTTGATATCGCCGCCAATGTAGTTGGGGTTATGCGCCTGCATCTCTGCAGTGTTGTAGGTGTGGCGCGCCAGAATGGTCTCGCCAAAGCCCGGTGCAAAACGCTCAATTTGCGCTTCAATCGCGCGTGTCATGTCCACGGTGCTGCCATTGGGCACGTGGCAGTAGCCCCAGGCAATGTGCTTGCCGGCCGGCGCGCGCGTTGGATCAAAGAGCGTGGGCTGGGCGAGCAACACGTAGGGGCGTGCGGGGATTTCGCCGCGCCAGACAGCGGCTTCCGATGCAGCGATTTCGTCCAAAGTCCCGCCCAGGTGCAGCGTGGCCGTCTCGCGGCAAACGGGGTCGCGCCACGGAATGGGCGCGCTCAGCGCCCAATCCACCTTGAAAACGCCAGGGTTATAGCGGAAACGGCTGAGCGCGCGCTGGTAGCGGGGCGAGAGTCTGTCACGCGCAATCGTCAATATTTGGCGCGGCGTCACATCCAGCAGGATGACGCGTGCCGGTGGCAGGTCGGCAATGTCCGTGACTTCCCAGTCCGTGCAAAACTCACCACCCAGTGCGCGAATCATGGAGACGAGGGCGTCGGCAATGGCCTGGCTGCCGCCGCACGCCACAGGCCAGCCCACTGTGTTCGCCAACATGCTGAGCATGAGGCCAAACGCGGCGCTGGGCGCGCGCTCCAGAGGGAGAATGGCGTGGCCCGCCATGCCCGCAAAGGCGGCGCGGCCGCGCACTGTGTGAAAGAGCAGCTTGCCCGCCCATGTGGCAGGTAGCCCGCCCACGGCGCCAAAGCGTGCATACTGATACGGCTTGCGCGGAAAGTGGAGGGGTGCAAGGAACTCGGCAATCAGCGACTCCCAGTTGTCCACCATTGGCCCCAACATGCGCCGATAGGCGGGGCCGTCGCCTTCCAATTGCGCAATCGTCTCCTCAAAGGATCGATAGATGGCGGCGGCCGGCTCGTCATCCAGTGGGTGCACCGCAGAGATCGGCGGCGTAATCCACTGCACGCCATGCTCGGCCAGCGGCAGCGAGCGCAAAAAGGGCGATGCAACGCCCAGCGGGTGGACAGCGGAGCAGATGTCGTGGCGAAAACCCGGCAGTGTCAATTCGGCCGTGCGCGTGCCGCCGCCCAATGTGGCGCGCGCCTCCACCACCAGCACGCGCAGCCCGGCCTGGGCCATGGTCAGCGCGGCGGCAAGGCCGTTGGGGCCGGAGCCGACAATAACGGCGTCGTAGGTCGTATCAAAGCGCCTGGCGGCGCCGGTGGGCCGCATGGCTGAACCGTGCATCATGGCAGGCGGATTCTCATACTCTGGGTGAAAGGCGGGGCGCCGCGGGGTGATTCTTCTGGCAGCTTCAAGCCGCTACGTGCCGCCAAAAGTGCCGCGCAGGGGTGCAGTTATTCTATGCACCACAGTGCCTATGACTGCATTATGGCGTATGTTGGCAGCATTGCGCCACTGGATGGCCCTGTCAAGGCACGTGACCTCGATTGTGACGTCTGCTGTCATGCCAAAATGCGCGGCCAGCGAACGCAACACGTAAACCCACGTGGCGTCCTGTTTTGCCTCGCCACCCAGATACCGATAGCCGAATTCATAAAGCGGATCACTCGTGCGCTCCAGCCCCAGCACCTGCGCGACCACAGCACCCCGTTCCGTCAAGACGCTAAAGGTATTCGACCCCGCCACTGGGAAGCCCTTGGGCGTCATCACTGTAAACGAGAGATCATCGACATCCGTGATCATGACGCCGCTCGCCATTTCGGTCATCGCGCGCATACCGGGCGCTTCAACCAAACTGGAATCCACAAAGACGACCTCGCCCGGCTTGACGCCCTTGGGTGACGGATAGAAGCGATTGTCCGGCGGCTGGAAGGCTGGAAAGTGTTGCTTCCAGATAATCATCACCTCCTGCGGCGATTCGCGCAGGCCCGGCAGTCGCACCTGATAGCGGCGCTGATACAAGGGGCCAAAGCCGCGCACCGCAGTGACAATGGGCTTGCCCTCAAGATTGGCGGCCATTGCATCGTCGGGCGCGCGTGCCACTTGCGCCGCATCCACTGCGGCTACCGCTCCCGCTTCGTCGGCAGTGTCTGGTTCTGTGGGCAAGGGATCTCTGGGAGAGTGTTCGTTGCTTTCCATGCAAATGCAACGACGCGCAATCATCAATTGTTCATGGCGGCGCAAACGCAGCGAGGCTTCCAGAATCGGAAGCCTCGCTGCAATCACGTGCGCACGACTGGCAATGCGTCAGGGGTTGTTTGGCAGCGCCTCTGTTGTTTGCAGATACGCAAAGATGGCCCGTATCTCCATATCGTCCATGCCTGCGTACTTCTTCCACGGCATTTCATCCGAGACGTTGCCGCCGCTGGGCAGCGTGCCTGTGCGGATGAAGTTGACGAACTGATCTTCACTCCATGCGCCCACCAGCGTCGAGGTGATATTGGGCCCGTGCGGCCCGTTGGGGTCGGTGCCGCCCGCCAGGTTATCACTGTGGCAGCCTTTGCAGCCGCCAATCTCGACGAGGTAGGCGCCGTAGTCGGCATTGACCGCGGGCGCAATGTCAACAGGCGCGGGTAGCGTGGCCGCCACGTCGGACTCTAGCGGAATCATGCCGAGCGCGACGAGAACGCGGCCCAGCGGTCCTCCCTTGCGGGGGGCCAACTCGTTGTCCTGCGGCGGCGCCTGCTTCAGGTAGGCGATGACGGCGCCCAGGTCTGCATCTGTCATGCCGTGGTAGTGCTTCACAGGCATGATGAGAAGCTTGCGGCCATCATGACCCACGCCACCTGTGATGGCGTTGATCCACTTGGCGTCGGTCATTTCGGGACCGCCAACGCCTCCCTTGCCTGCTGTGAGATTGGGCGCGGGAATGACGCCCAATTGCGGGTCGTCGATAAAGACCGTGCCTTCGAGATTGTCACCATGGCAATCGACGCAGAGATTCACATGATTCACAAGATGCTTGCCGCGTGCGACGGCTGCTGCGTCCGTCGGCACGGTGAGTGTGCGGGTGGGCGCTGCCGTCGTGGTGCTGGCGAGTGCCCGCCCGCCCATGATATAGACTGTACCCGCCGCAATGAGGGCGACGAGCAAAAGTGCGCCAAGCACAATGCCAATCCACCTGAGTACGCGCATAGACAGCTTCTCCTTGTTGAATGTACACGTGGCAGAAGAAGTGTGCGCCGGGCGGGGAGGTGGACAAGATGTCCGTTCGTTCAGGACGCAAACATGCGACACCTTACCATGAACCAAAGTGCACTTCAAGACACGCGCCGATTTATGCAAAAACGTGATGGAAAACACCGTGGTTTGTTTGATGTGGATATAGCGAAGCGAGGTTTCCAATCGCGGAAACCTCGCTTCATACAGACTGCTGTTCGCTTTGTCTGTGCACGCGCACCGCAGCTATTGGGTAGTGCGCTGCCATTCCACCTGCGCGCGCAGGCCGTCGCGCACGCTTGTTTGAGGCGCATAGCCAAGCGCTGTGCGCGCCTTAGCTATGTCCGCCACGGTGCGGCGCTGGTCGCCGGCACGCGGCGGCCCGTGGACAATGTGCGCCGTTTCCCCTGTGAGTTCCTCCAGCATCTCCAGCACCTGGATGACATTCACTTCTTCGCCGCCGCCCAGGTTGAAGATCTGGCCCACGCTTGCTTCGGGTGTGGCCAGGGCACGGCGGATGCCGTCGACGCAGTCGAGCACGTAGGTGTTGCTGCGGCTGTCCGTGCCATCACCATCAACCGTTATTGTTTCGCCTGCGAGCAGTTTGCGAATGAACACGTTATAGCCCATATCCGGGCGCTGGTGCGGGCCGTACACGGAAAAGAGGCGCAGCACTGTGGCGCGCAGGCCGAACTGCTGCCCATAGGCGAGTACGAGCTTTTCGGCAGCCAGCTTGGTAATGCCGTAGGGCGAAATGGGTTCGAGGGGTGCGCTTTCGTCGCCTGTGGCAAAACGCCCGTAGACCGACGAGGTTGACGCGTGCACAAAGTGCGGGCTGCCGGCGCCGCTGTGCGCAGCGGTTGCCGCCAGCAGCCGTTGCGTGGCCAGCACGTTGCAGGTCATGTAGCTATCGAACTCCTGCCATGAGCGCACCAGCCCGGCCATGGCGGCAAGGTGCACCACTGCGTCCGCGCCCTCGAGCAGTGGCTCAAGGTGATCTGTGCGCAAATCGGCCTCAACAAAGGTGAAGCCTGGCCGCACCTGCAGCGGCGCCAGGTTGCGCTCCTTGAGGGGGCGCGGGTAGTAGGGGATAAACGCGTCAAGGCCAACAACAGCATGGCCGTCGGCCAGCAGCGCCGCACAGAGGTGCGAGCCAATGAATCCGGCCGCGCCGGTGACTAGAATTCGGGACATCAGTTTTGCTCCATGATCATTGCGCCCTGCTGTCCTGGTGGGGCTGGCGTCATAAAGTTCAGCTCTTCAGCGCGCGCCACACACGCTCGGGCGTAAAGGGAATTTCGCGCAGGCGCAAGTGCGTGGCGTGATAGATCGCGTTGGCCACGGCGGGCGCGACACCATCCATGGGAATCTCGGCAACGGCCTTTGCACCAAAGGGTCCCGTGGGTTCGTAGGTTTGTACGAGGATAGATTTCAGTTCGGGCGATTCGTCCGCCGCATAGATGCGGTAGGGGCCAATGCGCGGGTTGAGCATGTGGCCCGCTTCGTCGTAGACCATCTCCTCGCAGAGCGCATAGCCCAGCGCCTGCAGCATGCCCCCCTCCACCTGCCCCGCAGCGGTAATCGGGTTGATGGCAATGCCGCAATCCACGGCCATGACCAGCTTCGTGCAGGTGACCTGCCCCGTTTCGGTGTCCACCTCTACCTCCGCGAATTGCGCTGCGAAGGGGGGCGGGCTCACGTAGGACATGTGGCTGGCTGTGGCCATAATCTGGTGCTGCTCCACCTGGTGGGTGCTGTGGAGCGCGATTGTGGCCAGTGTCACACTGCGGCCATCCGGCGCTTTGACGCAACCATTTTCAAGCCACATTCGTTCGGCAGGGATGCCCGTGATGAGGTGCCTGGCGGCATGTTCGATGATCTGCCGCTGCACGTCCTCGGCGGCTTTCATCACGGCGCCGCCGCTGATATAGGTGGTGCTGGAGGCGTAGGCGCCTGTATCGAAGGGGGTGAAGTCCGTATCACTGCTGTAGACAATGACTTCATCAAGGGTAACGCCCAGCGTCTCGGCGGCAATTTGCGCCAGGACTGTGTCGGAGCCCGTGCCCAGGTCGGTTGCGCCCACCAGCAGGTTGAATGAGCCGTCATCGTTGAGCTTGATGCTGGCCGCGCCCATATCCAACCCGGCAATGCCCGTGCCGTGCATGGCAATCGCCAGCCCCAGCCCGCGGCGAAT
>DIAV01000355.1:1525-9197 GCA_002415895.1 Anaerolineales bacterium UBA5069 | reverse complement strand
GCCGCTGCTGCGAATCACCTGTGCGAAGCCCTCGCGCCCCTCGCCCATTGCCTCGGCCATGGGCAAATTCTGCCCCACCTTGATCCAGTTGAGGCGCTTGAATTCCAGCGGGTCGCGCCCCAGCTCGAGGGCGAACTCCTCCATGTGTTGCTCCAGGCCAAAGAGCGCCTGGGGCGCGCCGTAGCCGCGAAACGCGCCCGCAACGGGCTTGTTGGTGTAGACAACGTCGCAGTCGAAGCGTGCGGCGGGCAGCCAGTAGGTGCTCAGGCCGCGGAAGCCGCTCACCATCTGCACGGTGAGGGCGTGCGTGCCGTAAGCGCCCGTATCGCCCACAATGTGCAGATCCATGCCCACGAGCTTGCCGTCAGCGTCGACACCGCTGCGGAAGCGCAGAATTTGCGCGTGGCGCGAGCGGCTGCTGGTAAACTCCTGGGCGCGCGTCAGCTCAAAACGCACAGGGCGGCCGGTGGCAATCGTCAGGTGCGCGCAGAGGTCCTCGATCAGCATCTCCTGCTTGCCGCCAAAGCCGCCGCCAATGCGTGGCTTGAGGACGCGAATGCGCCGCACGGGCAAGCCCACCAGTGGGGCTACCATGCGCCGCACGTGGAAGGGCACCTGCGTGCTTGTGCGGATTACCAGACGGTCATCCTCATCCCACCACGAGAGTACAATGTGCGGCTCAATGCTGACCTGCTGCACCTGCTGCACGCGATATTCGCTTTCATAGACATGCGCTGCGCCGGCCAGCGCCGCATCCACATCGCCGTGGTCCACATGAATGTGGATGGCGATGTTGCGCTGGGCGTCATGAATCTTCCATGCGTCGGCTTCGTCATGGATGACGGGCGCGCCGGGCTGCATGGCGGCCAGCGGGTCCAGGACGACAGGCAGCAATTCGTACTCGACGTCGATGAGTTCCAGCGCCTGCTGCAGAATCTCGGGCGTTTCGGCGGCCACAACGGCGACGCGATCACCCACGTGGCGCACCTTGGTGTCGAGCGACACCTGGTCATAGGGGGGTGGGTTGGGGTAGCTCTGCCCGCCTGATGCGTAGATCACACGCGCGACATCTTCATGCGTAAGCACGGCATGGACGCCGGGCAGCGCGCGCGCCTTGCTGGCATCAATTGACAGGATACGCGCGTGGCCGTGGGGGCTCGTCAACAGCCCGCCGAAGAGCATGCCCGGCATTTCCATGTCATCGGCAAAGACCGCGCGCCCCTTGGCGAGCTTGATGCCGTCGACCTTGGGCTCACCCTTGTTGACAACCGATGTCTGAGGTGACGCCACTGTGATGGGCGTCACCCGCGTGCGCGTTTGCGTGTCGGCGCCACCTGTATCCACGCCGCTGGCAGGGTTCTCGCCATCGGGCGCATTGCCTGTGGGCCACTCAACCACATCCTGCGCGTTGACAACTTCTGTATCCAGTGCGGGCAGCTCGTCGCCGCGCATGGCGGCGGCGGCGCGCAGAATTGCCTGCACAGGGCGCACATAGCCCGTGCAGCGGCAGAGGACACCGGCAATGGCCTCGCGCACCTGTGCTTCGCTGGGCGTGCGATTTTCGTCGAGCAGTTTTTTGGCCGCGAGCAGTTGCGCAGGTGTGCAATAGCCGCATTGAATCGCTCCGCACGCCACAAACTGCTCCTGCAGAATGCTCAGGTCTTCATTACGCGGGCCACTGAGCGACTCCACAGTGACAATTGCAGCGCCATCCGCCTGCGCCGTGAGCAGCGCGCCGCTGTTGCGCAGCCGGTAGGAGTCCGGCGCGTCGGGCGTCTGCGTGAGCAGGACGGCGTCGGCGCCCGTGTCGCCCGTTTCGTCGCCAAACTTGACGCTGAAGTAGCGCAGCCGCCGCAAGGTTGTGCGCAGCAACTCGCCGGGCAGAACGTCGATTGTGTGGCGCGTGCCGTTGACGATGAGTGAGATGTTCATGGGCAACCAAAGGGTGATGGGGTGGCTGGGTGGCTGGATGACTGGGTGGCTGGGTGACTGGCAAATCGTCAGGTAGGTGGATTCGGTCTATGTTGCAGACGCGGCGGCCAGCGCACGCGCCCGCAGAACCCTAACCATCGCCTCGCGATAGGCGGCGCTGCCGCGGAAGTCGCTCCAGGCGGGTGCGTCGGCGCCTTCGAGGATGGGGCGTGTGGCGAGGCCGCAGTAGGCTACGCGTGTGGTGTGGCCGGCCACAACGGCCAGCGCCGCGACGATGGGGCGATCTGCCGGCGTGCGCGCCACGCGCGCCAAGCCGCCGTGCGCATTCTCCAACGGCACATGGATTGCTGTGATAATGCCCGCGATCGCGCCTTTTTGGCCCACGGCGTGAAGCGCTTCGGGCTGCGCGGCTGCCGTGGTGCTAACGGTCGCGCCCAATGCCAGCAGCGCTGCGTAGAATTCGCTGTCGGTTGCAGCGCCGGCCACGATGCCGCCCACGGTGGCGGCGTTGCGGAAATTAACCGGCCCTTCGTTGCGCGCGGCTTTGCGCAAGAGGCCATCCGCCAAAGCGCCAATCGTCTCATTCGCAAGCACGTCGGTCAGCGTTGCCGTCGCACCGAGCACCAGGTGCGTGTCGGTTGCATAACAGCCGGAGAGGCCAAGTTGGCTCAGATCGATCACGGCGTCCACGTCTGGGTGCAGGCGGGATTCAAGCGCGCCAATGAGGTCGGCCCCGCCTGCAAGCAGCGCGGCACGGTTGCCACGCGCTTCCATGAGAGAGACGGCCTCGGCAAGGGTGGCAGGACGCAGATACTCGCGCAAGATAGGCATAGGCGTGGGTGGGTGTGGGTGCATGGCGAAGCGTCGCCGGTGACGATGTCTGCTGCACTATTATACCCTGCTGCATGGGACTCTTGAGAATAGTTGTTTTGATTGCGTTGCCTATATGCCCTTTTCAACCACGCTGCCGTCTGCGGTGTCTGTAACGCGCCAGCCTGCGGCTTCGATTTCGGCGCGCAGGGCATCAGCCGCTGCCCAGTCGCGTGCCCGACGCGCACGCTCGCGCTGGGCTGCCAGCGCGCTGATGGCGTCGGGCACGGCCGGTGTATTGGAGTCCTGCCCAGTCGCCAGGGTTGCGCGCTGCTGCGCCAGCGCCTTCTGCCAAAGCGCCGATGGCAGCGCCTCACCCGCAGGGGGCAGGTGGAAGTCGCCCAGCGCTTCCAGTGCAAAGTGCTCGCCATGGACAAAGTGCTGCTCATTGCCGGCACGCATGAGGACTACGCCGCCCGCCCCCAGCACTTCGGCGCGCGCCGCGGCAAAATCGATGCAGAGCGCCGTCTTTTCGTCAATGCCCACAAGCGTGCGCGTGGCGTCAACCGGCAGCAGGTCAAGGAGTGCGGCAAAGCGATTCCTGCCAATGTAGCAGCGGCTCGTGTCCAGGTCGGCGCCGCCGTCGTTGTTGTTCCAGTGTGAGACGAGCAGCAGCGACAGCCCGAAGTCAGCAAAGAGATTCAGGCCTGCCTGCCAGTGCAAGTCTTCGCCCACCTTGTAGAGTTCGTAGACGGGCAGCGTGTGGCTGCTGGCGGCCAGCGTCATGGCGCTGGAGAACATAAGGCCTGCGCCAAGGCGGTTGCGCGCGCGCAAAATCTGCCAGGCCAGGCTATCGCGTAGATGGCGCGCTGCGTAGGTCGGGCTGCCGGGGCCGGCCATGAGCACATCCGCCTGCCAGAGCGGCGCTACGACGGCAGGATTGTCTGTGCTTGTGGCGTCTGCGGCAGGGCCGCGGCGGCGGCCGGGGACAAGTGTCACTTCGGGCGCAAAGTTGACAAGGCGGTGCTCAATGTAAGCAGCCACGTCGCGCGCCACGGCCTCGGCATTCGGCTGAAAGCCCGCCGGTGTCTCCAGGATGGCTACCTTGACGGGCGCTGTGAAGTGGCGATAGAGCCACGTGTAGATGCGTTGCACATTGGCGGCAGTCTCGCCCGAGCCCAGCAGCACAATCGGCCCGGGCACGCCATGCTCGCTGTCATTCTTGTCACTCATTCCGAAACGTCCCCACTCCAGATACCATGTGCACGTGCATTGACAAAGAGCGATGCCAGTTCTGCCGGACGATGCACGTGAATGTCGTGCGCCGTGTTGTGGAACCACTGAACGTCGCTGTGCGCAAGCAGCCCCTGTGCTGCGGCCACCATGCGGTGCTTGGCCACTGTCCACGCGACATTGCCATCATCGGCGGCGCAAATCAGCACAGGCTCGGTGACGCGCGGGTAGAGGTCGCCTGGGCGCTGCTCCCACAATGCGCGCAAAATGAGCATGTGGCGATCCAGTGTGAGCCACGGGCGCACTGTGCCGTCGGGCAGCAGCTCGAAGTTGGCCAGTGTTGCCTCAACGCCGGCGTCGTCCCATTCGGGGTTGTGCTGCGCAATCATTTGCTGGATGGCGCTGCGTGGCGTGCCCGCAAGCAAGGGTGGGCGCAGCGCTTCGGCGATGCTCTCCCAATCCGCGCCCGAGGGATGCTCCTGAAGGTCAAGGATGCCGCCGTCCACAAAGGCGAGGCCGCGCGCCCGGCCAGGATAGCGGGCGCCGAACTCGAGCACGACGTTGCCGCCCCACGACTGCCCCACAATGATTGGATGCTCCAGTTTAAGCGCATCGAGCAGACTGTGCAGGTCGGCGCAGATGGAGGCAAAGTCGTATCCGGCATCAGGCTTGTCGCTGAGGCCGTGGCCGCGTTGATCGACAGCAATCACGCGATTGCCTGCTGCGGCAAGTGCAGCGCCCACGCCGCCCCACGTGCGCGCGTTGCTGGCCAGGCCATGCAGCAGCACGTACACCTGCCCCGCGCCCGGCCACTCGAGCAGGTGCAGCCGCAAGCCGTCACCTTCGGGATGAATGTTTGTGTAGAGGTCGGTCGGCGCGGCTGCGCTGTTGCGTATGGATTCCATGGCGGCTCCTGGTTGTGTGTCACTGCGCTGCCTCAAGTCTAGCGTGTGTTTTTGCACATTACAGCGGGGTGTGTTCCAATTTGCTGCAAATCATTCGCATTTGCAAATGGCTGTAACCCTAAGGCTCACCCTCAGCCGGGAAGGAGAAAGACGCATGTACAACCAGGAAGCGCTCGTCAATCGCCTGCACGCACGCGGCATCCGCGTGACGCCACAGCGTGCGATGATTTTGCGCGCGGTGGAGGCCATGCCCGGCCACGTGACGGCCGAAGAACTCTACGCCGCTGTCCAGGCAGAGAGTCCCTATGTCAACCTGGCCACGGTATACAGAACGCTGGACCTGCTAAAGTCGCTCGATCTGATCACGGATGCCGATATGGGCACGGGGGCCACCCACTACGCGCTACGCTCACATGCCGATCACCACCACGCCATCTGCCGCGCCTGCCGCCACTCGGTCGAGTTTCCCGATCATCTGCTGAGTGGACTCATACACGACCTGCACACGGGTTATGGCTTTGAGGCGGAGGCGAACCATATTGTCGTTTTTGGCCTGTGCGCCGCATGCGCCAAGATAGAAGAATTGCACAGCAGTCCTGCATAGCGTATGTGGATAATCCGCATAAGCCATGTAAATTGTCAGATTCCGTAACATCCCTCACGTGCGAACGTTCGCAACTGTGCAACAATAGATGCCCGTCCGGCGACGTGTCGCGGCGCATCATTGAGGGAGTAATGGAATGGCGTTTGTGCAAAGAATTGCGGCGCTGTGCGCCGTGGCAGTGGTTTTGGTAGCGTGCAGTGCGGCCCCGGCCCCTGGCGCCGAATCCGCTGCGCAGAAACTGCGCATTGTCACCACGGTCTCACCGGTTACCAACATTGCCTACAACATTGCCGGCGATCTCGCGGAGATTACAGGCATCGTGCCCGAAGGCGTCAACTCGCATACCTTCGAGCCCGCGCCTTCGGACGCACGCCTGCTGGCCAATGCCGATATCATCTTCGTGAATGGGCTCAAGCTGGAGGAGCCGACGCTTGAGCTGGCCGAGGCCAACAAGAAGGCCGATGCTGAAATCGTGCTCCTGGGCGACCAGACCATTCAGCCCGACGCCTATCTCTACGACTTCTCTTTCCCCAAAGAGGGCGGCAGCCCCAACCCGCATCTCTGGCCCAACCCCATCCTTGCGCTGCGCTACGCAGAAATCATACGCGATACACTCGTGGCGCGCGACCCCGCGCACGGCGAAAGCTATGCCGCCAACTATGCTGCCTTCAAGGCGCGCATAGACGAATTGGATGCAGCGATTCAGGCTACGGTAGATAGTATTCCCACTGAGAACCGCAAGCTCCTGACCTATCATGATTCGTGGGCCTATTTCGCACCCCGCTATGGCATGACGGTTGTGGGCGCCATTCAGCCATCCGACTTTGCCGAACCTTCGGCGCGCGACGTGGCTTCAATTATCGAGCAAATTCGCGCCGAAAAGGTGCCCGCCATCTTTGGCTCCGAGGTCTTTGCATCACCAGTGCTCGAGCAAATTGCCAAAGAGACGGGCGCGCAGTACGTCGACGACTTGCGTGATGACGACCTGCCCGGCGCACCCGGCGAGGCCAAGCACTCGTATGTGGGCCTCATGGTTGAGAATCTGCGCATTATGGCCGAGGCGCTGGGGGGCGACCCCGCCATTATTGCCAACGTCGATCCCGGCAATGTAACGGGGGCCGACTCCGCAGTAGACCAGGCGCAATAGGCTGCGTGGTTTCGGTCAATGTGCAAACGCACATGGGAAGGTTTCGTCCGGTGCATTATGCAACCACTGGTTGAAGTCCAAAATGTTACATTCGGCTATGGCGCTGTGCCTGTGCTCGAGGAGATCTCGCTGCACCTGCATCCCGGGCAGTTTGCGGCGATTGTGGGGCCCAGCGGCGCAGGCAAGACCAGCCTGCTCAAGCTGCTCCTGGGCGTGTTGCGCGCCGGCCAGGGGAGTGTGCGTATTGGTGGCCGCGTGCTCGACGGGCGGCCCTCTTCCAGCGTGGCCTATGTGCCCCAGATTGAGACTGTGGACTGGAACTTCCCCGTGACTGCCGAGCAGGTGGTGCTTATGGGGCGCGCAAGCCGCGCCGGTCTGTGGCCGTGGCCTTCGCGCGCTGAGCGCCGCCAGGCGCACGCGCTCCTCGATCAGCTGGGCATTGGCGAATTCGGCGCGCGCCACATCCGCGACCTCTCGGGCGGGCAGCAGCAGCGCGTCTTTCTGGCGCGCGCGCTCATTGCCGAGCCGGAGCTGCTTGTGCTTGACGAACCCACCAGCGGCGTGGACATGCGCACCGCCGAGAACATTCTGCACCTGTTGGCGGATCTCAACCAGCGGGGCATGACAATCCTCATGACGACGCATGATCTGAACGCAGCGGCCGCGCATCTGCCCTGGGTGATCTGCCTGAGGAATCGTGTGATTGCGCAGGGCGCGCCTGAGGCGGTCTTCACGCCCGCGATTCTGCAGCGCACCTACGATGGCGAGTTTGTGGTTCTGCGCGAGGGGGGCATGCTCTATGTGCAGCAAAAGCCCCACGGCCATGCCTGGCGCGATGTCGTGGCCGACCCAGTGCTCGGCCATGTTGCGCCGCTCGAAAGCGCCGGCCTCATGATGGAGGTGCAGGATGACATCCTTGCTCGAACCGTTCCAGTATGAATTCTTCCGCAACGGCACCCTGGTGGCTGTGCTGGCGGGGCTGCTCTGCGGGCTGCTTGGGGTCTACATTGTGCTGCGGGGCATGAGCTACATCGGCCACGG
>DIAV01000355.1:0-1472 GCA_002415895.1 Anaerolineales bacterium UBA5069 | reverse complement strand
CCACGGCCTGTCGCACGCCATCTTTGGCGGCGCGGTCGTGTCGTATGTTATGTCGTGGAACTTCTACATCGGTGCGGGCATCTGGGGCTTTCTCACAGCGGTGCTCATTAACCAGACGACGCGCCGCACACGCATTGGCGCAGACGCCGCGATTGGGGTCATCACCACGGCCAGTTTCGCGGTGGGGGTGGTGCTAATTAGCCGCTACCGGCGCTTTACACAGAGCATTGACGCCGCGCTCTTTGGCAATATTCTGGGCGTCAAGCAGCAGGATGTGCTTGTGGTGGCGGGTGTAACGCTGCTTGTGGGCGCGCTCATCTTCTTCGCCTACAAACAACTGCTCTTCACGACCTTCGATTCCGACGTGGCGCAGGTCTACGGCGTACGCACGGAGTGGGTGGATACGCTCTTTGCGCTGGCGCTGGCCGCTGCCTTGATTGCCTCCATGCAGATTCTCGGCGTTACGCTGATTGCGGCGGCGCTGGTGGTTCCGGCAATTACGGCACGCCTGCTCACCGATTCATTCCATCGCATGGTGGCCTACTCCATGGCAATTGGCGCATTCTGCGGGCTGGTGGGCATGTACCTGAGCTATGCTTTCGACGCCGCGTCGGGTGCGACCATTGTGCTGACGCAGTCGGCGCTCTTCTGTATCGCGTTGATCATCAGCACGCTGCAAAAGCGCGCCGCCCAGCGTCTTGCTCACACGCATGTGTAGCGAGACGTGGGCAGGGTGTGGAGAGCACGCTGAAGAAGCGATCATTGGTAAGGGGTGCGTCCGGCAAATGCGTGGGCTTGCCGGATGCACCACTTACCAATGATTGCGTTTCTCACTACGCCCGCGCGATCCCCGTGATGCGAATACCGCTGCCCTGCACCTTGTGGCGCGCGTTGATACCGATGAGCATTGCGGTAATGCCTTCGACCACGGCTGCGTTGGCCAGCGGCCCTGCGTCCACTGCAAAGAAACCCGCCGCACGCGCCAACTCCATCACCAGTTGTTTTGGCTCCTTCTGATCCCCGGTCACCAGCACATCGCAGTTGGGCTCCCATGCCAGATCGCGCAAGTGGCCCGCGGCCACATTCTGGAAGGCGGCCACCACCTGCACGCCTTCGCCCAGCAGCGCCTTGGCCTCCTGTGCCGCCGAGCCACCCGGTGGCCGCCACGCTGTGGAGACTTTGGGCGGCATGAGCGGCACGCCCACGGTGACGAAGACCTTGCCCTGGCTGCCCTCACGCACCTGTTCGATCATCGCTTCCTGTCCGTCATAGGGCACGCTCAGCACGACAACATCTGCCGCGGCTGTGGCCGCTGCATTGTCCAGCCCTTGTAGTGGCACGCCCCCCTCGGGCAGCAGCGCCGAGAATTCGGCGGCTGATGCGGCGGCGCGTTCTGCGCTGCGGCTGCCAATGATCACAGGATAGCCGGCTGCGGCCCAGCGAATGGCCAGCCCGGAGCCTTCGGCCCCCGT
>DIAV01000321.1 GCA_002415895.1 Anaerolineales bacterium UBA5069 | reverse complement strand
GGCGATCGGCTTCATGACAACGCAGTCGTCAATGACCAGTTACCATTAACCAATTACTCTCCATAAATTACGATTTAGCCCGTGTAATCCTCTCAAAATGAGAAAATATCATGCGCCCGCTCCAGCCCCGCGGCCAGAGTATCAATTTCGGCAGGCGTATTGTACAGGTAGACACTGGCGCGCGCGCTCGCCACAATCCCCAGCGCATCATGCACGGGCTGCGCGCAGTGGTGCCCCGCGCGTATGGCAACGCCTGTGCCGTCGAGAATGGCCGAGAGGTCATGCGGGTGGATGTCGCCCAGTGTAAAGGCGACAAGGCCGCTGCGTTGCGCCGGGCCGGGGCCCAGAATGCGCAACCCCTCCACCTGGCTCAGCCGTGCATAGGCGTAGGCGGTGAGGGCGTTGTCGTGCGCGTTCACCCATTCCATGCCCACGCCGTTCAGGTAATCCACAGCTGCGCCCAGGCCAATCACTTCGGCAATCGCGGGCGTGCCCGCCTCAAATTTGTAGGGGGCTACATTCCAGAGGGAGCCGCTCATCTTGACTTCGCGGATCATGTCGCCGCCGCCCTGCCAGGGGGGCATGGCCTCCAGCAGCGCGCGTTTGCCGTAGAGCACGCCCACACCCGTGGGGCCGCACATTTTGTGGCCGCTGAAGACAAGAAAATCGGCGTCGAGCGCCTGCACATCCACGGGCATATGGGGCACGCTCTGCGCGCCATCCACCAGCGCCAGCGCGCCCACGGCGTGCGCGCGTGCAATCAGGCGTGCAGCGTCATTTACTGTGCCCAACACATTGCTCACGTGGATGAACGCGAAGAGCCTTGTGCGTTCGGTCAGCAAAGCATCCAGCGCGTCCTCATCCAGCAGCCCCTGGGGCGTAATGGGGATGTAGCGGAGTGTGAAGCCCAACTGCGCCTGCAAAATCTGCCACGGCACAATGTTGCTGTGGTGCTCCATCTCGGTGATGAGCACCTCGTCGCCGGGGCCGAGGTTGGCGCGCCCCCACGTCTGCGCCACAAGGTTGATGGCCTCGGTGGTGCCCCGTGTAAAGACAATCTGCCTGTCGCTGGGGGCGTTGATGAAGCGCGCCACCTTGAGGCGTGCGCCCTCGAAGAGCATGGTGGCTTCTTCGCTCAACGTGTGCACGCCGCGGTGAACATTGGCATTGGTCTGCCGGTAGTACGCGTCCATTGCCTGGAGCACGGCGGTGGGCTTTTGTGATGTCGCGCCGTTGTCCAGATAGACAAGCGGGTGCGCGCCCTTGCCAATGCGCCGCTCCAGAATGGGAAAATCGCGCCGGATTTGCTCCGTGCGTGCCTGATCGCCCACCGTCGTGTCCACAGCCTCTGTAACCGCCATGAGCCCCCCATCGTACCTGCAACATAAAACCGGAGACCGCAGGCGGGAGCGCCCTGTGCGCAGTCTCCGGTCAATCACCATCGCATATTGTACAACAACTCTGGTATGCAGAAAGGACGGTCACAACGGAAACAACATAAAAAGCCGATTCCGCCCTTTTCCGTTATTTCCGTCGTCTCTGCGTACAGGCGTTTGCTTTACCCGCCAATCTTGCGCTCAATCACGCGCTCGAGCTTGTGCACAACACTTTCAACGGGCACACGGTCCAGCACGGCCTGGAAGAAGCCCTGCACAATCATGCGCTCGGCCTGTGGCCGGCTGAGGCCGCGCGCCATCAGGTAGAAGACATACTCTTCCTCCACCTGCGCGGCGGTTGCGCCGTGGGTGCAGCGCACATCATCGGCCTCAATTTCCAGGCCGGGGATGCTGTCGGCGCGCGCTGTGCTGTCCAGAATCAGGTTGCCGTTGCGTTGGTAGGCGTCCGTCTTTTGCGCCTTGGGATAGACCTTGATGACGCCCATGTAGACGCTGCGCGCCTTGTCCTTGAGCGCGCCGTTGAAGAGCAGGTCGCTAAAGCAGTGGGGCGCGCGGTGCAACTGGAGCGTCTGGTGATCAATGTGCTGTTTGCCCGTGGGGAAGTAGATGCCCAGCAGTTCGGCGTGGCCCCCCTCGCCCAGCATGTCCACATCCAAAAAGGCCTTCGTCACGCGGCTGCCCCAGGAGACCTGAATCCAGCGCAGGTCGGCGTTACGCTGCAAGGCGGCGCGTCCGGTGAGGAAGTTCCACGTGGAGTGATCAAAGTCCTGCAGGTTCATGTAGCGAACAACGCTGTTGTCGCCCAGCCAGAGCTCGACCACACCGCTCTGCAAGCCATTCTTGCCGCCCAGCATGTCATCCACCACGGTCACTTCGGCGCCCGTTTCGGCCACCAGCAGCGTATGGTGGTAGGAGCCGACGCCTTCGCTGGCCTGGTTGAGGATGATCTGCAAGGGGAGTTCAACCCTGGTGTTCTTCGGCACAAAGATGAACGCGCCGCTGTCCCACAGCGCCGCATGCAGCGCCGTGAACTTGTTGTGATCGGGCTTCACCACCTCGGTCATGAAGTACTTTTGCACAAGCTCTGGGTGTGCCTGAAGCGCCGCGCGCAGATCCATGAAAATGACGCCCTGCGCAGCAACATTGCTCTTGTCGTTCTGGTGGATGACTGCGCCATCCTGAAAGACGACACTCGCTGCGCTCTGCATTTCGTCCAGCTCATGCTGCACGGCTCTGCTGACCCTGGTTTCACTGTGTGCGCTTGCCACGGGCTTGAAGTTGTCCAGCTTGAAGCCGGTGAGGCTTGTGCGCCGCCATGCCTCGTCGGTGGGGCTTGGCCACGGCAGTTGCTGGAAGGTAGCCCAGGCCGCCAGGCGGAAGTCAAGCATCCACTCCGGTTCATTGCGCGCCGCCGACAGCGCGCGCACGGTGGCCTCGCTAAACGCAGATGTCATTTCTTGCACAGCATCCGCTGCACCCTGCGGTGATAATTCTTTAACCATGTCACTCACGGCGTTTTGCTCCATCATCCATGCGCGAAGGGGTGAATGATCAATGATAATTAATCATTGAGCATTCACCTCTGTATTCCACGTTATCCAATCGACCCTTCCATCTGGAGCTGGATGAGACGGTTCATCTCCACCGCATACTCCATGGGCAATTCCTTGACCAGCGGCTCAATAAAGCCACCCACAATCATCGCGGCGGCTTCGTCCTCACCAATGCCGCGACTCTGCAGGTAGAAGAGTTGTTCCTCGCCGATCTTGCTCACGCTGGCCTCGTGGCCCACGCTCACCTCATCCTCTTCAATCTCAATATAGGGATAGGTGTCGGAGCGGCTGGCTTCGTCGAGCAGCAGCGCGTCGCATACCACATTGCTCTTGCTGTGATGCGCGCCCTTGGCCACCTTGAGCAGGCCGCGGTAGGATGCGCGCCCGCCATCCTTGCTAATCGATTTGGAGACGATCTTCGAGGACGTGTAGGGTGCGCCGTGCACAACCTTGCCGCCCGCGTCCTGATGCTGGCCCTTGCCCGCAAAGGCAATCGAAAGGATTTCGCCATGTGCGCGCGGTCCCATCATGTAGACCGCCGGGTACTTCATGGTGACCTTGCTGCCCAGGTTGCCGTCAATCCACTCCATGGTGGCCCCTTCATAGGCCACCGAGCGCTTCGTCACCAGGTTGTAGACGTCGGTGCTCCAGTTCTGGATTGTGGTGTAGCGGCAGCGCGCGCCCTTCTTGATGATGATCTCCACCACGGCGCTGTGCAGGCTGTTGCTGCTGTAGATGGGGGCCGTGCAGCCTTCCACATAGTGAACGCTGGCGCCCTCTTCCACAATGATCAGCGTGCGCTCAAACTGGCCCATGTTCTCCGTGTTAATGCGGAAGTAGGCCTGCAGGGGAATGTCCACATGGACACCCTTGGGCACATAGACGAAACTGCCACCACTCCAGACAGCGCTGTTCAACGCGGCGAACTTGTTGTCGGCCGCGGGGATGATTGTGGCGAAGTACTCGCGCACAAGGTCCTCGTGCTCGCGCAGGCCGCCGTCCATGTCGAGGAAGACAACGCCCTGCTTCTCCCACTCTTCGCGCAGGCTGTGGTAAACAACCTCCGAGTCATACTGCGCACCCACGCCGGCCAGGAACTTGCGCTCGGCTTCGGGAATGCCCAGGCGATCAAAGGTGCGCTTGATGCTGTCGGGCACGTCGTCCCACGACTTGTTGCCCTCTGCATTCATGTCCATGGGGCGGAGGTAGTAGATGATCTCGTTGAAGTCAATCCCGTTCAGGTCCGCGCCCCAGGTGGGCATGGGCTTGCTGAGAAAGATATCCAGCGCCTCGTGGCGGAATTGGCGCATCCAGTCAGGTTCGTTCTTCTGATCGGAAATGGCGTCAATCACACTGTGGTCAAGGCCGCGCGGCGTTTGGTAGACGGACGAGGCTTCGTCGTGGAAGCCATAGCGATAGTCGTCCTTGACGCCGGAGAGTTGTTCACGATCGGTCTGTGTAGCCATCGGTCGTTCTCCTTAAATAATGCAGGGTGCAGGTGACTGGCTGATTGAAGAGTGGGTCATGTCGAATCTTCAATGATCAGTTTTCAATGACTGATGTTCAATCAGCCGGTTCGGCCTCGAGGTTACGCCGCGACGGGGTCCGC
>DIAV01000410.1 GCA_002415895.1 Anaerolineales bacterium UBA5069 | reverse complement strand
CCGGTGTTGCTGTTGTTTGCGCCTTCGCGTCAATGCGCTCTGTGCTGTGGTATTTATCTAGAGCGGGTCGGCCTTGATGAAATCGACGATCTCATCCACCGTAGAGAAAGCAAGCCCCACCACTGTGTCGGCCGCGCCGTAGTAGATGGCAAGGCGGCCGCTGGGCGCATCCACCAGCGCCGCGCACGGGAAGACGACATTGGATGTATCGCCCACGCGCTCGTACTCTGCCTCTGGCCCCATTAGATAGGAGCCTGTGCGTGCAATCACCTTCCAGGGTTGCTCCAGATCCAGCAGCGCCGCGCCAAAGCGGTAGATGAAGCCGTTGCACTGCGTAATAACGCCGTGGTAAATGAGCAGCCAGCCTTCGCTTGTCTCAATCGGAATGGGGCCCGCGCCCACTTTGGTGCTCTGCCACCCACCCGCCGGCGCCATCACAAAGCGATGATGGCCCCAATGCTCCATATCGGGGCTTTCGCTGTAGAACATGTCGCCAAAGGGTGTGTGGCCGTTGTCGCTGGGGCGGCTCATCATGGCGAACTTGCCGCCAATTTTGCGCGGGAAGAGCACGCCGTTGCGGTTGTAGGGCAGGAATGCGTTCTCAAGCTGGTGGAAGGTGCGGAAGTCATAGGTGTAGCCCACGCCAATGGTGGGGCCGTGATAACCGTTGCACCACGTTACATAGTAGCGATCGTCAATCCACACCACGCGCGGATCATAGCGGTAGGCCAGGCGGCCGATTTCCGGGTCATCACACGCGAAGGTAATCGTCTCGGCATTGATGCGCCAGTTGATGGCGTCGTCGCTGAAGCCGGCATGGATGTTCATTTGGTGGCGCTTGTCGTCGCAGCGGAAGACGCCCGCCCACGCCCCGTTGAAGGGCACAACCGCGCTGTTGAAGATGCTGTTGGAGTTGGGCAGCAGGTTGGCAGGAATTATCGGATTGCCGCTATAGCGCCAGACGGCGGCGTTACTGCCGGTCGGGCGTTCCTCCCACGGCATGGCAGGCAGCGCGCTGCCGGCAACTGTAATGGACGAAGATTGGATTTGCGTGGTCATTTCAGAATCCTTAAAGGTGTATGCGATTTGAGAAGAGCGGTTGCACGCTATGCAGCGTTGGTATTCTTGACCGAGCCGCGCTCAATCAAGCGCGGTGTGATTGTGGCAATGGCGGGTGCGGCCTCGGGGAATGCTACGCGATCGAGCAACATCTCCACAGCCACGCGCCCCATTTTCAGCATGTCCACGGCCAGTGTGGTAAGGGGTGGCGTTGTATGCTCGCCCAGCACGATACCGTCAAAGCCAATCACGGCCAGATCAGCGGGCACGCGCCGCCCCACGGCCTGCGCCGCGCGCAGGGCGGCAATGGCGTACAAGTCATTGCCGCCAAAGCAGGCGGTGACCTGCGGATTACCGCGCAGGAAATCTGCAAAGAGCGAGGCGGCCTCAAACTGGTTTTCCACAGGTGCCATTGTGTAGAGTTGGGTGCCGCGATGCAGCGTAGCGGTATCTACGAAACCGTGATAACGTTCGCGCAGGCTGGGGTATGAGTCGGCGGCGGCCCCCAGCAGCGCAATGTGGCGGTGTCCCTCGGCCAGCAGGTGATTGGCAGCGCTTTCGCCGCCGCTTGTGTTGTTGGAGAGTACAGCGTCAAAGCCGCCGCTTTCCGAGTGCGGGGCGTAGGCGTCCACCAGGACGAGCGCGGGGTGGCGCCGCCGCATAATCGCCAGCAACTCGCCCTGCACCTGCATGCCCACCACCAGCAGCCCGTCAGCGCCGCCCTCCTCCAGCAGCGCAGGCACTTCCAGCGCGCGGTTCTGGCCATCCACCAGTACAGTGCCAAGAAGCATATGCAGGCGATGACTGCGGCAGGCCGCCTCAATGCCGGCCAGCACGCGCGAGTAGAAGTCATTCACCAGAGGGTCATCGTTTTCACGCGCCTTGACAACAACGCCCACAGTCTTGACCCTGGGCGCGCCGCCGCTGTGTGTCGCTATGCGCGGCGTGCGCATGCGGTAGCCCATGCGCTCCGCCTCGGCGAGAACGCGCCGGCGCGTCTCCTCACCCACGCCCTGCTTGTTGCGCAGCGCAAGCGAGACGGTGGCGGGCGATACACCCAGAGTGCGGGCGAGGTCATCAAGTGTTACGGGTGTTTGCGTGGTCATAGGTCATGGGGAGTGTGTACATAGGGCAGCCACGTTGAATTTAATAAAGATTAGCACAGAAGATTACTAAAATCAAGTGGCTGCGCGTAGATTTGGACATCTTGAGAGCCGGCATGGCTCTAGTGGTGCGTCCGGCACCTACGCGACGTGTCGCGCAGGTGCCGGACGCACTATTTTAGTGCCGCTGTCACTTGCTTCTCCATAACTGGATCGCTCTACAAAGCACGCGCCGCAGTTTGACATCACCGTCAAGTCACTTTATAACAGGATGTGGCTTGTGGGCGCGGCGGGCGCACACGTTGGCATGTTTCCTGGATTGGATGGGCGCACTGTGGTGGAAAGTCTCTGGCTCTGGGTTGGTTTCCTTGTCTTTGTGATTACCATGCTGGCCATCGATTTGGGCATCTTCCATCGTGAGGCCCACGCGGTGAGTGTGCGCGAAGCCGCCACCTGGACGGCTGTTTGGGTGACCCTCGCACTGCTCTTTTGCCTGCTTATCTTCTTCTTCTGGGACAGTGTGGCGCCTGCCAGCGCCTACACCAATGGTGAAGCCTCCACGGTTTTCCTCACGGCCTATATCATTGAACAGGCATTGAGCGTGGACAACATGTTTGTCTTCGTCATGCTCTTCACCTACTTTGCTGTGCCTGCGGCCTATCAGCATCGCGTTCTGTTTTGGGGTGTTATCGGTGCGCAGATCATGCGCGGTCTGCTGATTGTGGCGGGCGCGGCGCTTATCAGCCGCTTCGCGTGGATCCTCTACATCTTCGGTGCGTTTCTCATCTTCACGGGCTACAAAATGGCTTTTATGGACGGCGGCGAGGTGAAGCCAGAGAAGAACCCCGTTTTGCGCTGGGTGCGCCGCTTTGTGCCGGTGACGGATTATTATGAGGGGCAAAGTTTTTTCGTACGCCACCAAGGCATCTTGATGGCTACGCCGCTGCTGCTGGTGCTTGTGGTGGTTGAAACAACCGACCTCGTTTTTGCACTCGATTCCATCCCCGCAATCTTCGCTGTAACGCAGGATCCCTTTCTTGTCTTTACGTCCAACATCTTTGCCATTTTGGGGTTGCGTTCGCTCTATTTTCTGCTGGCGGGCGTCATGGACAAATTCCATTTTCTCAAACTCGGCCTGGCTGTTGTGCTCACCTTTGTTGGCGTCAAAATGGTCTCGCACGATTTCCTGCACATATCCACCGCGCTGTCTCTGGCCGTGGTGGCGGGTGTGATTGCGCTGTCCATAGGCGCGAGCCTCATCTTCCCTCCGCGCGATCGTGTTGCACTGCGCGACGCCCCTGCCGACTAAAAGCCTTTCATCCGGAGTCTCTATGCCTGCCGAAGCCCTGCCGGTGCAACTACCCCGCGCCGTGTACGACGCCATAATCACCCACGCGCGTGCAGGCGCCCCCGAGGAAATTTGCGGCATTGTGCGCGGGCGCGGCACCGCCGCGTTCGAGGCGATCCCTGCACGCAACGTGGCCGCCGAGCGTATTGAGAACTATACGGTGGACCCGCAAACGCTGCTGCTTCAGTTCGATTTTGAGGACGCCGGTGATGCGATGATGGGCATCTACCACTCGCACCCTGTTTCGCCCGCCTATCCTTCGGCCACAGATGCTTGGAACGCCCACTACCCCGAGTCGGTCTACTTGATCTGCTCGCTGGAGGATGAGGCGGCGCCCGTGCTGCGCGCGTGGTGGCTTGTGGCGCAGAACCTTGCAGCGGCGTGGGGCGCTGCTGATTGGGACGTACTGCGCGCGGCACTGCCATTTCGCGAGGTGCGGCCTGGCTTGTGGGGCTGGTTTGCCGATCCGGCTTCACCGCTGCCTGCTGCGGTTCCAGCGGCGGCGGATGCGCCCTATTACCTTGTCTACGCGCTGGCTGATGAGGGGGCGTGGATTGACGGGCGTTTGGTGACTGTGCGCGAGTCGCGCGTGGAGATTGTTTGAGGTCAGCTTTATTGTACTGATCGGGATCGCACGCGCTGCGCGCACACGAATCACCCTTTTCTCTTGCAATCAGGCTTTGTTGCCCCCCCTATAAGGACAAGCGAGCGTGGCAATTCGTCAAGCCATCTTGAACGATGTGCCGTCTATGGTGGATTTGTCTGAAGCCGTACGTTCCCGATATGAAACATACCAACCACGCTTTTGGCGCAAAGCGCAGGATTCACGAGGGAAACAGACTTCGTATTTTGAGAGTCAACTGCAGAATGAGCGCATGGCGATGCTCGTGCATGAGACTTCCGGCACGGTTGATGGCTTCGTCATTGCCAATTTGGGGCGCGGGCAGGAGTGTAGTATCGATGATTTTGCGTTGGCAAACGAACAGCAATGGGAGTCAATAGGCAAAGCGCTCTTGCTGGCCGCCGGCGCAGAAGCGAAAAAGCGAGGCATTCAACGCTATGTGGTCGTTTGCGGGCACCTGGATGTTCCGAAACGACAAATGCTTAACAACTTCGGTCTGGAGATTGTGGATTACTGGTACACTGCGCTCGTTCAATCTGGTTGCGATCTGCCTGAAGGCATTCATATCCGCAACGCGGTTGCTTCAGATGCACCTTCTATGCAAGGGATTGCAAAAACGTCCGGCCGGGAATTTGCCGAGATTGGGCGTGACAACTTTATCGTCCTGGTGTGTGAGCAGGGCAACGCAGTGATCGGCTACGCGATCGCTGCCATTCTAACAGCACCACCCGTCTATGATGCCGGTGGCCCAGTTTGTTTGGTGATCGAATCTGCCATGAATCAGCATGCAGATTGGCGGATGGCCGGCAAAGCAATGCTGCAAGTCATGCAGAACCGAGCATCACAACAAGGTGCAGTCCAGTATGTGGTCGTGTGTGAAGCGAGTCACCATGCCAAGCGCGACACACTGCATGAACTTGGCTCAACGATCGCGTCTGAATGGTATGGGGGCGATATTCAGTAGCGCCGCCGTCTGCCATCGAGGTGGCGCGCCGGGGCTAAAGTCCGTTAGGATCAATTGCTTTCGCTTGAAGTTGCGTTCGTCGCTGCCTGCGGTGGCATCCAATCAATCCGTCCGTCGCTGAGGACGAACGCGTCGCGCACGCCGCCAATGTCAAGCTGCACCGGCAGCGGCCCCGTACCCGATTGGCGCTCAATGCGCAGTGCGTAGCCTTCTTCTGTCAGCGTCGCAGGCAGGCGGTAGGTAAAGGTCACCGTTTTGCTTTCACCAGGCTTCACCTGCAAATAGCCGGCGAAGACCTGTGTGCCCTTCTCGCCGCGCTGGCTGCTGATTGAGTCTGCATCCACGCCTGCAATACCCTCCAATGTGCTACCCACGGGCACGTAGAGCCGTACATAATCGAAGTAGCAGCGCTCGATCATAGCATCGTAGGTGTCGCCGTAAATGGGCTTGGGTTCGCACAGATTGGCTTCGCCCGTGTAGGTGTGCGTGTAGGTAATGTTGGCCACAGCCAGCGGTTGCCCATCGGCGTCGACAGGCCATGTAACTGCGTAATCAAGGTCGCGCTCAATCACCGCGTCCACTTTGTTGTAACCCATGTTTGTGTCCACAACAGCCAGAAAATCGGCGTTGGGGAGGGGGGCCAGCGTTCCATCCCAACCCTGCGCTGCGAGAACGGAGCTCACGCTTTCATCCTGCACCAACAGTTGAATCGCGCGCGTATCCAGCGTTTGCAGCGCCGCCGTGGCCAGCGCGATTGGGTCGGCCTTGCCCTTGAGCACCTTGTCCAGCGCGGCCTGCGCCAGCTTGGGGATGAAGTCCTTGCGCTCGCGCCACCATTTGCCCAGATTGCCGGTGATCTCCTCATCGGAGTCTAGTGGCTGCGCCCACAACTCGCGCATGATGGTGATAATGTTGTCGCCCGTAATCGGCTCGTCCAGCCCTTCGAGTTCAAGGGGGCTAAGCGCGGTGATCAGCGTCTGCACGGCGTGCAGGTCAATCGTCACAATGTCATCAAAATCCGTACCTGTATCGTTGTTGTAAATGGCACGCGCGATGGCCCCGGAGGTGGCCAGATCGGGCGACCAATTGCTGTCGCGAAAGGTGATGTACGGGATTCCCATGTACTTTTGCAGCGGCGGCGGCGCGGTGGGATAGTCAAGGATGGCATCCTTGCGAAAGACCGCGTAGCTATCTTGAAAATCCATCTCCGTAATTTGGCCCTTGTCGAGCGTCACGCGGCCTACAGCGGTGATAAAGCCGCCTGTGGGACGCACTTCGTTGTTGTTCTGCACCAGCACAAGCAATGTACGCGGTTCTTCCATACCCAGCAGTGTGGGGAGGCCGGGCAGCGCAGGCAATAGCCTGGGCAGGACTGCCACTAGTGGTTCCACGGCCACAAAGCGACTTGCCAGCGCTGGGGGGAGATCAGTCGGATCAACTTGTGTGTAGGCGGCAGCGCCGGCTTCGGCGTGGGCCACCATGCGCGCAACGCGTTCGGGGTCGTTACCCAATGCGGCCGCCAGCGCCGCGCCGCGCTCGAGCGTGGTGCCGTCGCCCAGCGCGCTGCCCAGCAGCGGGCTCACCTCATTGGCAAGGGCGGTGTAGATGCGTCCCAACTCGAGCAGTTCGGGCGCCGCGGCAACCACGCCGCCATAGGCAGTCACGCCCCCCGCCGCCCTGAAGAGCGGGTAGAGCGGCTGCGTACCGCTGGCCAACGCATTCATGGAATTGTCAATTTGTGCAATCGCGGCGGCAAGCTCGGGCGCCTCGCTCGGATCAAGGCCATTCGCGGCCAGCGTGCGCAGTGACTGGGCAGCGCTGTAGCCTTGATAGCCGGGAATCGCCACGCGCGCAATCAGGAAGCCCAGCGCCAGAAGCAGCAACAGGCCAAGCGCCAGCAAGACGCCGCGCACAATGTGGCGGCGGGCGGGCGGGCGCATGTTTGGGGCGGATGAGGTGGTTTCGCTGTGTGTCACGAGTGTGGATGGCTGGGCAAGTGATTGGTGGGTTGGTGACAAAGCAGAGAAAACTAAAGATTGGTCATTGAAGATTGACAACTGTCCCCATGGAATTCACGATGTGCATGGGAGGCGCGGCCTCCGCACCTGTCATCGGTGCCGCACGCATTTGCTAATCGCCCGGCAGATAACGCCAAAGCGGCGGTGTTTCTTCCAGCATGACCGCGGGCACAATCGGCAGCTCTTCGGCGAAGTAGATGGGGCGCTGCCCAGCGTTGCCCGCAATCAGCGCATCGATTGATTCGCCCACGCCTGCCACATCAGGATTCAGGTCGTTTTGCAGCCGTTTATACCACACAAACTGGTACAACGCATCGTTGACAGGCAGCAGATTGGGGGCTGCCTGCTCCAACGTACCGTCCGCCCACGTACCATACCATAGGCCAAAGGTTTCGGCGTCACTCCGGCTAATGACAATGCTGTCTGGCTCCAGGACGGTTGCCGCGGCGCGCACGAAGTCGGTTGCTGCATGATCATTGCGCAGCGCTACCGATGGCCAGTTGAAGACCGTGGCGGCGGCCAGCCCCGCTACACACAGCGCAGCCACCGCGGGCGCGACGCGCCTGCCCCCGCGCGGCTGCAGCCACGCCTCCACCTGCGCGAGGCCGGCCGCCAGCCACAGCGTCAGCATCCATGTGACGGGCAGTAGATAGATGTAGCTGTCGCGCGTGTAGTAGCCAATCGCGTAAATGCTGATTGGCGTAATCCACAGCAGCGCAAAGTTGCGCAAGCGCGGCTGCTGTTGATCCCACGCCGCGAGGCCAATGATGGCGACAATGAGGCCAACCGGCGTCAACTGGCGCACAAGTGTGACGCCCATTGCGCCCAATTGCTGCAATATCGAGCTTGGCGGCGTGGCGAAGAGATTGGCACGATAGGCGGCGCCGCTTACCAGCCACCAGAAGCCTTCCCACGAATCGGCATAACCCCAGTTGATGGGCGGAATCTGACGGGCGGCGAGCGGAATGCGCAGGTAGATGAGCGCGCCAACCGCCATTCCCAGGCCCATCCAGAGAATCGCAGCGGTGGCGCGGCGCGTGTTTTTGCCATCGCCCCACACCCCGTCACGCCAAACATAGTAGAGCGTGGCGGGCAGCAACAAGAGCAGCGTCAGGTGGTGCGCCACACCCAGCGCCACAGGGACGGCCAGCCACCACAGGGCGCGCCGCGCGCCAATCAGCGTGGCCCACCCCAGCAGCGCCACAAAGAGCATGTGCAGCGCATAGACCTCGGTGATGATGGCCTGGCTCCAGAGCAGCGGCGACAGTCCCAGCGCCAGGCCACCCATGGCCGCCCAGAGCAGCCTGCGCGATGTCACCGGCAGCACTGCGGGTATTGTGGCCACTGTCAGCGCAACCGCAACCGCTGCCGCCAGGGCGCTCAGCAGATTGCCGCGCCAGGCTAGGTCGCTCGCTGGTGAAACCCATTGCAGCGCGCCCAGCCAGCCGCGCAGGAGCAGGATGTACAAGGGATAGCCGGGCGGATGGGGCACGCCATTGGTCATGGCTGCGGCCAGCAATTCGCCCCCGTCCGCGCCGTCGTGCGCCCACGTAAGGCCAGGGGCAAGGCTTGCCATGTAAAGGACAAAGACGGCGGTAGCCACCCCAGCGGCTGTGGCCACAAGCGGCAGGCGCGGCGGTGCGGCCCCAGCCGCCTCGGGCGGCGCAGCGCTGTTGGGAGAAACAGAAGCCGCCGCGGCACGGCGGCCGCGGCGGTTGTCAATGTCTCTGGTCATGCGAAAGGCTCGCAGCGGTTGGCCTACTTGAACTCGGGCAGGGTGGCGGGCGGCATGCCCACACGCACGCCCGACGTTTGCGCAGGAGCGTTTTGCGCCACCACCGCCGCAATGTTGTCAATCACATCGCCCACGCCTACGTCACCTGCAACCGAAAGCGCCACGGTTGCGGTGAGCGTCTCGCCGCTGGCCAGCGTGGGCCACGTAACGGCAAAGACCGTGCGCCCTGCTTCCGTTTTGTTCTGGCGCAGCAAGCCGCCAGTACTGGCCTCACCACCCACAAGCGCAAGCATGGGGGTGAGTTCATTGCGCAGTTCAACGGCTGTGGCCTGCGCATCACCCGTGTTGGTAATGACATAGTGCAGGGTGAGCAGCCCACCCGGCAGGACGAACTCGGGCTGCTGCACAATGGACAACTGGAGTGTCGTGGTGGCTTCCGGTGTAGGCACGACGGCCGGCGCAGCACCCGGGCGGGGCGTGGGCGTTGGCAACACAACGCTCACCTGCTCGTAGACGGGCAGCAAAGTAAGCACATCGGCAGGGTCAAAATTCGGAGCAATAAAGGCGGCGCTTACCCAACCCGATGTATCAGCTCCGTCGGTGTTGGCCAGGCAGCAGATGTACCACCAGGCGCCATCTTCATTGCGTGCGTTGACGCTCACCTCATTGCCTTGCAGCAATTTGCCCAGGATGGCGCCTTGGGTCGAAGGCTCAGCGCGCAAATTGAGACGCGTTACGTTGACTGTGCCGCTCAGACCATCTCCGGCAGCAACGGCAACCGGCAAAGCCGACGGTGTTGCCGGAACGGGTACGTTGCCAGCAATCGGCAGCACGCTGTTGGCATCCGCAGCGTCGAACGATGTGGGGCGCACATAAAGCGCGCTGACCCAGCCGCTGGTGGTGGTGTCGGTGCCGCAACAGGTATACCACCAGTCGCCGGCTGCGTTTCGGAACTGGATCGTCACCGTCTGGCTTTGTACGACGCGCCCTACAACCGCAAAGCTGACACCCGCGCCCGCGCGCATGTTGAGGCGCGGCGCCGCGACGATGCCCGTCTCCGTGGCCGGGATGCCCATGGTGAGCACAAGCGCGTTGGTGATCACCGCTGTGGGCGCGGCGGGCGGGGCAGGTGTGGCCGTGGCCGCGGGTATGTTGTTGTCGTCGTCGTCGGAGCCGCCACCGCCGCCACCTGGATCAGGCGGTGGCATGGGCACGGTGCCCTGTTGCCATTCATTCGCCCCGGATGCTGCCCAGGCGGGCGCGCCCATCATCAGGATCAGCAGAGAGAGTGTCAACGCAATCCAGAAGAGCAGTGCAATGCGCTTGCGGATTGTGCGCTGCGGGGGAGTCACTGTGGTTTGCATAGGATGCCTCGCAAGGATTTGGGGTCGCGTGGACCAGTGGCGGCGGTGTCTGCGGCAATGGCTGGAAAGATACGCGTACGTATCTGGAAGTGCGCTTCAGAAATGGTCGATTACCCCTGTTGGCAAGTGAGCGAGTACAGTTTGCGTAGCGTGCGAGTAGCGCGCCCGTACGGCATCTGTATATGTAAAAGATAACCCAAAATGCACCCGCGCCGCAACCCACAATAAAGACCATAAGCCAATGCATGGCCACTATCTGACATCTGCCCGGCATCTACAGCCAGGGTATTTCCTTTCAATACGCGCCCTTGCCACGCAGCACAACGGCGATTGTTTTCCATAAAATCTGTATATCGAGCCAGAGCGAGTAGTTCTGCACGTAGAAGAGATCTTCCTCGCTGTGCAGATAGAGCAGCGGGCTTTCCTCGCGGCTGTTCACCTGCCACCAGCCCGTCATGCCCTGGGGCACGGCAAAACGTTTCTGCTGCCACGGCGTGTAGCGATCCATGAGCCAGGGCTGCTCAGGACGAGGCCCCACAAGGCTCATGTCGCCGCGCAGCACATTGAAAAACTGCGGCAGCTCGTCGGCGCTGGTGCGGCGCAGCACGCGCCCCACACGCGTCACGCGCGGGTCATCGGCGCGCTTGTGGACGATGTTGCCCGCGTCATCGCTGCTGTTCACTTCGCGCTGCAACTGTTCGGCATTGATGACCATGGAGCGGAACTTGAGCATTTGGAAGACGCGCCCATTTTCACCCATGCGCAACGTGCGGTAGAGCACAGCGCCGCCATCTTCAAGTTTGATGGCAAGGCTGATGAGCAGAAGCAGTGGCGAAAGCAGCAGCAGCGCCGCGCTGGCAATAACAATATCCATGACCCGCTTGAGGATGCGCTGCAGGCCATCAATCGCGGGGTCGCGCAGGCCGATAACGGGCACAACGCCCAGGCGTTCAATCGTGGCATCAAAGAAGGCCAGGTCAAAGTAATCGGGCACAATGTAGAGGCGCACGGAGAGGGTATTGAGGCGCGCCACGAGCATGGCAAGCAGCTCGTTTGCGTCGCGCGGCAGAGCAATCAACACGGCGTCGGCTTGCACACGGGCGATCACAGCCTCGGCCTCTGCCAGCGTGCCCAACAGGGGTAGGGGCGCCTCGCTCGGCAGCGCAGGCGCACCTTCGGGCTGCGCGCCCTCGCTCTCGCACTGCGCACATTCGCCAATGCGCCCTACAAGCTCCAAACCGGGCCAGGTGTGGCGGCGTAGTTGTGCAATTACCGACGCAGCGGGCGCGCCATCGCCCGCAATCAGCAAGCGCAGTGTTTGTACGGCGGACCTGCCGCGCAGGGCATACCAGGCGCGCAGCGCCGCACGCATGAACATCATGAGCGCAAAGGATAGCAAAATGAAGTAGCCAAAGGTGAGGCGGGGCAGTTCGACCTTGGCAAGGTAGAGGACACCGGCAAGGAAGAGCGTGGCGGCAGCGTGGCCCACGAGCAGCCGCTGCAACTCCTCGCCCCAGAAGGCCACGCGCCGTGGTGTATAGACCGATGCCATGATGAAGCAGATGAGCCAGATCGCGAAGACGGTGATGTGCATGGAAATGGTGGGCGCATAAAAGAGCAGCGCCGCCCACTCGGGCAGCACGGCACGCCCAATGGGCAGCACATAGCGCAGGCGCATGGCCACGGGCACCGCCGCCTGCAGTACCAGAATATCCATGACAAAGAGCGCCGCCAGGTAGCCTGTGGCCCGCGCCGGCTTGATCACAAGGCCTCCCTGGATTCCTTCCTGGGCTGCGCCTGGTCGCCGGCTGTACCTGCGGCGGCTGCAGCGATCTGCGCGCGCCGGCCTCGCAGCGCTTTGCCTGTGAACAGCGCGATGAAGGCTTGCGCAATGCCTGCGCCAAAAGCCAGCGCCCGCACCAGGCTGCCAAAGGGCGCCCAGAAGGTGGCCGGCGAGCGGCGCTGCACACCAAAGCGCACCAGGGGGACTGTTGTCAGCAGGAAGGGCAGCGCCGAACCCAGGCGGCGCGGGTTGCGTGTGCAAATTGCCGCCACGAACCCCAAAAGCGCAAGCGGCGCGAGCAGCACCTGCAATTTGAGCAGTTGTGGCGTGTAGCTGTCCTTGCCCGCCTTGCCCGGGTGACGGCGATAGACCATGGTGCGCCAGTAACCGCGCCCCATTTTTGTGTTTGCATAATCAAGCCATGTTAGATCATGCTCGTGCTGCACCTGCGCTTCGGGTACAAAGACCATGCGCCGGCCTGCTTCGCTCAAGCGGTAGGAGAATTCGACATCCTCATTTTCAACCAGGTTTTCGTCAAAGCCGCCGGCGGCAAGAAAGACATCGCGCTTGTAGGCCGCCGAATAGGTGGCAATCAGGTCAATTGCGCCATGGCGCGCCATGCGCGCGTAGCGTTCTTCAAACTCAAGCTGGGCAAAGCGGGGTGCGCGCCAATCCTGCTTTGTGGTATACGTGCCCATGGCTGCGTCGGGGGCCGAGGGGCCGCGCAACGCTTCCAGGAAGGCAACCGCCCAGCCGCGCACAGGCACGCAATCGGCGTCCGTAAAGAGCAGAATTGGGGACTGCGCGAGCCGTGCGCCGTGGTTGCGCGCCGCGCCCTGGCCGCGATTCTGCTGCGCCACCATGCGCACATGCCAGGCGCTGTGGGCGCTCTGCCAGTTACGCACCACCTGCCAGGTATCGTCGGTGGAACCGTCGTCCACCAGGATGATCTCAAAGGATTCGGGCGCAAGCTGTTGCGCGGCCAGCGCATCCAGGGCGCGCGCCAAAAAGCCCGCTCCGTTGTAGACAGGAATGATGACAGAGCAGAGCAGCGGTGGTGGTGGCGGTGTCTCCGGCGCGCGCTCGGGCGCGATCGCCCCAGAGCGCGGCGCATCTGGATTGGTCCAGAAAGGCAGCGTGCCTATGGTCATTCTCCCACAAGCTCTGCAACCACAAATTGGCGGTGGGTGGTGGTGAAGGCAGGCCAGCCGGAGATGAGGGTGAGGCGCGTTGCGCCCGCCTGCTCCACCAAGGCCCTGGCTGTGGCATCTGCGCCGGAGCCGCTCAAGGGCAGCGGCTCAAGCACTTGTGTAATCTGATAGGTGAAGGTGACACCTGCGCTGTCGGTGATGATAACTTCCTGGCCCACGGCGGCATCGCCCAGCGCCAGGGGTGCAAAGACGGCGCTCCCTTCAAACTGGCTGCCGGAGATCACCGTGTTGCCTGGCCCGCCGGCCGGGGCGCTGTTGACGTGCCAGCCTGCGGCGTCGGTGGGCAACACCCATTCAACATCCTGCCCGTTGCCGCTGACAGCCCAGCCCATGGGCGTTACGGGTACATCAAGCTGAATGGCCGGAATGGCAAGGCGCGCCGGCGTAACGACGTCCGCCGCGCTGGCAGGCAGCGGCGGCACCACCTCTTCGGGGCGCAGCGTAGGCTGCGGTGATGGCGCAGGATTAGATGCAGATGCCGGTTCAGGTGCAATTGCACTGGGTGCGGCGCTGCCAATGGGTTGGCAGCCGGCAAGGACGAGCAACAGGATGCCGGCAAGCAAAATAACGCTGAGGGGGGGTCGCATGCGAGACTGATTCATGGGCGCAGAAAGGTTCTCGGAATGGGGCATCATGGCGGCGGAATCCTTTGGCAGCAGTGCAGGCGGTGATGGGTGATCCGATGGATTGCTCCTGCCCGATTGTAGTGGAAAGCAGCCTGATGAGCAACTCGAAGCGAGCCTTCCGCCAGTGGACGCGCGCGGCAAACCGCCGCATCTTGTCTCTTCCCAGTCCTCCCGCTACAATATGTGCTTCAGGATGGCTCCAGACGTGCGCCAACGTGGGGAGGCATGTGTCCCGGTGGACGCCCTGGTCTTCAAAACCAGTGGCAGGTGGCGCTGAGCCGGCTGCGGTGGGTTCGACTCCCACACCTTCCCGCTATTTCATATCCAAACGCATCGTGCCTGAGCTCTGCCTTCGCTCTCACTTACTGCCCTTACTGCCCTTACTGCCCTTACTGTACAGAACTGCACACTACGTAAACGCCGGAGCACGATCCGATGGAAATCTCCCTCTTTGAGGAAGGCGCTTCGCTCACCTTCGAGCGCATCGTCCTCTACCCCTACCCTGATCTCAAGCGCATCTGGACGCGTATCTGGCTCACAGCTGTGCTGGATGAAAGCCCCAACATCGAGATCACGGTGCTCAACCCCGACGGCAGCGAGAACACCAGCGTCTATATGATGGCCCATGCCGAGCGCCGCGCCGAGACAACACTTCACCTGCGCAACCCGGAACGTGGCGACACCTACCACGTTGTGGCCGAGTTGAGCCGCGGCGTAAGCGAAGCGCCCGAGGTCATTGACCACCAGGAGTTCGACATGCTGCTTGAATTTCGCGACCCCGACCGTGGCGAGGCTGGTTTCGGTTTCGGCGTAGACTGGAGCGAACTGCGCCCGGGTGAAAATGTTGAGCGCCCCACACAGGGAGCCGATCCCTCTTGACCGCGTGTCCCGTGTGCGGCGCAGCAGGTGATGCGCGCCTGCTGGCGCAAACTTCTGCATTGCAGCCTGCGATTGTGCGCGCGATTTTACGCAAGCGGCCCACATGGCGCGTGGAGCAGGGACTCTGCCCCATGTGCGCGCAGGAGGCAGCCGACGCGCGCATGCGCGGGCGCAGCGCCTTTTCGCTCCACACGCGCACACAGCCCCAAACAACTTTCCCCTACTACCACCCCGACGAAGAGGCGCTGTTAGGGCTGCCCGAGCGGCTGCCCGATGCCTTTACCTTTTCCGGGCAGGGCGTTACGGTTGGTTTCCTCGACAGCGGCTTCTATCCCCACCCTGATCTTTCCGGGCTACCCCTGCCCTCCGGCGTCCAGTGGGAGCGCCTCTCTGCGCTGCAGTGGCGCACCTACCTGGAGGCCGCCGCCCCGCGCATTGCCGACTATGTGGATTTGACGGGTGATCGCCGCACCCAGGGGCTGGGCCTTGCCAGCCTGTGGGACGGGCAGGGGGTGGCCTGGCATGGCGAGATGACGACGGCCGTGGCCGTGGGCAATGGCGCAATGAGCGGCGGGCGCTACCGCAGTTTCGCGCCCGATGCGCGCGTGCTGGCCGTCAAGGTGGGGCGAGGCGATGGGCGCATCCCCGAGCGCGACATTCTGGCTGGGTTGCAATGGCTGCTGGAAGATGATCGCTGGGCGGCCTGCGGCGTGCGCGTGCTCAATGTAAGCATTGGCGGCGACTTTGATCAACCCTGGCAGCAAAACCCCGTTTGCCTTGCGGCTGAGGCGCTGAGCGCGCGCGGCGTGCTGGTGGTGGCCGCCGCGGGCAATCGCGCCGCCGAAATCCTTGTGGCCCCTGCCCAATCCCCTTCTGTGCTGACGGTGGGTGGCGTGGATGACGGCAACCGCGCCCTTACACCGCTGCCGGCGCACCGAGCGCACGACGATCTGGCGCTCTATCACCACAATTTTGGCGTCGTGCGCGGCGAACAGGGCCCCCAACGCAAGCCTGACCTGCTGGCGCCCGCCGCGTGGATTCCCGGCCCGATCCTGCCGGTTAGCCCGATCCTGCGCGAGGCCTACGCAATCGATCGCCTGCGCCGCACGCTGCGCGGCGACGATGACATGGCCTCCTCGCTGGCCCCCGATGCGCTGGTAAGTCACTGGCAGCGCGTCCTTGCCGCCGGTGATGATGGGCCGGATGGCATGATGGGCGAGGACGCGGTGACTGATGAGTGGATGGGCGAGGTGTGGCAGGCTGTGCGCAAGCGCATGAACGCGCACAAATGGGCCCATGCCGCCTATCAGCATGTGGATGGCACAAGCGTGGCCGCGGCCATTGTCTCGTCGGTCGCGGCGCAAATGGTGCAGGCCAACTCGGCGCTGACACAGCGCACGCTGCGCGCGCTGCTGGCGGCCACGGCGCTACCGCTGCCCCACCTCCCCGCCGAGAAGCAGGGGGCGGGGCTGGTGCAGCCCGCAGCGGCTGTAGCGGCGGCCTTGCGCGCGCCCGGCGGCCCCTTGGTTGGCCTGCCCACCAGTGGCACGCTGCTCTCTGAAAACGAGTTGCGCAAAGTGCGCGAACGGGTTACATTTCTCCCGTCGCCAGCCGGTGCGCATGGTGACACCCTGCACCCCATCTATTTCGGCATCTATGCGCCCGCCGCAAGCGCTGTGGCACTCTCGGGGGCGTGGGATAGGTGGCAGGTCCTGGAAGCACTTGTGCATGACGGGCGGGGCTGGTGGCATGGGGTGAAACCTCTGCCCGCCGGCCAGCACGCCTATCGTTTCTGGGTGGAAAGAGGCGACGCCCCCGCGCGTTGGCTGCCCGATCCCGAATCCACCCACCGTATAGAGAGCGGCTACGCTTTGCCGCACAGCGTAGTGACGGTTAACAGGTAGTTGGTATCCAACTGGTTGACTGGTTGACTGGTTGACTGGTTGACTGGTTGACTGGTTGACTGCGTGAAGTCAGCAATCAACCAGTCAACCAGTCAACCAGTCAATCAATCAACCAATCAACCAATCAACCAACGAATACACACCATACAAATCCACTCTCCACCCTCCACCCCGAGCGCTATGCATCGCGAACATCACAAGTGGTACAGCCCCCGCCTCGAGCATGACATGGAGCTTCTGGTCCATGGCCACGCCGGTGCGCGCGTACTTGTCTTCCCCACCAGCCGGGGGCGTTTCTTCGAGTATGAAGACCGCGGCATGGTGGCCAACATCGCCGATATGATCGAGGCAGGGCATCTCCAGCTCTACTGCATTGACAGTGTTGACGCCGAAAGCTTCTACAACTGGAACGCAAGCCCGGGCTGGCGGCTCTGGCGTCACACACTCTACGAGGAGTACATCCTCAACGAGGTGCTGCCCTTTAGCCGCCAGAAGAATGACAACCCCTTCATGATCTCGCACGGCTGCTCATTTGGCGCCTACCACGCTGCCAATATTGCCCTGCGCCACCCGTGGCTCTTTGGTCGCGTGCTGGGGCTCAGCGGTAAATATGACATGACCAGCTTCTTCCCCGGCTACTATGGCGATGACCTCTATTACCACACACCCACGCACTTTGTGGCCGGGCTGGCCGAGGGGCCGCAACTGGATGCCATTCGCCGCATGGATGTGATCCTCGTCACCGGGCGCGATGATTCCAATGTGGAAAGCTCGCGCGCGCTCAGCCGCGCGCTTTGGTCCAAGAATGTGGGCAACGCCCTGCGCGAGTGGGACGGCTGGAGCCACGACTGGCCCTACTGGGCAAAAATGGTGCGCACGTATATCGCGGGGCATGACTAACGGGGATAGCGGACAACAGGTAAGTGGTAAATGGTAAGTGGTAAGTGGTAAGTGGTAAATGGTAAATGGNNTTACGAATTACGAATTACCAATTACTTGTTGCCTGTTATCTCCCACACTCCTCCTGGGAGGCAAAATGGCAGACGTGAAAAAGATTGGGTTGATCGTAGGCCGCGAGTGGAGCTTTCCGCCCGCGTTCCTGGACGAGGTGAATGGCCGCAAGGCCGGCGTTGTGGCCGAATACGTCAAGCTGGGCGGCACGCGCATGAATGAGCCGTGCGAGTACGCCGTGCTCATCGATCGCATTAGCCACGAGATTCCCTATTACCGCACCTACTTGAAGAATGCCATGCTCCAGGGGGCGTACTGCATTAACAACCCCTTCTGGTGGAGCGCGGATGACAAGTTCTTTGGCGCGAGCCTGATCACGCGCATGGGCATCAAGTCGCCCCGCACCATGGCGCTGCCCATGAAGGCATACCCCGAGGGCGTGGTGAGCGAGAGCCTGCGCAACCTCGTCTACCCGCTGGATTGGGATGCGATTGTGGGCTATGTAGGCCTGCCTGCCATCCTCAAGGATGCGTGGGGCGGCGGCTGGAAGAATGTCTACAAGGTCAATACAGTGGATGAGCTCATTCGCGCCTACAACGAGACGGGCACCCTCTGCATGATCCTGCAGGAATTTATTGATTTCGATCAGTTTGTGCGCTGCATTTGTGTGGGCCAAACCAACATTCTGCCCACCAAATATGATCCCAAGCACCGCCGCTACAACGTGGAACACGACCACCTGAGCCCCGCACTGGGCGAGCGCATTGTGCATGAGGCAACGCTCATCAACCAGGTGATGGGCTATGACATGAACAGCATTGAGTTTGCCATCAAGGATGGCGTGCCCTATGCGATTGACTTCATGAATCCGGCCCCTGATATGGACGTCAACAGCATTACGCCCCACTATTTTGAGTGGGCGGTAAAGGCAATGGCCGATTTCGCAATTGAGATGGCATTCAACCCCAGGCCGCAGCGCGCCGAGCAGCGCTGGGCTGCCTTTGCCGACGCCGACACGCTGAAGTAAAACCGCAACACCAACAGCAACATCTCAACGCAAAGGCTCAAAGGAGCGCAAAGCAACGCAAAGGAAAAGCAACGACTTCGCATATGTCAACTTGTTGCTCTTCTTTGCGTTTCCTCTGCAGTTCTTTGTGACTTTGCGTTGCGATGTCGTTATGATGGCGGTGTGTCTCGAGAGTTACCCTGAAGCCGTTTTGCACACCTGATTTTGGAGAAGTATGGCTGACATTGCCTTGACCTCCCTCGTCGCCTGCGCGGGTTGAGCGTCCAAGCTCCAGGCTGGAGCTTTGTCGCAGGTCGTGCGACACCTGGCTGATTTCTTCCCGGCTTCTGCATTCCCCAACGTGCTTGTGGGGCTGGGCGAACCGGACGACGCTGCCGTCGTCCGGCTGGATGACGCGCGCGCTATCATCAGCACCACCGACTTCTTTACGCCCGTGGTGGATGACCCGTGGACCTTTGGCGCGATTGCCGCCGTGAACGCCATGAGCGATGTCTATGCCATGGGTGGCGAAGTGCTCTTTGCGCTCAACATTGCCGGCTTCCCCGACAGCGTGGCGTTTGACGTGATCACGCAGATTTTTGCAGGCGCGGCGGCCAAACTGCGCGAGGTGGGCGCGGCCATTGCCGGCGGCCACACGGTGAACAATCCCGAACCCTTCTTTGGCCTGAGCGTCACCGGCATGATCCACCCCGATCAGATCATGCGCAAGGGCGGCGCGCAGGTGGGCGACCGCCTTTTCCTCACCAAGCCGCTGGGCACGGGCATCATCACCACCGCGGCCAAGGCCACGGGGCCGGGCGAAAGCGCAGAGGACCGCGCGGCGCGCCATGCCGCTGGCCAGGTGGACTTGAATCCACTGGACTTTGATGCAGCGGTGCTTTCCATGCTGCGCTTCAACCGCGCCGCGGCGCAGGCTGCCTTGGTCTGCGGCGTGCGCAGCGCGACGGACATTACCGGCTATGGGCTGCTGGGCCATGCCAGCGAGATGCTGGGGGGTGCGCAGGGTGCGAATGTGGGCTTCCGCATGGTGGCCGCCGACGTGCCCATGCTGCCTGGCCTGCCTGCCTATGTGGCCTCGGGCTACCTGACGCGCGGCACCACACGCAACCCCGAGCACTATGGCCACCGTGTGCGCTTTGCCGAGAGCGTAACGGCAGATCAGCGCGCCGTGCTGTGGGAGGTGGAGACGAGCGGGGGCTTGCTGCTCGCCGTGCCTGCGGCGCAGGCGGCGCGCTTTGTGAATGAATGCGCCACCCGCGACCAGCAGGCGTGGCAAATTGGTGAGGTGGTGGCGGGCGAAGGGATAACGGTTGTTTAGGACCGGGGTTGCCATCTATATGGCGCACCAACTGAAACAGCGAGAACACAGATAAAANNTTTTATCTGTGTTCTCGCTGTTTCGTTCTCGCCGCGGCGCTGTGCTAATAGAGCGTCAGATAGCGGTCAAGCTCCCACTGCGTCACGTAGATGCGGTAGTCGTTCCACTCCTGCGTCTTGGCCTCAACGTAGCGATCAAAGACGTGCTGCCCCAGTGCGGCCTGGATGACCTCATTCTTCTGCAATTCCTCCATGGCCTCGCCCAGGTCGCCGGGCAGCGTATCCAGCCCGGCGCGCATGCCATCCACATGGTAGAGGTCTTCCTCGGCGGGTGTGGGCGGCGCCATGCGCTTCTCAATACCGTCCAGCCCGGCAGCGAGCATGGCGGCAAAGGCAAGATAGGGGTTGGCGCTGGGGTCCGGGCAGCGCAGTTCGACGCGTGTAGAGCGCTTGCGGCCCTGGCTAATGCGCGGAATGCGGATGAGCGCGCTGCGGTTGGTGCGCCCCCACGAAATGTAGACAGGCGCTTCGTAGCCTGGCACAAGGCGCTTGTAGCTGTTGACCAGCGGCGCAATAATGCCCGTGAGCGCCTTGGCATGGGCAAGCTGCCCGGCAATAAAGCTCAACGCAAGGCTGCTCAGCCCGTACTCGTTGTCGGCGTCGTACATGGCCGTGCTGCCCTCGGCAATGTTCCACAGGCTTTGGTGCACGTGCATGCCCGAGCCGCTAATGCCGGCAATGGGCTTGGGCATAAATGTACAGTGCAGGCCGTTCTTCTGCGCCACGCCCTTCACCGTGAGACGGAAGGTAATGGTGTTGTCGGCTGTGCGCAGGGCGTTGTCATAGCGGAAATCAATCTCGCTCTGGCCAATCGCCACTTCGTGGTGCGAAGCTTCCACGGTAATGCCCATGGCCTGGAGTGCGTCCACCATTTGGCGGCGCACATTGTGGGCAAGGTCCGTGCTCACATCAAAGTAGCCCGCCTGGTCATGCGGCTGGAGCGGCTGGATGTCGCCATTGGCGTGGCGCTTGAAGAGGAAGAACTCAAGTTCGGGGCCCACCTGGTAGTCCAGCCCCATCTCGGCGGCGCGTTTGAGCTGCCGCTTGAGTACATAGCGCGGGTCACCCTCAAAGGGGACGCCCTCGGGCGTGTAGACGTCGCAGATGACGCGTGCCGTGGAGAGGTCCATCTCCCAGGGAATCACCATAAAGGTGTTCAGATCGGGCACAAGGTACATGTCCGATTCGGCAATGCGCGCGAAGCCCTCCACCGAGGAGCCATCAAACCAAATGCCATGCTGGGTGGCGGTTTCCCAATGGCCAATGGGGATGGTGATGTGCTTGGCAATGCCCACAATGTCGGAGAATTGCAGGCGGATAAAGCGAATGTCATTGCGCCGAATCAGATCATCAACGCGTTGAAGCTGTTCGGGCGTGTGGTGTGCAGACATGGGCGAATCGCCCTCCTGATGGTGGGGAGAGATCGGTTGATCCCAGGCAGGGTGTGGGCTATAGTAGCGATCTGTGTCCATTGTAGCATCACCTCAGAGGGCGACAAAGCGGGTGTGTCGGGTGTCGGGTGATCGGGTGGTCGGGTGTCGGGGGTCGGGTGTGGGGAGTAGGGAGTGGCTGACCAATAGTTGATCATAAATAATTGAGCATTGGGCTATGCGGGCATTCGCTTTCAATGATCAATTATGAGTCACCCCACTCCCGACCACCCGATCACCCGACACCCGACACCCCACACCCGACCTCCCGGCACACCAAAACAAGCAGGCGACCTGTTCAGGTCGCCCGCTTGTTGTTGCATGGGTGGCAGGCTGTGCGGGGTGGGCTAAATGCCGTAGTACATGACAAATTCGTGCGGGTGCGGGCGCAGGCGCACGGCGTCCACGTCGGCAATGCGCTTGGTGGCAATGTAGGTCTCAATCAGGTCCGCCGTGAAGACGCCACCCTCAAGCAGATAGGCGTGGTCGCTCTCCAGCGCATTGAGCACTTCGGTGAGCGAACCCTTGACGGTGGGGCGGGTGCTGTGCTCGAAGAGGTCCGTCTCCGCAGGCTCGCCCGGGTTCAGCTTGTTCTTGATGCCGTCGAGGCCGGCCATGAGCACGGCTGTGAAGGCAAGATACGGGTTGGCCGCAGGATCCGGGCAGCGGAACTCAACGCGCTTGGCCTTGGGCGACTGCGAGTAGACCGGGATGCGGCAGGCGGCGGAGCGGTTGCGTGCCGAGTAGGCCACATTCACGGGCGCTTCGTAGCCGGGCACAAGGCGGCGGTACGAGTTTGTGGTCGGCGCGCAAATGGCCAGCAACGAGTCAATGTGCGTGAGAATGCCGCCAATGAAGTGCAGCGCCATGTCGCTCAGGCCGGCGTACTTGTCGCCCGCAAAGAGGGGCTTGTTGCCTTTCCACAGGCTCATGTGCGTGTGCATACCCGAGCCGTTGTCTTCAAAGAGGGGCTTGGGCATGAAGGTTGCCGTCTTGCCATTCTTCTTGGCCACATTCTTGACCACATACTTGTACATCTGCATGTAGTCGGCCATCTTCACCAGCGGGCTGAAGCGAATGTCAATCTCGCACTGGCCCGCTGTGGCCACTTCGTGGTGGTGGACTTCAATCGGGATACCTGCATCAATCATCGTGCGCACCATCTCGCTGCGCAGGTCCTGAAGCGTGTCGAAGGGTGAAACCGGGAAATAGCCGCCCTTCCAGTTGACCTGGTGGCCGAGGCCGGTGTCGCCTGAACGCCAGGGGCCTTCTTCGCTGTCCAGCGCATACGAGGAGAAGTAGCGCCCTGTCTCATAGGAGACGCTGTCGAAGACGAAGAATTCGGCCTCGGGGCCCACATAGGCTGTGTCGGCAATGCCTGTGGACTTGAGGTACTCGATTGACTTCTTGGCCACCTGGCGCGGGTCGCGGCTGAAGGGCTCTTTGGTCAGCGGCTCATAGATGTCGCAGACCATGCTCATGGTGGGCGCAGCGCAGGCGGGATCAAGGAATGCCGATGTCGGGTCCGGCACCATAATCATGTCGCTGGCTTCAATCGTCTTGAAACCACGAATTGAGGAGCCGTCAAAGCCCAGCCCTTCTTCAAAGATGTCTTCGCTGAAGTGCTCAATGGGCAGGCTGAAGTGATGCCATTGACCGTACAGGTCGGTGAATTTCACATCAACAAATTGGACATTGTTCTTGGAGATGGCCTCCATGACGTCCTTGCCGCTATTGGTGCCGAGAGCCATACAATCTACTCCTCATCGTGTGGGAAAACCGTGTTAGGAAGTCGTGTTTTGAAGTCAGGTTGGAAAGGCGTACGGAAAATTCGTAAGGACAAATGATTCCACTTGCTTGAATGACAGAACGCCGTGCTGCGGCGCGAAGTCAATGGCTGATGGCGCGCAACACGCGGTACGTAACCCACGGCAGCGCGCAGGCCCGCCCAAAGGCAAAGTGTAACGAAGAGTTACACGCGCCGCCAGCGCGAATGTCCACAAGGTTCGCGAGCAGGATATTGTGCAGGGTGCACAGGCAACTGGCGCAAGACGCACGGATTGCGGAATTGGCGCCGCGCAAAGCCATTGCAGCGCACACGCCCCTGTGCTACAATGGCCACAACCAGTCTCCCCGTGTGGAGGGCTGGTGCATCGCGGCCTGTGCAGCCACACCTGCACCCATCCCAGCCAATCATGAATCCATTGCGGCCGACTTCGCACACTCCGGCGCCTTCTCCCACTCCACCTGTGCATCGAGCGCACACGGACCCGCCACGCGCGGCCCATGTTTTGCCGCGCCGCCTTGCAGAGCGCATTGTGCGCTATGGCGCCGCGCTGCTCTTTGTGCTGCTGGGGCTGCTGCCCGCAGCCACGCTGGCCGCGCCCTCGCCCGCACCGGCAGGCGCCCCCGCCGCCGCCGAACTCCCCAGCGGCTGCACAGAGCTGATTGCCAACGGCTCCTTTGAGCAGATCAACCAGGTATGGTCTCTGCCTTCCAGTTCCAACCCGCCCATCTACGACAACACCAATGCCTTTGCGGGCAATTTCTCGCTGCAATTGGGCAATGTGGGCATGGCCAACAGCGTCTCCAGCAGCCGTGCCGAGCAGACCGTGGCCCTGCCCGCCAACGCCACCTCCATCATTCTCTCCTTCCGCTACTTTGGCCGCACGGATGACGAGCTTGCGCTGGGGGCGGACGATCGCCAGTATCTGGACATCTGGGACGCCGGCGCCAACCAGTTCATCGTGCGCCAGTTTGAGGCGCGCAACAAGGATCGCCTGTGGCTGGGCGCGCAGTACAGCCTTACGGCCTATCGCGGCCGCACGGTGCGCCTCTCGTTTGGCGTGGACAACGACGGTCTGAACGCACGCCTTGCCATGAATGTGGATGTGGTGTCGCTCTACTACTGCACATCGACGCCCACAGCCATCCCCACACTGACGCCTACAGTGACGCCCACCTTCCTGCCGACGCTCTTCCCAACGCCCTTCCCAACGCCTTTCCCGCCGCCAACGGGCTTCCCGCCAACCCAGTTTCCAACGCCTACCTACTTTCCACCCACCACACCCTTCCCGCCCGATTTTGGCTGCACGAACATCCTTGTCAACGGGGACTTCGAATCCGACGCAGGCTGGATCTTTGGCCCCAACATGCTGCCCGGCCAATACGTGTGGACCTTCCGGCAGGCAGGCAACCGCGCCGCACAGTTGGGCAACCCGCCCAACTTCAGGAACGACACGCTCAGTTTCTCCTCCATGCGCCAACTGGTCACAATCCCGGCCAACAGCCCCAGCGCGCGGCTGATCTGGTTCCAACTGCTTGGCACTGAAGAAATCGCCTCCAACAGCGTCGGCATTGGCGAAGATCGGCAGGACGTTGTGCTGCTCAACCCCGATCTCTCCACGCTCGCGGTTGTGGCGCGCACGCGCCGCACCACAGGCGGTTTTGAGCAGCAGGTGGTTGACTTGTCGCAATACCGCGGGCGCAGCATGTTTGTCTACTTCAACGCCTTCAATGACGGTAACAACCGCCGCACGTGGATGTATGTAGACAGCGCGTTGCTCTGCACTGACATGCAGGCCGTGCCTTTTGTTGCGCAGCCAGTCTCCGGACAGTCCGGCGGCAATACCGCAGCGCAGCCCGCCGGCGCACAAAGCCAGACCACCGTTATCCAGCGCGGCGGTGGTGATGGCGGGCAGGCACAACCGCTGCCCGATTACAGCCAGCCGGGTACGTTGACGCCCACCCCTACCCTCTATGCAAACCCTGCCCCTGCCGGTCAGGCGCCGGCGAACGGTGCGGTGACACTGGCCGTGGGTCCCGAGGTGCAGCCTGGTGAGGCCACGCCGGATGCCAACGCCGCACTTAATCCGGCAGCAAACACCGTCGCCGACGCCGAGCAATTTGGCCTGCTGGGTGCAAGCGAAGTCGAAACGCTGACTGCGTTGCCAACCGTTATGTCCGCCAATGAGAACACAGGCACGAGTCGCACCACATTGACGATTGCCGCGCTCTGCCTGGTGGTGCTGATTGTGGGTGGCCTCTCCATTGGCATCCTGACTATCATTTCGCGTCCGCGCAACACGCCCTAGCACAACGCGCGCACTACGCGCGCACAGCGCGCTGGCGCAACTTCGTCGAGGTCAACAGCACCTCACCCCCGGCCCC
>DIAV01000165.1:433-4373 GCA_002415895.1 Anaerolineales bacterium UBA5069 | reverse complement strand
GCTCAGTGGCGGCTACGCCTACTACCTGCCCTTCGGGGCCAGCCTTTGCTCTCTTCGCTCCTTTGCGTCGAGTTGTTGTTTTGCGCCGATATTATGCCAGGCGCAGGGCGAGGGCTTCGGCCAGATGAAGCGGCTGTTTGCCGCTGAGATCTGCGATCTGGTGGCGGCAGCTTGTGCCGCTGGCAACAATCACCGCATCCTCTGCGGCAGCGCGCACGGCGGGCAGCAGACGGTCCTCACCAATGGTGCGGCTGATGGCATAGTGGTCGCGTTCATAGCCAAAATCGCCCGCCATGCCGCAGCAGCCCGAGGGCAGCAGTTCCACCACATACCCCGCCGCCGCCAGCGCGGCCTGTGCCGGCGCATTGCCCACAAGCGCGCGCGTGTGGCAGTGGCCATGCAGCAGCGCCCGCGCCGGTGTGCTTTGCCACGCAACGTCGAACGCCCCCTCGGCCAGCGCGCGCACCACAAACTCCTCAAATGTGAATACATTGGATGCCAGGATCACGGCGCGGCGGCTGTCCGCTGCCAGCGCTGGGTACTCGTCGCGCAGCGTGAGGATGCAGCTTGGCTCCAGCCCCACAATGGGAATGCCCGCCACTGCGGCTGGGGCCAGCAGCGCCACGTTGTGGTCCACCCAGGCGCGGGCGCGGTCGGCCTGGCCGCCCGTAAGCAGCGGACGCCCGCAGCACGCGCGCCCGTGCGCCAGCTCCACATGCCATCCGGCCGCGTGCAGCACGCGCAGCGCCGCCATGCCCACTTCCGGCTCGTTGAAGTTCGTCCATGTGTCGTGGAAGAGAATTAAGTCGGGGGTCGGGTGTCGGGGGTGGGGCGTGGAGAAGCGCGCGGCCTCCTGCGCAAAAGTGCGGGGCGCGTAGAGGGGCAGTGTGCGCTCGGGGGCAACGCCCAGCGCGGGCTGCACGTGGCGGCGAAACGGGCGCGACTGGAGCACGCCGTTGAGTGCAGGCACGAGCAGCGGCGTCAGCGCCGGCGCGCGATAGAGCAGCGTGTTCAGTTGCGGCAACATGCCCATGAGGCGGTTGAAGAGGGGCAGCCCATGCTTGTGGTAGTAGTGCACGAGAAACTCGGCCTTGATGCGCGCCATGTCCACCGATGACGGGCATTCGCTCTTGCATGCCTTGCAGCCGAGGCAGAGGTCCATCACCTCCGCCATTCCTTCGGAGAGCAGTTCCTCGTGGGGAATGCGCCCGGCCAGTGCGTTGCGCAGCGCGTTGGCGCGGGCGCGCGTTGTGTCGGCCTCGTCGCGCGTGGCCATGTAGGAGGGGCACATAATGCCCGTCTCGGTCTTTCTGCACACACCCGCGCCGTTGCACATCTCAATTGCCGCGGCAAAGCCGCCGTCGGCACTCCAATTGAAGACAGTGTCAATCGGGATGGTCGCATAGTCTGCGCCCATGCGCAGGTTTTCGGTCAAGGGTGGCCCATTGACCACCTTGCCCGGGTTGAGCAGATTGTGCGGGTCGAAGATCTGCTTAACGCGCTGCAACGCGCCATAGAGTTCCGTGCCAAAGAGCCGCTGATTGAGCGCGCTGCGGGCCAGGCCGTCGCCGTGCTCGCCGCTGAGTGCGCCGCCATACTCGAGGCAGAGATCCGTCGCAAAGTCGGCCATGGCCTGCAACGTTGCCACCCCCTGCGCGGTCTTCACGTTAACCACAGGGCGCACGTGCAGGCAGCCCGCCGAGGCATGGGCATAGACAGCCACAGCGCGCACGCCCGTCCGCTCGGTGCACCACGCGCGCACCCGGCTGATGTACGCGGCGAGCTGTTCGGGCGGCACGCTCACATCCTCAATGCCGGGCACAGGCTTGAAATCACCGCGGCGGCTCATGAGCAGGTTGAGCCCGGCCTTGCGCACGGCCCAGAGATCGGCCTGGCCCAGCGCGTCCGTCACGCGCACCACGGCCCCGCGGTGGCCGCGGCGCGCGATGTGCGCCGCGAGGTGATCCAGTTGTGCCGCCAGATCGGCCTCGCTCTCGCCATAGAATTCGGTGAGCAGCACGGCTGCGGGATCGCCCTCCACAAAGTGCAGGCGGCGCGCCCATTCGGGTTGGCGGCGGGCCAGATCCATCAATTGCCTGTCAAGCAGTTCGCACGCGCTCGGCTCCATCTCCAGCACATCGGTGATGGCGGCGCAGGCGGCGATGAGGTCGTCAAAGTGGAGCACGGCCACGGCTGTGCGCGTGGGGCGGGGCACAAGGTCAAGCGTAATTGTCTTGAAGATGGCCAGCGTGCCCTCGCTGCCGGCGAGGAATTGCGCGAGGTTGAGCGCGTCACGCCGCTGCGGGTTGCAGATGGCGGGGCGAAAGCGGCTTGCGCCGTCAAACCGGCTGCGCTGATCCAGCGGGGCCAGGGCCGCGGCCACACGGTCCAGATTGTAGCCCGAGGCGCGCCGCCAATGCCGGGGCCAGTGCGCAACAATGGCGGGTGTCATCTCCAGCGCCAGCGCGGCAAGGTCCTGGTAGATTGTCCCCTCGAGACCGCCGCGCCGCGCATGGGCAGGCAGGGCGGCGGGAGCGATTGCCGCAAAGTGCGCCGAAGCGCCGTCGGCCAAGAGCACGTCGGCAGCGCGCACGTGATCGGCCATCATGCCGTAGAGGATGGAATGGCTGCCCGTGGCGTTGTTGGCCACCGATCCGCCAATCGTCGCACGCTCGCTGCTGGCGGGGTCGGGGCCCAGCATCAGCCCCAGCGGCGCGAGCGTGCGATTGAGCACGGCCACAGTCACCCCCGGCTCCACTTGTGCTGTGCGCGCCTCAACATCAATCGCCAGAATGCGGTTGATATACTTGCTCGTGTCGATCACCAGCGCCGCGCCTACGGCCTGCCCTGCGAGCGAACTGCCCGCGCCGCGCGCCAGCAGTGGCGCGTTGTGCGCCGCGGCTACCTCAAGTGCGGCGTGCAGGTCGTCACTGTGGCGGGGAATGACAACGCCCACGGGCTGAATCTGGTAGAGGCTGGCGTCGGTGCTGTAGAGCGAGCGGCTCCAGCCATCGAAGCGCACCTCGCCCGCAATGCGGCGGCGCAAGGCGGCATCCAGGCCGCGGCTCTCTACGGCCACGGCGCGCATTTCGGCTGGCGAGAGGGTGGTTGGCATGGCCTGCAGGGTGGTGGGCTGGCGTGTGATGATTGAAGAATAATTGAATCTTGATCATTGGCAATGTGCGCGACAGCGCGACAGAGAGTGGGCAATGATCATTGATCAATAATATTGAGTTGCTGCAGTTTGTTAGGATCCAATCGCTGCGCGCAGCGTTGCTGCGTCGGTGTAGCCAGGATAGAGGGCAAGGGCCTGGTCAAGCGCAGCGCGTGCGCCGGCCGAGTCGCCCATGGCTGCCAGTGCGCGCGCTTTCCAGTAGTATATTTCCTCAATGCTGTCGGTATTGGCCAATGTCGCATCGGCCAGCGTCACCACGTCCTGGTGGCGGCCAACGGCGCTGTAGGCCACGAAGGGCGCGAACTGGTACCAGAGCATGCGCCAGGGCAACCCAATCGCGCGCGCCTGGTCGAAGGCATCGGCAGCCTCGGCGGCGCGGTTCTGCGCCCAGAGGGACGAACCCAAATTGAACCATGCGAAGGCATCGCCGGAGTTGGCGGCAAGATCGGCGCGCGCCGTGGCTTCGGCGGCAACCCACTGCCCGCCGATGTCAAACGCTGCGCCCAGAATGGACTGCACCTCGGCCTCGGCAGCGGGCGGGTACGCCAGCATGTACGTGTAATTAAAGACCTTCCACCAGTCGGCGGCCTGCGCATACGGGAAGTAGATGCCGCGGTAGTCGTCGGCGGCGCTGCCATCCTTGGCGCCGCCGCCCTGCACCAGCCCGCTGCTCACATAGGAGTCATAGGCAATCCACGCCTGCGCGCCATCGTCATAGCCTGTAATCAGGCGATAGTGGCCCATACCGTCGTTGGCATGCTCTTC
>DIAV01000165.1:0-192 GCA_002415895.1 Anaerolineales bacterium UBA5069 | reverse complement strand
AGAGAGGCAGAGCCATTCACGCGCACCGTAGCCTGCATCCCCTGCGCCTGCGCAAAGGCGGCCAGTTCCTCAGGACTCACATTCTTGTCGTCGGGCGAACGGCGCAGCACCGCGCCAATCGCGGCCTGATCCAGCGTGCCACCATAGTAACTCAGGTTCGTGGCGAGTGTGGCCGGGCCGCAGTTGTTCCAC